>NZ_JADCNK010000004.1:0-439228 GCF_014947265.1 Pedobacter sp. MR2016-19
GATTTTTACAGGGTCGATTCTATTGCCAACCAGGCCAAACCAAAAGATGCACTTGCTTTAATTGAAAAAATAAATGAGCAGGCACGTAAAACGCATAATACGCCTTTGCTCGTTAAATCGGTTATTTACCGGATGATGTTTCAAAGTTACCTGGAGGAAAATTCATTTGATAAGATTTTGATCAATTTGCAAAAAGATATCAATATAGCCAAACAGCCTGAAAAAAGCATTTTACAATCACTTTTAGCCGAAACATATTGGAACTACCTGCAACAGAACCGTTGGCAGATTAACCAGCGTACGCAGGTACAGGGAGATATAGGAGATGATATTAAAACCTGGAACATTAAAAAACTGAATGATGAAACGGTAAAATATTACCTGCTATCGCTAAAAGAGAGCCAGATTTTACAACAGACGAAAGTAGATACTTTGGATGCGGTTTTGGCAGGTGATAAAAAATACAGAAGCTTTAGGCCTACCTTATACGATTTGCTGGCCCACCGTGCCATCGATGTTTTTAGCAATACACAACTCAACCTTACACAATATGATGATGAATTAATCGACATGAGTAATGTTGACTGGTTTGGTAACAGACAACTATTTTTAAATATTAAAATACCGGCCGATAGTTCTTCTTTTAAAGTGCAGGCTTTGCAGTTATTTAAAAACCTGATCCGATTTCACCAGAACAACAGTAATTCTTCAGCACTGGCAGATGTAGATTTAAAAAGGTTAAAGTTTGTACAACAGCATTTTACTGGCGACAAACAAGAATTGTACTACAACGCTTTAAGTCAGTTGGCTGAGCAAAGTACCCAAAGTGAAGTTTTTGCTGATATTTTATACGAGCAGGCCACCATACATAAAAACGCACAATTACCTGTTGATACCAATAAACAAAACCTGATTACGGCAATTGCTTTGGCCGAAAAAGCGATAAATGCCTTTCCAAAAAGCATCGGGGCAAAGAATGCCAGGAATTTAATTGAAGAGATTAAAAGCAGTAGTTTATCGGTTAAAGTAAAAGAATTTGTACAGCCCGATCAACCCAGTCAATTATATCTATCCTACAAAAATACAGATACCGTACAGCTGAGGTTGTACCATTCGCCAGAATTTAAAAATGACTATGAACAGTTTAACAATAAGGCCGATTTTTTAGCTTTTTTAAGAAAGAATAAAATAGTTAAGCAGTGGGCCATAGCTGCGCCTAAAACCAACGATTATCAAACCCACAGTTTAGTTGATAAAATTGAGGCATTGCCTTTTGGTAGTTATACTTTAATTGTCCAGACCATTAACCACAAACAGAACGATACCGTTTATAGCAACATCAATTTTAAGGTTACAGCAATGGCGGTTATTAACAGACGTAATTTTGATAATCATGAATATTTTGTTAGTCAGTTGAATGATGGTGCGCCTTTAAAAAACGTAACGATCAGGCAACGGAGATACGATTACAATACCCGTAAATATATTGATGGTGAATTGTTAACTACAGATGGGAATGGTTACGCCAGTACCGCCGAAACCCAGTCTGGAATGAGTGCCGCATTATTAAAGCTTGGTAAGGATGAATTGCAGATCAACATTAACAATTATAATAGCTACCGGGATGACGAAGATGAAGAACGTATAATTCTATTTACCGACAGACCGATCTATCGCCCGGGACAAACCATTTATTATAAAGGATTGTGTTTGAACATCCTGAATGGAAAGAATAAAATTGCCGTAAATAGGGCCGTTGATATTTCTTTTAATGATGCCAATGGAAAAGAGATTACCAAAACGAAATTGATGAGTAACGATTATGGCACATTTCAAGGTTCGTTTACCATCCCAATGGGCATATTAAACGGTCAGATGGAAATTGAAACCGAATATGGCCGCATTGCTGTACAAGTTGAAGAGTATAAGCGGCCTACCTTCGAGGTGGTTTTTGATAAACCCAATAAACACTATAAACTGAATGATAGCATTAAAGTAGAGGGTAGGGCCAATTCTTTTTCAGGCTATTCGGTGAGCAACGCGAAGGTAAACTATAAAGTTTTTCGGAGAGTGATGGACGATTACAGGCTCAGCTACGAGCAGCGGATTGTTATTTATGGCTCCAGGATGTATGCTGAAAGAAAACAGGTAGCCATTGGCAAAACAAGCACCAAAGCAGGCGGTAAATTCGAGATTACTTTTTTTGCAAACGTTACGGATACCAGGGCAAATTATAGCTATGAAATTGTGGCTGATATCACTGATTTAAATGGCGAAACCCGTTCGAAGACGACTACTATAAATGTTGGAAAAAAGGATATTACACTTAATATCAATGCAGAGCAAGTTGTGTATTTGAGCAATAAAACAGATAGTATCTCTTTTTCGGTTACCAATTTAAACAATGAAGCCATTAAGGCTGATGTTAAAGCAGAGTGGAGTTTATTGGAGGCACCATCAAGACTGATGAACAAAAGTCCTTTTTATCCCGAAAATTATGCCATGAGCAAGGAAGATTTTATTAAGAACTTTCCCCATGATGATTATAACAATGAACTCGAAGTAGCTAAATGGCCGGTAAAATCAGTGGAATTTAAGCAAAACCTTAGTGCCAAAAACGGTCGTGGAAACTTAAGTTTTAGTCAGAAAGACCTGAAACCAGGTTATTATAAAATCATCTTAACGGCTGTAAATGGGCAAAATGATACGGTTACTGTAGATAAATACCTCGTGGTTTATCATGCAGCGCCTGCAGTAATACAATCAAACATCGAATGGATTACACCAGAAGTTACGGTGATCAAACCAAACGAAAGCGCTGTATTCCGTTTGGCAGGTTTGGCAGAGAACAGTAAGGCTTATTACGAAGTTTATTATCGCGATAGCATAGCCGAAAAAGTGTGGATCAATTTATCACCAAAACAGACCATTGTTAAAATACAACCAAAAGCCAATTACGAGGATGGGTTTGCAGTGCAGTTTACCATGGTGCACCAAGGTACTGTTTACAACTCCATGCAACAGGTTAAAATTGCAGATCCGCAGAAGGAGCTGAACATCCGCTTTTTAACCTTTCGTAATAAATTACAGCCCGGTGAAAAGGAAAGCTGGAAACTGCAGATCAGTAATAACAAGGGAGAAAAACAAATGGCCGAAATGGTAGCCACACTTTACGATGCCAGTTTAGACGACCTTAGGAAGATGAACTGGAATACGAATTTGCAAAACAGTTTTAATTATGGTTTTTATAACTGGAATTTCAATGCAAACAATGTTGCTAACCCAGGTTACCTATGGTTTTTAAGACAGGACATAGATTATAGCGTAATTAACCGGGGTTATGAAAACCTTAATCTGTTTGGTTATAACTATTATGGCGGATACAACTCTGGTTACCGGAACTACGTTAGCAATTTACAAAGGGCTAAACGAAAAGGCTTATCTCCGGAAGCGGTAAAAAAACTCGCGGAGTTAGAAAATGGTAAATTAATTTATGGGGTGGTGCTCGATCGTCAGGGCGAAATACTGCCAGGCGTACAGGTTAGTGTAGGTAAAAGGGTAACCACCAGCAATGTTTTAGGTATTTACACCATTAATGCCAAAGCAGGGGAGATACTGAACTTTTCTTTTATCGGCTATAAAAACTATTCTATAAAAATAGGCAGTAAAAAGCGTTTTGATGTAACGTTGAAAGAGGATGGGAATGCTTTAAAAGAAGTAATGGTTACTGGATATGCGACACAAAAAAAACAAAATATAACTGGTTCGGTTGTTCAGATTAGAGGAATGTCAACTTTGCAAGGGAAAGCTGCTGGATTAAGTGTTGCAGCCCCAACAGTTGAAATGTTAAAAGAGGAAGCAGTTGCGGTAGATGAGACTGGGATATATGATTTCGCAAGCATTAACAGTTACGATCCTAAAACAGGTTTAGAAATCGTAAATGGTAAGCCAGTCATCAAAAAACCTAACATTACCCCACGTACCAACTTTAACGAACTCGCATTTTTCTATCCGCAATTGTTAACCGATGCTAAAGGTGAAATCAAGATCGAGTTTACCATCCCCCAAAGTTTAACACGCTATAAAATGATGGGTTTTGCACATACCAAAGATTTAAAAACGGCATCTATCACTAATGAATTGGTTACCCAGAAACAATTGGCCATTGCCATAAATGCCCCACGCTTTTTCAGGGAAGGAGATACGATTTTATTAAGTGCCAAGCTGAATAACCTTGCTGGTACAAAACTGGTCGGCAATGCCAGTTTAGAACTTACCGATGCCTTAACGGCAAAACCGGTCCAGATTTTAGGCTCAAATGATAAGTCGGAAAAAACTTTTGAAGTGGATAACGAGGGCAATACCGTTTTAAAATGGACATTAATTATTCCATCAGGCATTAGTGCCATTACCTATAAAGTTTTGGCCCAAAGTGGCAAATTTAGCGATGGCGAAGAAAATACCATTCCGGTTTTGGCAAATGCCATGTTGGTTACCGAAAGTATGCCCATAAATGTTCGTGGTAATACTAGTAAAACTTTCGACTTTGAAAAGCTGGAGAAATCTGGCGCTTCAAAAACTTTACGCAACCAAAGTTTAACATTTGAGTTTACCTCCAATCCGGTTTGGTATGCGGTGCAGGCCTTACCTTACTTAATGGAATATCCGTACGAGTGTGCTGAACAAACTTTTAGCCGCTTTTATGCCAATAGTTTTGCAACGGGAATTATTAATTCATCGCCAAAAATTAAAACGGTTTTTGAACAATGGAAAAACACCAATAATGGCGAAGCATTGTTATCGAACCTGGAGAAAAACAAGGAATTGAAATCGATTTTATTAGAAGAAACCCCTTGGGTACGCAATGCAGATAATGAAAGCGAACGTAAAAAACGTTTGGCTACACTTTTCGACTTAAACAGAATGACTTATGAGTTAAAAGCCAATTTTGAGAAGTTAGAAAAAATGCAGTTTAATAACGGGGCTTTCCCATGGTTTAGTGGCATGCGGGAGGATAGATACATTACCCAGCACATCGTTTTGGGAATGGGCCAGTTAAAAAAACTGAAAATGGTTGATGAAAAAGCTTTTCCGAAATTTAATGCTATGCTCAATAAGGCCATTATTTATTTAGATGCGGAATTCGTTAAGGATTATAAGGATGAAGTGAAGGGGAAACGCTCTGGCTACTTGCCGTTACACTATCTTTTTGCCAGAAGTTATACCAATCAAAAAAATACTACTGCCGATTTTACAAAAGCTAAAGATTTTTACCTCAAAAAATTGGTTGCCAACTGGAAAACCTTTGATACTTACCAACTGGCACAAACAGCTTTGGTGTTCAACAGAAACGGCAATAGTGTAGAAGCGAAGAAAATCATTACGCTGTTAAGTCAAACCGCACAACAAAACGACGAACTGGGCATGTACTGGGCTAACAACAAAGCAGGTTGGTGGTGGTACCAAAGTCCGGTTGAAACGCAGGCTTTGTTGATTGAGGCTTTTGATGAAGTGGCGAATGATACCAAAGCGGTAGAGGAAATGAAAATCTGGTTGCTCAAAAATAAACAAACCAACGATTGGCAAACCACAAAAGCTACTACAGCTGCCTGTTATGCATTATTAATGAAAGGTACCGATTTATTAAGCGAAAGTAATGAACCAGAAATCACAATTGGTAGTCAGAAATTAACAGAACTGCAACAACCCAATGCTACAAAAGAGGCCGGAACCGGTTATCAGAAAGTAAGCATTGCAGGTGCGAATGTTAAACCTGAAATGGGCAGGGTAGAGGTTAAAAACAATAACCAAACCATAGCCTGGGGAGCACTGTACTGGCAATATTTTGAGCAATTGGATAAAATCACATCAGCCAACACCGGAGTCAAAATCAAGAAACAATTATTCATCCAGAAAGCCAGCGATAAAGGTGATGTGTTAACACCGCTTACCACCAGCAATGTTTTGGCACCAGGTGATTTATTGAAGGTGCGTATAGAAATTAACTGCGATAGGGATATGGAATATATCCATTTAAAAGATATGCGTTCATCAGGTTTTGAACCCGTAAATGTGATCTCCCAGTATAAATATCAGGATGGTTTGGGTTATTATGAAAGCACTAAAGATGCTTCAACCAATTTCTTTATCAGTTACATGCCAAAAGGAACTTATGTATTCGAATATCCATTACGGGTTACCCATGCAGGCAATTTTTCGAATGGCATTACCAGTTTGCAAAGCATGTATGCACCAGAGTTTACTACTCACTCAGCCGGGATAAGGGTAAGTGTAAAATAAATGGGTTATAAACCTAAAAGATGCACTCAGGTGACTTAGGTGGTCAGTTTTTTTTGGAAAAGCAGGGTTCGGCGTACTTGGGTGATTAGAGCCCTGCTATCCGCTACAAAGCCTCGGTTCGTGCCTCACCTTCGGGTTTTACGCTACTATCAGGTTTATTTAACAATGGTTCTGCATTTCATATCGCTGTTCCAGACCTAGCAGATTTCGAAAACCTGCGAGGCTTAAATTGCATTAAGTAAGTTGTATTCCACCATAGGTTGCCCCAATAGGAATGATCTTTTCCCCGATCCAGATTTGGCTGCGGTCAAATTTGGATACTTTGTTTTTTGCAACAATAAATGCCCGGTGGCAGCGGATAAAATCTGTTTTTGGAAGTAAATCAGCCAGATCGTTTATGGTAATGCGCGAGCTCAGTAATTTATCCTTAAGCTGGATTTGGGTGTAATTTCCCGAGGCTTCCACATACCAGATTTCGTCTAAATTAACCTTAATTTGTTCATAACCATCTTTTATAAAAATGTATTCCGTTTTGGCTTCCTGTTTCTGGCTACGCAGGTTAAAGAGTTCGTGTGCCTTATTGCAGGCCTTCAAAAAACGCGAAAGTGAAAAAGGTTTTAACAAATAATCAACAGCGTCAAGTTCAAAACTCTGTACGGCATGTTCGGTATAAGCAGTAGTGAAAATAACCATTGGCGGCTTGTTTAAACTCTTTAAAAAATCAATTCCACTGATATCGGGCATTTTAATGTCGAGAAAAATCAGGTCAACCTTGTTATGCTGAAGATAAGTGATGGCAGCAAAGGCATCAGTAAAGGTTTCCTGCAATTCTACAAACGGAACTTTTGAGGCATGAGATTTTATAATGTCTAATGCAATCGGTTCATCATCTATAGCAATGGCAATCATTTTTGGTTGGTCTTTGTGGATGTCAGGCTAAGCGTAGTCTAAGCCCATTACTTGGTAAAATTCGTATGGCTAGTAGTGTTTTTACAAATAGATAGTTCTTTAAGTTTATCCCAGTTATCGTTTATAATAGCCTCTTTCTTTTTTCTAGACCAACCTTTAATTTGTTTTTCAAAATTAATGGCTTCATTAATGTCTTCAAAGTGCTCGCAAAATACTAAGATTATAGGTCTTTTTCTAGCAGTATAACAAGTTAGGTTTGTAGCATTTTCGTGTTCATAAAGTCTTTTGTCTATATCGTTTGTAACTCCCGTGTAGTAAGAGTTATCTGCACATTTTAAAATATAGACGGTGTAGGTTTTCATATTTTATTTTGACTTCGTCTTCACTTTATACTAACGCGTGGTGTCATCCTGAGCGGAGTCGAAGGACATTTTAAATATAATAAAATCAAGATAAATGCCAACAGATATTTTGATCTACTGCCCTTCGACTCCGCTCAGGGTGACATTCGCAGATAAATTATCATTTATATTGATATAACAAATTATGGGTTACCATAAGCAAAGTCGAAGGACTAATCTAACTGCAAAGTTAAATGAACAAAAAACTCGTTTGCACTTTCGCGGATAATTAATTCGTGTTTTCCGTAATAAAGTAATGATAAGCGTTGTTTAACATTTTCAAGTCCGATGCCGCTTTTTAGTTTTTCAGGATCATTATCTGCCTTGATATAAATACTGTTGCTTACGTCGAAATATAAAGTCTTTTCTTTAGTTTGCAGCGTAATTTTAATGTATGAGGGCTGTTGCAAACTGATCCCATGTTTAAATGCATTTTCGATAAAGGGGATCAACAACATTGGTGTAATCTGCAAATTGTTTAATTGTTCTTCAATATGGGTGTCAATCCTGATATCTGCCGAGCGTGAGGTGCGCAGTTTTTGCAGATCGATATAATTGTTCAGGTATTCTACCTCCCGGGTTAGCGAAATTTTATCCTGTGTGTTTTCGTGAAGCATAAAACGCATCATATCACCCAGTTTTTGAATACCCTCGCCCGTTCTTTCTGCATTTTCCTGTAAAGCTGTTCCAAAAAGGGTGTTTAAAGCATTAAACAAAAAGTGTGGGTTAATCTGCGATTTTAAGAAATTCAGGTTCGCATCGGATTTGCCCAGTTCCGTTTTCAGCATCTGGATTTCGCTCAGCTTTTCAAATTTATGTTTGTAAACATACCAGGCAGATGGCGTGGTAATGCAGATTAAACATATTGCATTTAAAATTAAGGTAATTGGCACAACTTCGCCATTGCGCATAAAAGGGATAAGGGCAATGAGCAAGAGGAGTGAAATGATAATGGTTAAACCTACATTGCCCCAAAAGTACCGGCCAAAACCCTTAAAGTTTTTTCGAAGATTTGGAATGATATAATAAATAGCGCAAAAGGCAAAGAAAATATTTACCGGTGGTACAAGTAACCAAACGATCAACAATTCATAATCGATTTTTAAAGAGAGTACTGCCGCAAATACCATGAGCGTAATCAGCCAGATTTTTGTACTCACAAATATCTCTGAAACAATATTCTTATTATAACTCTTTAAAAAGTGGATTCTATTAAAAAGCTCTATGCCACGCTCGTTAAAATAGGCGTAAGCGTTAAAAAGTAAATAAATAAAAAATATATAGGTAAAAGCTTCTCCAAAAAACATGTCGTAACCGCGGTCCATATCATCATATTCCACAAGGCGGTAAGCTTCCGAATAGGTATTGGCGATCATCCATCCAATAATAGAAAACGCAGTAACAGCAATGGTCATGATCAGGTTCATGGTCACGTTACGGCCCTTTGCCAATTGAGGCATTGAAACAAAATTGAAAAGCAAAAAACTAAAGTAAATGATACTGATCTTGAATATTTCAGGAAGAAAGAAATTCGCCATAATGCTATACTCAACCGAATTTTCAGAAAAACGGTAAGACCCGCCAGAACCATAAGTGGTCTGCGTGCAAATGCTGATCAATGCTAGAATGTATAATGTTGTAGAAATCCAAAACTCAAGCTGGTTGATGTTTTTGGATTTGATGGCAGTTGAATTACCTGAAAGAATTTCCATTTTTATTTTAATTAATAGTACAATTTTACAAAGAGAACCGGTCACAATATTTAAAATGTGATGGATGGGGCTAAAAATGTGACGAATGATCAGGATTTATAGGATTGCGGGATTTTAAGATTGAGTTTTTTCGTTCATCGTGCAGTCAGATGTTGCCATCTGACTGTTTGCGAAAATCAATAATTCAACTTTGTGTCTGATAACAATATCCAACACCACGGATATCAGGCGACCTGATTCATCATCCATTTTTCATTGTTTAACCATTAAGAATTTAAGCACATTAAGATTTTATAGTCAGTTTTTAAAGCGCTTGGTATCGATTATTGAAAATTGATCATTAGTTATTATTCTTTCCATCATCCATCTTCCATTTTACACAGTTTGGCATTGGTTATTGCAAATTGATCATTGGGTATTATCCCCTCATATTCCCTTTTTTACTATCTTTGAAACGGATTGCTGGATTGGTTTTTCCATCATACATTTTCCATCTTACATTATTACAACTCAACATGACCGTTTACGGAATTCCAAATTGCAATACAGTTAAAAAATCGCTCGATTGGTTAAAAGCAAATCAAATTGATTTCGAATTTCACGATTTCAAGAAAAAAGGCATTACTGAAGAAAAGTTAAATGAATGGTGTAATACTTTCGGCTGGGAAACGGTGTTGAACCGTAAAGGTCTAACCTGGAAGAAACTCACTAAAGAGGAACAAGCCAAAATTGATAAGCAGGATTTGGCGATCGCTTATTTAAAAGAAAATACCAGTGCAATAAAACGCCCGATTATTGAGCAAAACAACAAAGCCATATTGATTGGATTTGACGATGAAAATTATTTAAAAACACTAACCTGATTCATTTGTTCTAATGTTAAAGTTTGTTAAATGCAGATTTTAAATGTCGAACTAAGTTACTTTTGAGTATGTACAAACTGATCATTTTTCTATTGCTTGCCTTGCCAATTGGCGTTTTTGCACAAACGGTAACTACAGGTACAGTTTTCGATTATTCGAAAAAAACACTCTCACTGCCTGGCGTTTCCATCAGAAACCTGAACAGTAAAAAATCTACCAGTACCAACAAAGAAGGTAAATATACCATTGCAGCCAACATTGGCGATTTGATTGAATTTTCGGCAATAGGGTATCATACCGACACGCTTTATTTAACCAATCTCCTAAACAGAACCATCTACCTTCCGGTAAAATCGAACAGTTTAAAAGATGTAGATATTACTGCGGTCCGCATGAACAGCCAGGTAACCGATGCTAAAGATCCCCTGGCAGAAAAATACACCTTGCTTAATACCGGGGGTAACCTAAACCGTAAGCGTATGAAAGATAAGGTGGGTGGCTTGAACCTGAATTTAGGTTACGGTAAATATAAAAGACAACAGCGTAAAGAAGCCGATTTAGAAGAAAAGGAATTGTACCAGGATGAAATCGACGAAAACTTCACTCCAAAGGCCATTACCGATCTTACTAAACTGGAAGGTGAAGACCTTAAAAACTTTATGATCATTTATAGGCCTTCAATCGAAGCTATAAAGGCTGAAAGACCTTTTCGTTATTCTTTTTACATCTCACGTGCCTTTGTAGCATGGAAAAAATTAACACCACAGGAAAGAAAATTGCAGGATCTGCCAAAATTAAAGGCTAATTAAGTCTCTTTAACAGATATTAATTGAATTATAACCATTATTGGTAACATTATAACCACATATAAATCTATATGTGGTTATTTTTTATATTTACCGCAGTATTACAACCTTATTATGATCATGAAATTGACTAAACTGATTAATTTTGGTTTGGTTTGTTGTGTTTTTGCTTTTTCAGCATCAGCCCAGCAGGCTACAACCCCCGCACCAGCAAGCAACTATAATCCCGCTGAAGCATTTGGACCACTATTTTATACCCAAAACGGAAATGAATTCCGCTCGGCAATTGGTGCGCCAGGTCTGAAATACTGGCAAAACCATGTTGACTATAACATTACCGCCAACCTCGATGAAACCAAGAACATGGTTAGCGGAACGGTTACTATTACCTACAAAAACAACAGTCCTGATAAGTTGCCTTATTTATGGTTACAGTTAGATCAGAATACTTTTAAAGAAACTTCACGTGGTTATGCCATTACCCCTTCACGTAGCCGTTATGGCGCACAGGGCGAAAAATTTGATGGAGGTTATAAAATCCAGAACATCAGCGTAGCTCAAAAAGCAGGTGCAGTAAAATTCACCTCTATCGTTGAAGATACCCGTATGCAGATTCGTTTAGATCAACCTTTGGCCGCTAATGGCGATTTGGTAACCATTAAAATGGATTATTCGTACATCGTACCGAAAGAAGGATCGGACAGAACAGGTCATTTAACTACAAAAAACGGTGAAATTTTTGCCATTGCACAATGGTTTCCACGCATGTGTGTATATGATGATGTAATCGGTTGGAATACTTTGCCATATTGGGGCGGAGGAGAGTTTTATTGCGAATATGGCGATATCAACTTTGC
This sequence comes from Pedobacter sp. MR2016-19, assembly GCF_014947265.1. Taxonomy (NCBI): domain Bacteria; kingdom Pseudomonadati; phylum Bacteroidota; class Sphingobacteriia; order Sphingobacteriales; family Sphingobacteriaceae; genus Pedobacter; species Pedobacter sp. MR2016-19. The sequence goes on from NZ_JADCNK010000004.1 coordinate 11,849, forward strand.
CATTACTGCACCGGCAAGCCATATCGTTATGGGTTCGGGAGAATTATTAAACCCTGCTGAAGTTTTTACACCAGAGCAGTTAAAAAGATGGAACGCGGCTAAACTGAGCGATGCTACCGTGCATATCCGTACCGAAGCAGAAGTAACCGATCCAAAATCACGTCCGGCGAAAGATAAACTAACCTGGAAATTTAAAATTACCAATGCACGCGATGCGGCCTGGGCTTCATCAAAAGCATTTGTATTAGATGCCGCCAGGTATAAACTGCCAAGTGGTAAAACAGGTTTGGCCGTTTCTGCGCAACCGGTAGAAAGTAATGGTGTTGATTCTTATGGCCGTGGGGTAGAATATGTGAAATCTACCATCGAGCATTATTCATCAAAATGGTTCGAATATCCTTATCCAATGGCTGTTAATGTGGCTACCAATATTGGTGGTATGGAATATCCTGGCATTGTTTTCTGTGGCTGGACTGCTAAAAAGGCCGGCGCATGGGGAGTAATCGATCACGAATTTGGGCACACCTGGTTCCCGATGATCGTGGGTTCTAACGAGCGTAAATATGGTTGGATGGACGAAGGATTTAATACTTTCATCAACGGTATTTCTAAGAAAAACTTTAATAATGGCGAATATGCAGGTCCTCCGGCTGATTTACACAGAATTGGTAAAAATGTGATCGGTAACCCGATTTACGAAAATATTATGCAGATGCCTGATGGTATGGCCGAAAGAAATATAGGTGTTAACTTATACAGCAAACCAGGATGGGGCCTGGATATTTTGAGAAACCAGATCTTAGGCGAAGACCGTTTTGATTATGCTTTCCGTCAGTACATTAAAAACTGGGCATTTAAACACCCAACACCGTTCGATTTCTTCCGTTCGATGGAAAATGGAGCGGGCGAAGATTTGGCCTGGTTCTGGAGAAGCTGGTTTTTAAACAGCTGGAAAATGGATCAGGGTATCGCTGCCGTTGAAGCCGTTAAAAAAGATGATAAATTGGTAGGCTATAACATTAAAGTGGTAAACTTAGAGAAAATGCCAATGCCAATTATCCTTCAGGTTAAAACCAAAAGCGGAAAAACTGAGACCGTAAAAGTTCCGGTTGATGTTTGGATGAAAAATACTAGCTGGCTGGTTCGTTTCCCAACAACTGAAGAAATTGAGTCGGTTACTTTAGATCCCGATAAAGTATTGCCAGATTCAAATCCTGATAACGATACGTGGACCGCTACAGGCAACTAAGCCAATGTTATTAATTAAGTGCTGCGGTTGTCAGTCTGAGGGTTAATTTATTTTAAAAAAACCAATATAATGAGGTTATTAATCTACGCGTAAAAATCCCTCTAGTTACCGTCATTTCGAGCGGAGTGCAACGCAGTCGAGAAATCTAACTAAATAGATCTCTCCATTTCGCTGCGCTACAGTCGAGATGACGACCTTTCTATTGGAGTCTGTCACTGATAGAGTAGTCGAAGACTTCTTGAGGTTTACCCTTTAGCTTAATCGGCAACAGAGCTTACATTAAATAAATTCCAGACCTCCTGATTTTAAAAGATCAGGAGGTTTTTTATTGCAAACTGCCGACGGTTTACGGAAAACTATCAGATAATTTAGCTGTCATAAATTTACAAATATGGAAACACCTGGTTTAGAAATTACCAATCCTGCTGGCATATACGATCCCCGTCCACACGGATATTCTCATTTGGCTTCAGTTCCGGCCGACCGTCAATTGGTATTTGTTGCAGGTCAGGGCGGTAGCAGAACAGATGGCATTTTAAGTGATGATTTTAGGACACAGGTAGGCATTGTTTTCGAAAATATTGCCTTAGCTTTAAAAAGCAAAAATTTAACCATGGCCAACATTGCAAAACTGACTACTTTGGTGGTAGATTACGATGAAGCCAAACACGAGATCCTGATCGAAGAATCAAATAAAATATGGCCCGACCAGAAATTCCCGGTAAACACGCTTATCCCGGTACAAAGGTTGGCCTTAAATGGCATGTTAATCGAAATTGATGCTACGGCTGTTGGTTAATTTATAAACCCGGTTACAATTATTGTTTAACCGATATTGTTTTGGAAATGAAGGGTCCAATACCTTTGGCGTGATCCTGGAAGCAGACCGTTCATCCTAAACCTGACAGTAGCGGGCATGAAGTGCAACGGAGTAAAGCGGATGGCAGGGCTGCATTTGCCAAGAACCACTGCAGTTTTGTTTCCAATAAAAAATAGAATATGTTTATTTTATTGTTGTTAATGCAAGGGGTGGTGTTCTGGATATTTTAAAACTTTGAATTAAAGATTAACATCAATAATAATCTAAAATTTACACATATGGAAAAAGGAGAACGCAAAAACGTTTACAAAGTTTACAATAAGATAGGACACTGGTTTGCTGAAAACCGTTATGCTGATTCGGTAGAGAAAGCTTATTTAAATGATATCCTCCAACACCTTGCAACAGATGCAAAGGTTTTAGATCTGGGCTGCGGTGATGGGAAACCCATATTGGAATATTTTATCAACCATGGGGTAAATGTTCTAGGAGTTGATGCCAGCGAAAAAATGATCGGGCTGGCAAAAATCAATTTCCCATCTACCAGATTTCTGCTAAAAGATATGCGTGAACTCGATCTCGACGAAAAATTTGATGCGATTATTGCCTGGCACAGTTTTTTTCATCTTCCTGCTGATGATCAGCCGGATATGTTTGCTATTTTTAAACGTCACCTTAGGCCCAACGGTATTTTACTGTTTACGTCTGGAACGGAAAGGGGAGAAGTGTGGGGCATGAATGGTGGCGAAAATCTTTTTCATGCTTCTTTGGATACCGCTGAATATCAAACCCTGCTTCAGGCAAATCAATTTGAGGTGCTCAGGCACAAAATAAACGATCCCGATTGCGGCGGTGCAAATGTTTGGATGGCCCAGTACAAACCCTGATAATTTTGCCTTAACTTTGCGAAATGGCCGAACAGCAAAAAAATAATCCTTTACACGGTATCACTCTGGAAAAAATAGTAACCGATCTGCAAACGCATTACGGTTGGGAAAAACTGGGATCATTGATCAGGATCGATTGTTTCAATAATAACCAAACGATCAAATCGAGCTTAAAATTTTTAAGAAGAATGCCCTGGGCCAGAAAAAAGGTTGAAGATTTATACCTTGATACGTTTAATAAATGATGGAATGAGTGAGTTTAGAAGGAGTGAATAGGCTAGTCTAATCCAATATTCTCTCATTTAATCATTTCTCTTTCCTTTGCAACCTTTTCTTTAAAACCGTCGTCATCTTGATCTAAACCATATCAAATGAAAAATATTATCTGTTCTTTTTTGCTGGCGATCATTTTAAGCAGCTGTGCTTTATCAACCATGACAACCATCTATTCCATGTCGAGTGGTAAAATAGATGTTCCTCAGAAAGAAACTTATAGCGTAGTGTATCAGGCAAATTTTGGCGATGGTTTAATGGCCGACATGGCTTACACTACTGAAAATGGAAAACAGACAGAACTAAAAGAAATTAACGGTGCATGGGAAAAGACTGTAATCTTAAAATCTGGAACACATGTTCAGCTTACAACTTTTGCTACTGCTAAGCATCAATCTAAGGGTGAATATAAAATCCTCGTTGACGGAAAGGTAGTTTCTGAGTATGTGTTGAGTGGAAGAAAGCTAAAATATTCTTTTGCTTTCGACCTGCCATAATTCATTAAATCTTCATTTTGCTTTTCGAGATTTAATAAAAAAATAACAAGGTTTATTCATTATTAATCAACTTGAAAATGAAAGCAATTAAAGTTTTAAGCATCGCTTTATTAGCCATGTTTACCTTTGCAACGGTTAATGCGCAAACTGCAGCACCTGCAAAACCAAGTACAGAAAAATCTATGACTAAAAAAAGTCATAAAAAGCATCATCATAAAAAACACACAAAAAAAGTAGCTAAAGCTTAAAAAAGGAAAGTCTTTCAGGTAAAACTGGAAGACTTTTTTGCATTATAACAGGTCATTATTTTAACCCAGTGAAAAAACAGTTATGTAATTAACCCATTACTATAAATGTAAGTTTCTGTGATAATATCAAGTAGCCCAATGAAATTATGAGAATTAAATAAATTTGTTTTGTTACCATTTTGGTAATACATTTGTATATGCGGATTATTGCTAAAAAGACACTTGTTGAATATTACAGGAAGCACAGCACCGCCAAGGCTAGTTTAGAGGCTTGGTATGGTGAGGTTGTTGAGCAAGATTGGAATATGCCAGCAGATGTAATTAAGTTGTATGCAACTGCAGATGTAATAACAGGTAAACGATTCGTATTTAACATTAAGGGTAACGATTATAGGTTGATTGCCGATATAGAATTTAAATTAAAAATTGTTTTTATAGTTTGGATTGGCACACATGCTAATTATGATAAAATTAATGTGGAGGAGGTAAAATATGTTAAAAGTAATTAAAACAGAGAATGAGTATGAATTGGCTTTAGAAAAGGCCTACTTGTTGATGCAAAAAGATCTTGATTTAGATACCGAGCAAGCTGATGAATTGGATTTATTAACATTATTAATAGAACATTACGAAGAAAGTCATTATGCAATTGCACCTCCATCACCAATTGAAGCCATCAAATTTAGGTTAGAACAGTTGGGTAAAGCGCCAAGTGAGCTATCTAAAATTTTAGGTGCCCGCAGTCGCCAATCTGAAATATTGAGCGGTAAGCGCAAACTTAGTTTAAGTATGATTAGAAAATTACACGAGGTTTTGAATATTCCGGCCAATAGTTTGATTGGTGCTTATTAAGCTATTTATTAAATATCGCGAAAAACGGAAGGCAAACTGATCTCCTTTAAACTTTGCAGGGAAAATGTTAATATTAGAAGCCTACTTTTGCCACCTAAACCCGATATAAGTGGAAAGTGAGTTCTTCACGAACTTGTAACATTAGCGGGGCCGAACCCAGCCAAAGTATGGCTGAAACTGCTTTCCAAATAAGCGTTTAATAATGATGAAACAAGGCCAGGATGCATTGAGTATTTAAGGTGAGAAAGATTGCTTCAGGCCACCATCATTGCCTCCGCTTCAGTTCGGAATGACGACAAGAGACAGGAAGAACTGCAAGTCCTTAATCTTCAACTGAAAACTGATAAGTGCCAACTGAAAACTTTTTACGCTAACCCCTTGATTTTTAAAAAGAATTGTTCTACTTTTGCAGTCCGTTTTATGGGCTATCTGCAAGGATGCCGGGGGAGCGGTAAATTTTTTAATAAAAAAACATAAAAAAGCACAATGCCAACCATTCAACAATTAGTTAGAAAAGGTAGAGTAGCACTGGAGTTCAAGAGTAAGTCTCCAGCGTTGGACAGTTGTCCACAGCGAAGAGGTGTATGTACACGTGTGTACACCACTACCCCTAAAAAACCAAACTCAGCAATGCGTAAAGTAGCCCGTGTTCGTTTAACGAACGGTAAAGAGGTGAATGCTTACATTCCTGGAGAAGGTCACAACTTACAGGAGCACTCAATCGTATTGATCCGTGGTGGTCGTGTTAAAGATTTACCAGGTGTACGTTACCACATCATCCGTGGTGCATTAGATACATCAGGTGTGGCTGGTCGTAACCAACGCCGTTCTAAATATGGTACTAAACGTCCTAAACCAGGACAGGTAGTTGCGGCACCAACAAAAGGTAAAAAGAAATAATCGGGAGGAAATAAGAAATGAGAAAGTCAAAACCAAAAAAGAGAATTATTCTTCCTGATCCAAAATTTAATGATGTTCAGGTAACTCGTTTTGTAAATAATATGATGTACGATGGAAAAAAATCTATCGCTTATTCAATTTTTTATGATGCTGTTGAAATTGCTGAGAAAAAAGCAGGTGAAAACGGTTTAGAGATATTCAAACGCGCATTAACTAACATTATGCCAGCTGTAGAGGTTAAATCTCGTCGTGTTGGTGGTGCTAACTTCCAGGTTCCAACTGAGGTTAGACCAGAGCGTAAAACAGCTTTAGGTATGAAATGGTTAATTTTATACGCTCGTCGTCGTGGTGAAAAAACCATGAAAGAGAAATTAGCTGGTGAAATCGTAGCTGCTGCTAAAGGCGAAGGAGCTGCTGTTAAGAAGAAAGAAGATACGCACAAAATGGCTGAGGCTAACAAAGCGTTCTCTCACTTCAGGTTCTAATTTAGGATTAACAGATTAGTAAGATTACACAGATTTAATTAGAAGATTATACTGATTAGATAAATTGCACCGATTTGTTTTAACATAATCGGTGTAATCATTTAAAATCAGATAAATCAAAAACATAACATGGCAAGAGATTTAAAATTTACAAGAAATATTGGAATCGCGGCTCACATTGATGCGGGTAAAACTACAACAACTGAGCGTATCCTTTATTATGCTGGTGTAAGTCATAAAATTGGTGAAGTGCACGAAGGTGCTGCAACAATGGACTGGATGGCACAAGAGCAAGAGCGTGGTATTACCATTACTTCTGCTGCAACTACTGTTGATTGGAATTACAGAGGTCAAAAGTATCACGTTAACGTGATTGATACTCCAGGTCACGTGGATTTTACCGTAGAGGTAAACCGTTCACTACGTGTACTAGATGGATTAGTATTCTTGTTTTCAGCTGTTGATGGTGTTGAGCCTCAATCAGAAACAAACTGGCGTTTAGCAAACAACTACAGTGTGCCTCGTATTGGTTTCGTTAATAAAATGGACCGTTCTGGAGCAGACTTTTTAAAAGTTGTTAAACAGGTTAAAGAAATGTTGGGTAGTAATGCAGTTCCATTACAATTACCTATCGGATCTGAAGATGGATTTAAAGGTGTGGTTGATTTGATCAACAACCGTGGTATCGTTTGGAATGAGCATGATAAAGGGATGACCTTTACTGAAGTGCCAATCCCAGAAGATATGATTGATGAGGTTGCGGAGTGGAGAGAGAAATTACTTGAATCGGTTGCTGATTATGATGAGTCGTTAATGGAGAAATTCTTCGAAGCGCCAGAAACAATCACAGAACGCGAAGTTTTAGATGCTTTACGTGCAGCTGTTTTAGATGCTAAAATTGTACCTATGGTTTGTGGTTCATCTTTCAAAAATAAAGGTGTACAAACGATGCTTGATTATGTGATGGAATTATTGCCTTCACCTATGGATAGTGAAGGTGTTATTGGTACAAACCCAGATACTAATGAGGAGGTTTTATTAAAACCAAGCATTAGTGAGCCATTTGCAGCTTTAGCTTTTAAAATTGCAACCGATCCATTCGTAGGGCGTTTATGTTTTATCCGTGTTTACTCGGGTAACTTAGAAGCAGGTTCTTACGTGTATAACTCTCGTTCAGAAAATAAAGAGCGTATTTCTCGTATCTTCCAAATGCATGCTAACAAGCAAAACCCTGTGCCAAATGTGGCTGCTGGTGATATTGCTGCGGTAGTTGGCTTTAAAGATATCAAAACAGGTGATACGCTTTGTGATGAGAAAAACCCAATCGTTCTTGAGTCAATGGATTTCCCAGAACCAGTTATCGGTTTAGCTATTGAGCCTAAAACTCAGGCTGACGTTGATAAATTAGGTATTGGTTTAGGTAAATTAGCTGAAGAGGATCCTACATTTAGAGTTCAAACAGATCAGGAAACCGGTCAAACGGTTATCTCTGGTATGGGTGAGTTACACTTAGATATTTTAATTGACCGTTTAAAACGCGAATTTAAAGTAGAGGTTAACCAAGGTGCACCACAGGTAGCTTACAAAGAAGCTATTTTAGGTTCAACAACACACCGCGAAACATACAAGAAACAATCAGGTGGTCGTGGTAAATTTGCTGATATTTCAGTAATTATCTCACCAATTGATGCTGATTTCGAAAAAGGTGGTTTACAGTTTGTAAACGAAATTACAGGTGGTTCAATTCCTCGTGAGTTTATCCCTTCAGTAGAAAAAGGTTTTGCTGCTTCTATGGCAAATGGTGTATTAGCTGGTTATCCACTTCCTGATATGAAAGTTCGTTTAACGGATGGTTCATTCCACGCGGTCGATTCAGATGCTTTATCATTTGAGCTTGCTGCTAAAATGGCATACCGTGAGGCTTTACCTAAATGTAAACCTACTTTGATGGAGCCAATCATGAAAATCGAAATCTTAACCCCTGAAGAAAACATGGGTGACGTGATCGGTGATATGAACCGTCGTCGTGGTCAGTTATTAGGTATGGATACCCGTAACGGATCTCAGGTAATTAAAGCAACTGTGCCTCTTTCTGAAATGTTTGGTTATGTAACGCAGTTACGTACCATTACATCAGGCCGTGCAACTTCTACAATGGAATTTGACCACTATGAAGCTGCGCCTAAAAATGTACAGGATGAAGTAATTGCTAAATCTAAAGGCAGAATTAAATCTGAAGACTAATTAGTATTAAGATAAAAGTATCAAGTATCAAGATGGATTATCAGTCTTGATACTTAATACTAAATACTTGCTACTAAAAAGATAAATCCGGTTTCTGTTGTTAATAGCTCTAACAGGAAACCATAATTAAAAATAAGATGAGCCAAAGAATCAGAATTAAATTAAAATCTTACGATTACAATTTAGTAGATAAATCTGCTGAGAAAATCGTAAAAACTGTTAAACCTACGGGTGCAGTGGTTAGTGGTCCGATTCCACTTCCTACAGAGAAAAAAATCTTTACTGTTTTACGTTCTCCACACGTAAACAAAAAAGCTAGAGAGCAATTCCAATTGTGCGCTTATAAACGTTTATTGGATATTTATAGCTCTAACTCTAAAACAGTTGATGCTTTAATGAAACTTGAATTGCCTAGCGGTGTTGAAGTTGAAATCAAAGTTTAATTGATTTTAAAAAGAACAGAAAAGGTCTCGATGCAAATCGAGGCCTTTTTTTATGCAATGCAAATTCCAAAACAAAAGCTGTGCAGACTGGTTGTACTTATATGACTAGTAAGGATAAGGAACAAGAAGAATTACCAATTGAGGGACAGGATTTTGCCGACCCAAAGGAAGAACTAACAAATAAACCTTCTTCACATGGGGAAGTGGCCAATCAAAAAGGCGGTGATTTTTCAGAACTGGAAAAAAGTAGAATGGAAAATCCACCAAAACATCGTGATGAAAATGGATCAACTAAAGACGATTTGGATAGTAGTACAGAGATTGATCAAAGTGAGGGTGTATAGTAACTGCAATTGAATGGCGGATCGATAAGATGAGGTGGAAAGACTGGGCAATATATAATGGGATCTGTTAAACTTTTTTTATTGCACCAATGTTGTTAAAGGAGATTATCTACAAATAAAAAATGGCTATGGAAAGTAACGAAAATAAAAATGTTGATCCTAATGCTGGGGTTAACCACAATGATGAGCACATAGAATGGGATAATGGAGAGGCTACTTACGGCCATAAACGCACTGATTTTAAACGTAAGGATGAACCAGAGGCATCACATTTATTGAAAACAGAAAATGATCCTAATCATACCGTAAATGAAAATTTAAATAATTCGAATTTAAGTCAGGGTGAAGACATTGGAAACAGAAACAAGAATAATGAGAAGGGGTTAAGTGGGAAAGATTTATGATTTAGTTATAAAGAGACTATTCTTATAGAATAATCCCTTTACAAGACTTATGCATTTTCCGGTAGATGGAATTTATTTAGGATTCGACAACTGTAATGCGTTAATTAAGTAGCAAATGCCCTTAAATAGTTAGTTAATGATTTTTTAATCTTTGTCGCGAATCCTACAGCATAGCAAATTTCAGGAACTTATAGTCAATTCACAAAGAATATGGTTTTAATATATTGATATATATCAATATTTTGCCGGTGTAATAGTTAACCCAAACTTGATTAATTAGCAGCCTTTAAGGTCTGGTAAATACTTTCATTTTCAGTAGTGACACTCACCCCTATGGTGCAACGGAAAGCTCCGTAGTAACCATGCCTTAAGCGGGGTATTTATTTGAGTGACAATCTAAACATTAATATAAATCGCTGGTTTGCCGATAATCCTGCTTTATTTTTGTGGCGTAATTATTAATTTCATCAACATATTCCGGAACTTTTTCCTTAAAGTCATCAATTAAAGATTTCCCATCAGTTGCACGCTTTTTTGTGGCGTATTTAAAACCGTATACTGCTGCTGCGCCTAAAATTGCATATTTTAATAATCCCATAACTGTCTCTTTATATTCCTGTATTTAATGCATGGTTTTCATCATCCTCATTGATGCCGGCATTTGCTTTAAAATCTTCAGATGAACTCCCGGTATGGCTTTCGGAACTCTGTATGGTTGGGTTTTTATCAGCACTGTTATATGCATCATCGCTAAGCGAATCTTTACCCTGTGTACCAGAATTATCGAAACCATCTTTTGCTAAAGCATTGCCTTTAATCAGTTCGCTTGGTTCTTTACCAAAAGCGGTTATAACATTGGTATCATTACCCTCTTCGTAAGCTTTCTGCACATCAGATTTTTCTTCTTTTCCACCATCTGGTCCTACGTAACCCTCAGTGTGTTCTTCCTTATTATAGATGCTCGTTTTCATATAAATAAATTAAATCTCATTTAAACAACGTTTCTGAAACCAAAAGGTTTGTATTTTATTATTGAGTTCGTGACTTAAAACTTAGAATATATTTACTTTAATCATGGATATTTAACTTCATATTAATAAGCTGAAAGCTAACTGGTAATTGGTATAGTTTTAGCAAGTGGACTATTAGCTAATATTGAAATATGAACAAGGCAGAGCAAAATCGGATTAATCAACAATATGCCAATCAAAAAGCATGGCTTAAGTGGGGGCCATACCTTACTGAGCGACAGTGGGGAACTGTGAGGGAAGATTATAGCCCCAATGGAAATGCCTGGGATTTTACAACGCATGATACAGCGAGGAGTAAAGCCTTTAGGTGGGGTGAGGAAGGATTAGCGGGCATAAGTGATGATCAGCAACTGCTTTGTGTAGGGTTAGCTTTATGGAATGGCAAGGATGCTATTTTAAAAGAACGGCTTTTTGGTTTGAACAATTCAGAGGGTAATCATGGAGAAGATGTTAAAGAACTTTATTATTATTTGGATAATACGCCCATGCATACCTATATGCAAATGTTGTATAAATACCCACAGTCTGCTTTCCCTTATGCTAAACTTGTAGATGAAAATGCCAAACGATCCAGACAGGAACCCGAATTTGAATTGATGGATACAGGTATATTTGATGAAGATAAATATTTTGATGTTTTTATCAATTATGTAAAAAATGATGTGGATGATTTGCTCATTAATTACACCATTTTTAATAGAAGCAATGAAGATGCCAATCTTCATATTTTACCACAGTTATGGTACCGTAACAACTGGGGTTGGGATGGTGCTACAGCTAAGCCTGCAATTAGCAGTATTGGACAAAATAAATTGCTTTTGCATTCAGAAAAGCTAGGTAAATTTTATTGTTATGCAGATGGTAAACCTGAATTTTTATTTACCGATAATGAAACCAATAATGAACGTTTATATCAATCAGCAAACGCATCAGATTTTGTAAAGGATGGTATAAACGACTATTTGATAAACGGGAATAGAAAGGCCATAAATCCTGCCAAAACAGGAACCAAAGTCGCAGTTCATTATACCAAGCTCATTCCTGCAAAACAAAGCATCAGCATAAAATTAAGATTAAGCTGTAACCAGTTAGAAGCACCATTTGAAGATTATGATCAGATTTTTGAAGTGCGTAAAAAAGAAGCCAATGAGTTTTATGCAGATAAATACGCTGTGGATTGCAGTGATGAAGAAAAAATGCTGCAACGGCAAGCTTGGGCGGGTATTTTATGGAATAAGCAGTATTATAATTATGATGTAAATGCCTGGTTAAAGGGCGATGCGGGTTTACCTAAACCAGCACAAGAAAGAGCATGTGGTAGAAATTACCATTGGAGCCATTTTACGGCTAATGATATTATTTTAATGCCTGATAAGTGGGAATACCCTTGGTTTGCTGCCTGGGATCTTGCTTTTCATTGCATAGCGCTTGCGCCTGTAGATCCCGATTTTGCCAAACAGCAATTGCGATTGTTATTAAACAATAGTTATATCCATCCAAACGGACAATTACCCGCATACGAATGGGATTTTACAGATGCAAATCCGCCGGTGCATGCATTGGCTTCTTACAAGGTTTACCTGGTAGATAAGAAAATAAAAGGAACCGGTGATTTAAAGTTTTTAGAAGAGGTATTTCAGCGCCTACTCCTCAACTTCACCTGGTGGGTTAACCAAAAAGATAGCGAGGGGAACAATATTTTTGAAGGTGGCTTTCTGGGGCTTGATAACATTGGGGTGTTTAACCGCAGTGAGCCCGTTCCCGGTGGTGGTTTTTTGGAGCAAGCTGATGGCACCAGCTGGATGGCTATGTACGCTTTGAATATGCTTCAAATAAGTATAGAACTAGCCTTACACGATCCGTTATATGAAGATATGGCAATAAAATTTGCACAACATTTTTTATTTATTGCCGGATCAATTGATAATATGGGCGATCATCACATTGGATTATGGGATGATCATGATGGTTTTTACTACGATTTATTACGTAATCCCAATGGAGATTGGGATCGGTTACGCCTTCGCTCTCTTGTCGGTTTGATCCCCATGTTCGCGGTAATCGTTTTTAGCGATAAAGATTGGAAAGACTTGCCAAAACTTAGGTCTCATTTGGAGGCTTTTATGCTTCAACGACCTGATTTGGTACAGTTAGTGAGCCATTGGGCAGATAAAAGTGGAAATGATAAACACTTGTTTTCGCTTTTGCGTGGCCATAGGATGAAAATGCTTTTGCGCAGAATGTTGGATACTACCGAGTTCCTCTCTGATTTTGGTATTCGATCGGTTTCTAAAATTTATGAAACACAGCCTTTTAGTTACTGGTTAAATGGAAGTGATTATTCTGTAAAGTACACACCTGCAGAAAGTGATACAGGTATGTTTGGTGGAAACAGCAATTGGCGCGGACCAATTTGGATGCCTCTAAACTATTTATTAGTTGATGCCTTAAAACATTTTCACGAATACTATACAGATGATTTTAGGGTAGAATATCCAACAGGTTCGAACGACTATTTCTCACTGAATGAAATTGCAGATTTGTTGAGCAAAAGGATGAAAAATTTATTCCTTAAAAATGATAAGGGTGAGCGTGCGGCATTTGGAGGCTATCCCAAATTAAATCACGACGAGCATTTTAAAGATTACATTTTATATTACGAGTACTTTAACGGTGACAATGGAAAAGGCCTGGGCGCTAGCCATCAAACCGGGTGGACTGCTTTGATTGCCCTTTTATAGACGTAAAAATTATTCATACCATGTATTACACTCGATAGGCTTAAAAAATCAAAGGTTTTAAAAACGAATCTTTTTATTAAAGCAGCACCTGAATCATTAACTTCGCCCAAAATTAATTGAACGCATGGAGTGGAAATATTTACTATCGAATAAAAGGTACGGACAGGAACAATATGGTGCCAGTACTGATCGTGCGCGTTCTGATTTCCAGCGTGATTATGACCGGTTAATTTTTTCATCTCCATTTAGAAGATTGCAGAACAAAACCCAGGTTTTCCCCTTGCCGGGAAGTGTTTTTGTTCACAATCGCCTTACGCATAGTTTGGAGGTGGCAAGTGTGGCCCGTTCAATGGCAAATATATTTTTAAAAAGTATAGAAGAACATCAGCCGCAACTCATTAAAGATGTTCCTTTAATTAATGAAGTTGGTAATATTGTGGCTGCTGCTGCTTTAGCACACGATTTGGGTAACCCGGCTTTTGGCCATTCAGGAGAAGCAGCCATCTCGCGCTACTTTACCGATGGTGATGGTAAGGTTTACCAGAAAGAAATGAGCGAAACACAATGGCACGACTTGATTAATTTCGAAGGAAATGCCAATGCCATCCGCATTCTTACTCATCCGCTAAAGGGAAAAGGAAATGATGCCTATGCGCTTACTTATTCTACTTTGGCCTCTATAGCTAAATATCCATGTGCATCAATTGCTGGTAAACAAAAAGGCCTTTTGCACCGTAAAAAATACGGTTTCTTCCAGTCAGAAGAAGCGAGTTTTAAAAAGATTGCAGCCGAACTTCACCTGACGCAGGAAGATAATGAATACCTCATTTATAAACGCCATCCTTTGGTTTACCTGGTAGAAGCTGCTGATGATATTTGTTACAGCATCATTGATCTGGAAGATGCACACCGTTTAAAAATCCTGTCGTACGAAGAGGTGAAAAACTACCTGTTACCTTTTGCCAATTCAACAACAATAGAAGAACGTTTAAAAAATGATTACGAAGACGATGATGCCAAAATTGGTCTGCTCCGTGCTAAAGCGATTAATACCTTGACAAACCAATGTGCATCCATATTTTTTAGAGAACAAGAAAAACTATTAAAGGGTGAACTTAACCATAGTTTAACCGATTTACTACCCGAGCCCTACATTTCGGCCTGGAAAGCTGTTGAAAAAATCTCAGTAGAGCGCATATACAATTTCTCGTCGGTTATACAGAAAGAGGTGGCAGGTTACAAAATTATGGCTGGTTTATTAGAAGAGTTTGTTCCTGCACTTATTCATAATAATACACACTATTACAAAAAACTGGTTAAACTTATTCCTAAACAGTATCATACCGATTTGACCGATATTTATTCTATTATACAGAGTGTACTGGACTTTGTTTCTGGAATGACAGACCTATACGCTGTAGATTTATACAGGAATATTAAGGGAATATCTTTCCCGTCAGAAACCTAAGCTATGGCTTTTAGGTAAAATATTCCCGCATACAATTTTGTAAATTGAAGGAACTGGTATCTCGCTTCGGTCGGCTTATGTGGCCAAACGTCGCTACTATGTGTTTCAGTGGTGTCAGATGTTGCCATCTGACACTCATTCAATTTGAACAATCTGGTCATTGTGCCAGATACAAGCAAATTTCTACGTGTTGATCTGCGCATCTGTGGCTAGATCTTTTTTATCTTCCCCGGCCATCATCCCATTTATTCCGTTCGTCCTGAAGCTCACGGGCAAGTTTCATTTCTTTATCTTTTGCCTTTACTTTATGCGCCTGAAATTCATCGGCTACTTCCTGATAAAGCGATGTTCTGTACTTTGCTTCGTGCCTTAATTTGCCAGATTGGAAAATAACAAAGGCCAAGCCTATACCTAACAGAATAATAATTGTCCACACAATAGTATTATAAGTGCCTTTATCAAAAGAAATTCCTAAAAACTTAATTTCGTTAACCGAAGCGGTAGCATTGGCCAGCGAACTCTCTTTTCCGGTTACTTCTCCTTTTAAACTCGAAATATTGCCTGCCTGTGCCTTAATTTCCTGCCTGGCTTCCTGCAATTGCTTGCGTTCCTTTTTCAGCGTATCGTTAACACTTTTCCATAAAGATGATAACCTTGAAGGATTGATCAATCTTGCGCCATACAAACTTTTAGATTTTTTTAACATGAACTGATACTGTCCATTTAGAGATGGATCAGTATTCTTTGTCGTGTCTGGCTTAACTTGCCCAAACGCAACGTTTAAAAATAGCATAGCGCCTAAAAACAATAGGGTGTGTTTAATTTTCTGCATAGTTTAAATATAGGTGTTTGAATGTAAAACTACATTTTTATCTATTTCCCTGTTTAATATTTTTAGGTGAAGTTTAGGAACGATAGATCAAAATGTTTGTGTTTAACATGTTAAATAACAATTTTATCTAAGTTTTATTATAAAATTATTTGCGATAGGTTACATTTGTTTCATGCAAATAGGAATTATTGGTTTAGGCGATATGGGCAAATTGTACGCTTTATCGTTTGTAAATGCAGGTTATAAAGTATTTGGGGCAGATATGCCTTTACGTTTTGCAGATTTAAAGAATGAGCTGGAACCAAAAGGAATCGAAGTTTTAATTGATGGCCATGAGGTAGCACGTAAATCTGACTTTATTATCTATTGCGTTGAGGCCGAAAAAATTGATGAAGTGGTAGCTGTTTTTGCACGCTCTACTAAATATGGTGCAATTGTTTCGGGCCAAACATCGGTTAAACATCCGGAAATTGCTGCTTTTGAAAAATACCTTCCAAAAGATACACAGATTGTAACTTGCCATTCTTTGCATGGTCCTGCTTTTAGCCCTGAGGGGCAAACACTGGTGGTAGTGCGTCATCGTGCTACAGATGAGGTTTATGCACAGGCCCTTGAGATCTATAAATCTTTAAAATCGAACATTATTGAAATGGACGATTACAGGGAACACGATCGTATTGTAGCCGATACACAGGCTGTAACGCACATGGGTTTTGAGAGCATGGGTTCTGCCTGGAAAAATGCTGGTTTCTTCCCATGGGATAATCCTGCCTATGCGGGTGGGATTGATAATGTAAAAATATTGACTACCCTGAGAATTTTTAGTTATAAATCTCACATTTATGCAGGTCTGGCCATTTTAAACCCTTATGCACAAAAACAGGTAAAATATTATGCCCAGGCAGAATCTGAACTGTTTAAGCTGATGATCTGTGAAAATGAAGCTGAGTTTAGGGAAAAGATCTATGCGGCCCGCGATTTTGTTTTTCATGAAAGTCGTTCGCTTTTACTGTTGGATGATAAGATCATGAAAGAATTCAGTCTATCGGATGCCAGCCATAAGCAAAAACCCAATTCACATTTAAGTTTGTTGAGTATGGTATATGCCTGGTATAAAATGGGTGTAAATCCTTACGATAATCTGATCTGCCAAACGCCTCCTTTTAAATTGAGATTGGGTATTGCCGAATATCTTTTCAAGAACGAAGAAATGCTCGAAGAATCGATTCATACCGCCTTATATGATAAATCTATTCGTGGTGATGATTTGGAATTCCATACCGCCGTGCACGAATGGGCATCGATTATTGGTTATGGTGATTTAAAAGGGTACAAAGAACATTTCGAAGCTGCCAAATCATTTTTTGCCAACCGTTTAAATGATGGCAGGGATTTGAGTGCAGAAATGATTAAGCGATTAGGTAAGTAACCACTGAGGATGAAAACCATTTTAAATAAACCTGAGCTGGTTTCGCTGCTGGAGCGAGAACTAAAAGAGATAGAAATACTTTGTGATGAGTACGATAGCGGAAACGAATCTGTTATCTATCCGATTGCAGAGCGAATCGTGGTGATTTTCCATAACTCCGATCAGGCAAAAGCATTGGTAAGTCAGCTTAAATTAAGTCATCTCGATCTGTATTGCAGTTCTGAGATTTACAACTCCAAAAGTCTCACCAATTTTATCGGATTGTTAAAACTGACACATCGTGCTGAAAAGGGGTGGAGTTATTCGGCCAAATTAGATCGTTCTGCTTTAACAACCGTATCGCAAGAAAACTGGTGGAACAATAAAAAAGTGATTGTCGATTCGGATGGTTTGCCTTTTACCAGAGCTAAAATAATTAAATCGCTGGCTAATTCCGTTCCGATATCGCTAAACACTTCAGGTTGGACGGTTAAAGATGCTGAAGGCAACAAATCTACTATTTCTCCAATAGCCGAAACAGTAAGGCAAATTGCTTTTGAACTAATTGAAAGTTTTCGGGGTGTTGATTTGAATAAAGAAAGTAAGCTTTATTATAAATCTTAATTAAGTTCAACAAAAAATTGACAATAATACAATCTCAACAATCAAACAATTCTGCCTTTTATTTTTTAACTTTATTATTATGATCACTTTAACTGTAAATATCGACAATAAGAAATCAGAAAGAGCTGTTAAGGCTGTTTTAGATGCTTTAGGCTTAAATTATAATGTTGATAAGCCTCAAACCCTGGAGCAGTATAATGCCGATCTGGAAGAAGGGAATTCTGAAATAGAAAAGGGAAACTTTATTTCTGCTGATCAGTTGAAAGCCGAAGCCAGTAAATGGTAGTTGTTTGGAGTTATAGAGCAAGATTAGAACTAAAAAAGGTTTTTGATTACATTGCTTTAGACTCTTTAAAATATGCCATACTAGTGCGTGGTGAACTTATTGATTTAACAATTGCGCTTAGTGAAAATCCCGAGAAATATCCTTTGGATAAATATAAAATAAATAATGATGGCAGTTGGCGGGCCTTCGAAAAATATCGTTACCGCATATCATATAAAATTACTGCTAACCAAATCCGTATAGTCCGGTTACGTCATAGCAGTAAATCTCCTTTACATTATTAGCATCTCTTGTAAGCCTTCCATTTTTCCAACTCCATCTTACATCATCCATATAACATATAGACTTTATTTTATTCGCTTAATCTTTCGTTTCCCAAAAACAGTGCATTATATTTGCCCGCATGTCGGTATTGCTGTTTACGATTATCGTTTTATTAGGTGCTTTTTTAGCCGGATTATTAGGTTCGCTAACCGGTTTAGGCGGAGGGGTAATTATTATTCCATTACTTACTTTAGCCCTGGGTGTAGATATTCATTATGCCATTGGTGCATCTATTGTTTCGGTAATTGCTACCTCTTCAGGCTCGGCTGCAGCTTATGTAAAAGAAGGGATTACGAATATCCGGATCGGGATGTTTTTAGAGATCGCTACCACGATAGGGGCAGTTTGTGGAGCAATTGTAGCCGTTTACCTCAATGCCAATTACATTGCCATTCTTTTTGGCTGTATCCTCATCTTTTCTGCCATCATGACTTTAAAGAAAAAGGTAGACCATAGCACTCTGGATGATACCGATAAATGGGCCAAATTTTTTAAACTGAACGGGTCGTTTCCCGATAAAGGCGTTGATCATCCTTATGCTGTAAAACATGTGCCTGGAGGTTTTTTAATGATGCTTTTTGCAGGAACATTATCCGGATTACTGGGCATTGGAAGTGGAGCTTTAAAAGTAATCGCGATGGATAATATCATGCGTTTACCCTTTAAGGTATCAACCACCACCAGTAACTTTATGATGGGTGTTACCGCTGCAGCAAGTGCGGTGGTGTACCTGCACCGGGGGCAGATTGATCCTGGTATTGCCATGCCAGTCTGTATCGGGGTTTTAACAGGCGCTTCTTTAGGCTCTAAAGTTTTATTAAAGGCAAAAACAGATAAACTGAAAATTGTATTTGCCGTAGTGGTTGCCTTTTTGGCCTTGCAGATGATTTATAAAGGAATAAGCGGATTATAATGGGTACAGGAAAAAAAGAAAATCTGAATGATAAAGATATCCAGGTAATTCTGGGGACACTTTTGCGTGCAGGCGTAATCATTTCAATGAGCATTGTGTTAATCGGTGGCGCCATTTTCCTCATCCATAATAAAGGGGCTGTTACCAACTATAAAGTTTTTAAACCCGAGCTTAACAATTTTTCTTCTATCGCTGCGATATTTAAAGGTGTATTAACCTTTCAGGGTGATGCCATTGTGCAGTTTGGTATCCTCATGCTTATTTTTACGCCGATTGCCCGCATTGTTTTCGCTATTTTTAGCTTTTTAATAGAGCGCGATTACCTTTACGTACTCATTGGGGTAATTATTTTAACCATCATAACCATCAGTTTAAATGGAGGGATAGCGCACTAAGTTTTCTGTTCCCATCTTTTTTTTAAAATCTCTTTAAAATATTTAGTTAAAGCACTAAAATTGTAATCAGAAATTTTTAATACAGATCCAATGGCGAAATCAGGTAAAGTTGTTCAATTATTCCAAAAACCAGAGAATTTTATCAAAACCCGAGCCAGGGAATTGCAGTTGGGCAGCTGTTATATCAATTTCGACTGGGAAGAATCCGGTATTGCAAGTGCGTTGGTAAGCCGGAAACATACCAATGGAAACGTTACTCTGGGCTTTTATCTCATTGATCTGAAATGTTTGGGGATTAAGGATGCATTTTTTAAATTTAATGTAGGTGTAGACGAGATGTTCGACCTCGTAGACCAAATGAATGGGGTTGAGATCGAATATGAAAAAATACATAACATTATTTATGGTGCAGAAGCTTTTGCCAACGATTGTGGCTTCAAACCGCATAAAGAGTGGACAGTAACCCAATTTATATTAGCAGAAGACGATGACAGTATCCCATTAATCGAAATCGAATTTGGCGAAGGTGGTGTGCCGGCCTTTTTTGTTGGCCCTTATGATAATCCTGCTAAAGTAAATCAGATACTGGCCACCTTAGATAAAAATGTTGGAGTGGGCAATTACCTGTTTTATAATGATGAAGATGAGTTTGAGGATGATGAAATTACTGAAGGTGGTGATGAGCAAAGTTTCAAGCAGGTATACCATACTTTTACCAGCGCCTACCGTGATAAATTTGAGGGCAGTAGCACAGTTACCTTAGATAAAGACCATATTGCCGAAATTTGGGGCCAAAAAGTGGATTTGGGACTTTACAGCCTCAATGATGAACTGGATGATCGTATTATTGAATATGCCGAAGAATATGAGGCGATTTTTGAGGACAAAAGCCTCGAAAGTATCAGTCAAATTCATGCTTTGCTGATCCAAAATCCTGATATGCCATTATTTTACGCAGAATTATTTTTGCAATATAAAATGATGGGACTTCATGGAAAGGCCGATGCCATGGCTAAAAAGGGGATGCAGCTTTTCCCTGATTTCTTATACTTAAGGTTTTATGTGGCCCATGCCGCAATGGTTGATGGTGAATTGGAAAAGGGTTTAAAGTTATTGAATAAAAAGTATAACGTTGATGAAGCATTCCCACAGCGGACAGCATTTGCCGAAGGCGAGTTTATGCTTTTTTATGCTGCATTATGCCAATATTTTATGGCTAATGACAGTTTAATTGATGCCATCACCTGTAGCGATGCGCTGATTATTGAAGTTTATAAATACGCATGTAGCGAAAATGCGATACTTGATCTTTTATCAGTGATAAAAGCCAAACTGGGAGAGGTATACTAAAAGGCAGGTGTTGATCAAATTAAAGCATTTTTTAAACCAGGGATATGATCTAAATTGCTTTCAGTCAAATATATAGCTATGGCTTTAAACGCTCCAATAGCCCATTAACCTCACTTTTCAGGTTAAATCCCATTATATCAGCAATTTATTTGAAAAAATATTTGGCTAACTATTTGAAAATTAATAATTCTTGCCTATCTTTGCCGTCCCTTTCGGGGGATGTACAACCACCTTGAACGAAGCCCTACTGCTTCGATGGGTGTTAAAAAGAAAAGATAAAATGTCAGGAATTATTGGAAAAAAAGTAGGAATGACCAGTATCTTTGATGCCGAAGGAAGAAACATTCCTTGTACGGTAATCGAGGCTGGACCTTGTGTAGTTACACAGGTAAAAACCGAAGAAGTAGATGGTTATTCATCAATCCAACTGGGTTACGATGAGAAAAAAGAGAAAAACACAACTCAACCATTGAAAGGCCATTTCGCGAAAGCAAACACAACTCCGAAACGCAAGCTGGTAGAATTCGATTCGTTTACAACTTCACTTAATTTAGGTGATGTAGTAACCGTTGACGCATTCGCAGAAGGCGATTTTGTTGATGTTGTAGGTACCTCAAAAGGTAAAGGTTTTCAAGGTGTTGTAAAACGCCACGGATTTGCCGGTGTTGGTATGCAGACTCACGGTCAGCATAACCGTTTACGTGCCCCGGGTTCATTGGGAGCATCGTCATTCCCTTCACGTGTATTCAAAGGAATGCGCATGGCTGGAAGAACAGGTGGAGACAGGGTAAAAGTTCAAAACCTACAGGTTTTGAAAGTTTATGCTGAGCAAAACTTATTAGTAGTTAGTGGTTCCATTCCAGGAGCTAAAGGTTCTTACGTAATCTTAGACAAGTAATCAGATGGAAGTTAAAGTATTAAACATTTCAGGTAAAGAAACAGGTGCCAAGGTGCAACTTCCTGAATCGGTATTTGGTATCGAGCCTAACGACCACGCGATTTATTTAGATGTAAAACAGTATTTGGCTAACCAACGTCAAGGTACTCACAAATCTAAACAACGTAATGAGATTGCTGGTTCAACTCGCAAACTATACAAACAAAAAGGTACAGGTGGTGCCCGTGCTGGTAGCATTAAATCTCCGTTATTTAACGGTGGTGGTCGTGTTTTCGGTCCTCAGCCACGTGATTACAGTTTTAAATTGAACAAGAAATTAAAATCATTAGCACGTAAATCTGCTTTAGCTTATAAAGCAAAAGATAACAGCGTGGTAGTTTTAGAAGATTTCAACTTCGATACCATTAAAACTAAAAACTATACAAGTTTATTGGCTGCGTTAAACGTAGGTACTCAAAAAACTTTATTGGTTTTACCTGCACAAAATAATAATATCTATTTATCAAGCAGAAACGTTCAGAAAACTAAAGTGATTGCTGCAGCAGATTTGAATACATATGATGTATTAAACGCTGGTGTGCTTGTGTTAACTGCTGATTCTGTTAAAACTTTGGAGGAGGCATTTGCCAAATAATATGGAAATTTTAAAAAAACCAATATTAACCGAAAAAGCTTCAGCTTTAACTGAGAAATCTAACCGTTTCACGTTTAGCGTTAACCATAAGGCTAACAAAATCCAGATTAAAGCAGCTATTGAGAAATTGTACGGTGTAACTATCGTTGCAGTTAACACAATGGTTGTTGATGGAAAAGCTAAATCACGTTACACTAAAGCAGGTTTTGTATCTGGCCGTAGCCCGAAATACAAAAAAGCAATCGTAACGTTGAAAGACGGCGAAACAATAGATTATTACGCAACCCTTTAATTTAATAATTCATTATAACTATGGGCTTAAGAAAATTTAAACCAGTTACTCCAGGTACCCGCTTCAGAGTTGGTGCCAGTTTCACGGAGATTACAGCAACCACGCCCGAAAAATCATTGGTTGTATCATCAAAAAAGTCTGGTGGACGTAATAACACAGGAAAGATGACTATGCGCTACATGGGTGGTGGTCACAAAAAATCATATCGTTTAATCGACTTCAAACGCGATAAATTCGATATTCCTGCAACAGTAGCTACTGTTGAATACGATCCAAACCGTACTGCCCGCATCGCATTATTACATTATGCAGATGGCGAGAAGCGTTATATCATTGCTCCTGAAGGATTGCAAGTTGGTTCGGTATTATTATCGGGCGACACCGCAACACCAGAAGTAGGTAACACTTTAAAATTATCGAACATTCCATTAGGTTCTATCATCCACAACGTGGAGATTCACCCTGGAAAAGGAGCACAATTGGCTCGTAGTGCAGGTGCTTATGCACAATTAGCTGCCCGCGATGGTAAATATGCTACTTTAAAAATGCCTTCAGGCGAAACCCGTTTAATATTGACTACTTGTCTGGCTACTATCGGTGCTGTATCTAACTCAGATCACGCAAACGAAGTATTAGGTAAAGCAGGTCGTAAACGTTGGTTGGGCCGTCGTCCGAGAACTAGACCGGTAGCGATGAACCCTGTCGATCACCCAATGGGTGGTGGTGAAGGTAGATCATCAGGTGGTCACCCACGTTCAAGAAATGGTGTTTTAGCTAAAGGCTTCAAAACCAGAGAACTTAAAAAATATTCTAATCGTTACATCATAGAGAGAAGGAAGAAATAATGGCTCGTTCGATAAAAAAAGGACCTTATATTGACCATAACGTAGAGAAAAAAGTAAACTCTATGAATGATTCAGGCAAAAAGTCTGTAATCAAAACTTGGTCTCGCAGATCAATGATATCACCAGATTTCGTGAATCATACATTTGCTGTACACAATGGAAATAAATTTATCCCTGTGTACGTTACAGAAAACATGGTTGGTCACAAGTTGGGAGAATTTGCTCCAACCAGAACATTCAGAGGACACGCTGAAAAGAAAAAATAATTAGACAATGGAAGCAATAGCAAAATTAAACAATTGTCCAACCTCACCGCGTAAGATGCGTTTGGTTGTAGATCTTATCAGAGGTGAACGTGTAGAGAAAGCATTAAGCATTTTAAAGTTTACCAATAAAGAAGCAGCAATAAGAGTTCAGAAATTATTATTATCTGCTATCAAAAACTGGGAAGCTAAAAATGAAGGCACCAATGCTGAAGAAAACCAACTTTTTGTAAAAACAGTAATGGTTGATGGTGGCCGTCAGTTAAAACGTTTACGTCCAGCTCCTCAGGGCCGTGGATATAGAATTCGTAAACGTTCTAATCACGTAACGCTGATTGTAGATAGTAAAAGTACAGAAACAACTCAAAACTAATTAGGAAATGGGACAAAAAGCAAATCCAATAGGTGCCAGGTTAGGAATTATCAAAGGATGGGATTCTAACTGGTTCGGTGGCAACAACTACTCCGATAAATTAGTTGAAGATGAGAAAATAAGAAAATATCTTTCTGCCCGTATTGCAAAAGGCGGTGTTGCAAAAGTAGTAATCGAGCGTACGTTAAAACGTATCACGGTAACTATCCACACAGCTCGTCCGGGTATCGTAATCGGTAAAGCAGGTGCTGAGGTTGATAAAATCAAAGAAGAGTTAAAGAAATTGACTAAAAAGGAAATTCAAATTAACATCTTCGAAATTAAACGCCCGGAACTTGATGCACAATTAGTTGCAGAAGGTGTTGCAAAACAATTAGAAGCAAGGATCTCATTCCGTAGAGCAATGAAATCTTCTATCGCATCAACCATGCGTATGGGTGCTGAAGGTATCAAAATCATGACTTCTGGTCGTTTAGGTGGTGCTGAGATGGCACGTACTGAGCAGTACAAAGAAGGAAGAGTGCCTTTGCATACATTCCGTGCTGATATCGACTACGCTTTAGCTGAAGCCTTAACTACTTATGGTAAAATAGGTGTTAAAGTTTGGATCTGTAAAGGTGAGGTTTATGGAAAACGTGATTTGTCTCCAAACATTGGTGCAACAAACAACGGTCCAAAAGGCGCATCAGACAAACCAGCTTTCGGTGGAAGAGATAACCGTGGTGGTGGAAGAGATAACCGTGGCGGTGGTAACGACAGACGTGGTGGAAACCAAGGTGGTGGTCGTGGTCCAGGTCAAGGTGGTCCCGGAGCAAACAGAGGTGGTGGCGCAGGCGCTAACAGAGGTCCTCGTAAATAATTGATTTATTAACATCGTTTAACGATTAGAACAAAATAAAATGTTACAGCCAAAAAGAACGAAGTTCAGGAAGATGCAAAAAGGCAGAATGAAGGGTTTAGCTTCTCGTGGAGCTGAGTTAGCATTCGGATCTTTCGGTATCAAATCTCTAGAAGCTACTTGGATCACAAGTCGTCAGATAGAGGCTGCCCGTATTGCCGTAACTCGTTTCATGAAACGTGAAGGCCAAGTATGGATCAGGATCTTCCCGGACAAACCGGTAACTAAAAAACCTGCTGAGGTACGTATGGGTAAAGGTAAAGGTGCTCCTGAGTATTGGGTAGCAGTTGTAAGACCTGGACGCGTAATTTTCGAAGCTGAAGGTGTGCCTTTAGAAGTTGCTAAAGAAGCATTGCGTTTAGCCGCTCAGAAATTACCGATCCAAACCAAATTCGTAGTACGTAGAGATTACGTAGAAGCATAGTAAAGTGTTGAGGTGAATGTTGTAAATACTTGTTTATTATAACCGCTACACTCAACGTAAAAGAAAAAGAAAAATGAAAAATTCAGAAATCACAGGGCTTTCAAAAGAAGAATTAGTAGCTAAGATTGCGGAAGAAAAAGAGAACTTATCAAAATTGAAGTTCGCTCACACTATTTCAGCTATCGAAAATCCTTCACGTATTGCAAAAGTAAGGAAAGACATAGCCCGTTTAAACACTGAGTTGACTAAAGTGAAAAACACTGAGTCAGCTACTGAAACTAAATAATTTGAGAGTCGACATGGAAAGACAATTAAGAAAAACAAGAACCGGGTTAGTGGTAAGCAACAAGATGGATAAATCTGTTGTAGTGAGCGTGGAGCGTAAAGTAAAACACCCGATTTATGGTAAGTTCGTAAAGAAAACTACCAAATTTATGGCTCACGATGAGAAAAATGAATGCGGTATCGGTGATACTGTATTGATTATGGAAACTCGTCCTTTGAGTAAAAACAAGAACTGGAGATTGGTACAAATTTTAGAAAGAGCTAAATAAGATGGTACAACAGGAATCGAGATTAAACGTTGCTGATAACAGCGGCGCAAAAGAAGTATTAGTAATTCGCGTGCTAGGTGGAACCGGCAAACGTTATGCTTCAATTGGTGATAAAGTAGTTGTTACCGTAAAAAGCGCGTTACCTTCTGGTAACATTAAAAAAGGTACAGTTTCTAAAGCAGTTGTTGTAAGAACTAAAAAAGAAATCCGTCGTAAAGATGGTTCTTATATCCGTTTTGACGATAATGCTGCTGTATTATTGAACGCACAGGATGAGCCAAGAGGTACGCGTATCTTTGGCCCGGTTGCGAGAGAACTACGTGAAAAACAATTCATGAAAATTGTATCATTAGCACCGGAGGTATTATAAAATGGGAAACAAAGTAAATACACCATCAAAACTTAAAATCCGCACAGGAGATTTAGTTAAAGTCATTGCTGGCGATTCAAAAGGTCAACAAGGAAAAGTACTTTCAGTACTTATAGATAAAAACAGAGCCATTGTGGAAGGCGTTAACTTAGTATCTAAACATACTAAACCAAATGCTGCTAATCCAAACGGTGGTATTATTAAAAAAGAAGCTGCTCTTCACATTTCTAACTTGATGTTGGTTGATCCAAAATCTGGTAAAGCTACCCGCGTAGGTCGTAAACTTAACGCAGATGGTAAATTAGTTAGAGTTGCTAAAATTTCAGGGGAGGAGATTAAATAATGGCTACACCTAGATTAAAAAGCAAATACAAAGAAGAAGTTGTAAATGCACTAAAAGAAAAATTTCAGTACAAAACTGTAATGCAGGTTCCTAAATTGGAAAAAATCTGTATCAATCAGGGTGTTGGTCGTTTTTCTGTTACAGATAAGAAAATTATGGATACCACTATCGTTGAGTTGACTACCATTACTGGTCAGCAGGCGGTTCCGGCTAATTCAAAGAAAGATATCTCTAACTTTAAATTACGTAAAGGTATGCCGGTAGGTGTACGTGTTACTTTACGCGATAACAACATGTACGAGTTCTTAGATCGTTTGATCTCTGTAGCTTTGCCTCGTATCCGTGATTTCAAAGGTATCAATGATAAAGGATTTGATGGAAAAGGTAACTATACATTAGGTGTTACTGAACAAATCATCTTTCCTGAGATTAATATCGATAAAATCAATAAAATTTTAGGTATGGATATAACTTTCGTAACTTCGGCAAAATCTGACGTTGAGGCTCTTGAGTTATTGAAACAATTCGGATTACCATTTAAAAATCAAAAAACAGCAGAATAATGGCAAAAGAAGGTGTAAAAGCACGCGAAGTTAAGCGCCAAAAATTGGTAGCTAGATACGCTGAAAAACGTGCAGTATTAAAAGCTGCAGGAGATTTCGAGGGTTTAGATAAATTACCTAAAAACTCATCTCCGGTACGTTTACACAACCGTTGTAAATTAACTGGTCGTCCTCGTGGATATATGCGTACCTTTGGTATTTCAAGGGTAACGTTCCGCCAGATGGCACTAGACGGTAAAATACCAGGTGTTAAAAAAGCATCTTGGTAATATAATTAGTATAAAGTATTTAGTATCAAGTAGCAAGAAACCAATTTGGTCTTGATACTTGATACTTATATCTATTTACTAAAAAAAGAATTTTAACCGGTAGCAGGTCCCACAGCTGGGTAGCAGAAGGAAACCACTATCAAAAACAATAAAAAATGAATACAGATCCAATAGCAGATTATTTAACAAGAGTAAGGAATGCCATTAAGGCCAACCACCGTGTTGTAGAAATTCCTGCATCAAACCTTAAAAAAGAAATTACTAAAGTTCTTTTTGACAAAGGTTACATCGCGAACTACAAGTTTGAAGATACTACAGTTCAAGGCACTATTAAAATTGCTTTGAAATACAATCCAATTACTAAAGTTCCTGCTATTCGTACATTAGTGCGAGTAAGTAAACCAGGTTTGAGAAACTATGCTGGTGTTGAAAATATGCCAAGAGTATTAAACGGTTTAGGTATCGCAATCTTATCTACTTCTAAAGGTGTAATGACCGATAAAGAAGCAGCCAAATTAAACATTGGTGGTGAGGTATTGTGTCACGTTTATTAATATTAGGAGAACAGCACAATGTCAAGAATAGGAAAAGCCCCAATTACAATCCCTGCAGGTGTTACAATTACCGTATCAAAAGATAACGTAGTAACTGTAAAAGGTCCTAAAGGTGAATTAACACAAGCAGTAGATTCAGATATCACTGTAAGTCAGGAAGACGGAATTTTAACAGTTCAACGTCCTTCAGAACAAAAGAAACACAAAGCATTACACGGTTTATATCGCTCATTGCTTAACAATATGGTTATTGGTGTTACTGATGGTTATAAATTAACTCAAGAATTAGTAGGTGTTGGTTACCGTGCTACAAACACAGGTAATACATTAGATCTGGTTTTAGGTTATTCTCACCATTATGTATTCCAGTTACCAGAAGAAATTAAAGTAACTACATCATCAGAAAAAGGTCAGACTCCTAAAATCATTTTAGAGAGTACTGATAAACAACTGATCGGTCAGGTAGCAGCGAAAATCCGTTCGTTACGTGCACCAGAGCCATACAAAGGTAAAGGTATCAAGTTTGTAGGTGAAGTGTTAAGAAGAAAAGCAGGTAAATCAGCATCTAAAAAATAGTAATCATGGCAGGTAAAAAATTATCAAGAAGAGATCGTATTAAAAAAGGGATCAGAAAAAGACTTACCGGTTCAGAAGAACGTCCAAGGTTATCTGTATATAGAAGCAATAAAGGGATTTATGCGCAGGTAATTAACGATGTAACCGGTACAACAATAGCATCAGCATCATCATTATCGAAAGATTTTACTGGTACTGGAAACAAGAGCGACCAATCAGTTGCAGTAGGTAAATTAGTTGCCGAAAAAGCAATTGCAGCAGGTGTTAAAGAAGTTGTTTTCGATAGAAATGGCTATTTATACCACGGTCGTGTAAAATCGTTGGCAGAGGGTGCCCGCGAAGCTGGTTTAGTATTTTAATCTGAAGAAAAAGTAAGATGTCAACTATTAATATAAAAAGAGTAAAAACCACCGATATCGAATTAAAGGATCGTTTGGTTAGTATACAACGCGTTGCCAAAGTAACCAAAGGTGGCCGTACTTTCAGCTTCTCAGCAATTGTTGTTGTAGGTGATGAAAACGGTGTTGTTGGTTTCGGTTTAGGTAAAGCGAAAGAGGTAACTGAAGCAATCGCTAAAGGTGTGGATGATGCTAAAAAGAATTTAGTAAAAGTTCCAATTTTAAACGGTACTGTTCCTCACGAGCAAATCGGTAAATTCTCGGGTGGTTTTGTTTTAATCAAGCCAGCTGCAGTAGGTACCGGAGTAATTGCGGGTGGTGCGATGCGTGCGGTATTAGAGAGTGCTGGTGTACACAACGTATTGGCAAAATCTAAAGGATCATCTAACCCACACAACGTGGTAAAAGCAACTGTTGATGCATTAACTAAAATGCGTGATGCTTATACGGTAGCTCAAACCCGTGGTATAGATTTAAACAAAGTATTTAACGGATAATATTATGGCTAAGATCAAAATAACACAAGTAAAAAGCGTTATCGACAGAAGCGAGCGCCAAAAAAGAACCGTTCAGGCTTTGGGTTTATCTAAAATGAACCAAAGTGTTGAGGTTGAAGCTACTCCACAAATTATCGGTATGGTTCGCAAAGTGAACCATTTGGTAGCAATCGAAGCAATCTAGTAAAAGTTTTAAAGGTAATATTGGGTAAAACCGGTATTACCTTTATATATGTTTAATCGTTGTACCTGTTTAGTGAAAGCGAAGGGCAACACAAATTCAAAAAAATGAATTTAAGTAATTTAAAACCTGCAGTAGGTTCTACAAAAAACAGCAAAAGAATTGGTCGTGGTACAGGTTCTGGTCGTGGCGGTACTTCAACTCGTGGTCACAAAGGTGCGGGTTCTCGTTCAGGTCACAAAACCAAAATCGGTTTTGAAGGTGGTCAAATGCCTTTACAACGTCGTGTGCCTAAAGTTGGTTTCAAACCAATCAACCGTACTGAGTATGTTGGTGTAAACTTAGATGTTTTACAAACTTTAGCTGAAAAACACAGCTTAACAACTATCGATTTTGCTGCTTTACAAGCACATGGTTTAGCTTCTAAAAACGACTTAGTTAAAATTTTAGGTCGTGGTGAAGTTAAAGCAAAGCTAGAAATTACAGCACATGCGTTCTCTGCAACCGCACAAAAAGCTATTGAAGCTGCAGGTGGTTCTATTGTAAAATTGTAATTATTAAATGAAGAAGCTATTTACTACTTTAAGTAATATCTGGAAAATTCAGGAATTAAAAGAGCGTATATTGTTTACGCTCTTAATTCTTTTGGTATACCGTTTCGTATCTCACGTGGTTTTACCAGGTGTAGATCCAACTGCTTTAGGCAATAACGAAAAATCAGGGATCTTAGGCTTACTAGATATGTTTGCCGGAGGTTCTTTCTCTCGTGTGTCTATTTTAGCATTGGGGGTAATGCCTTATATCTCTGCATCCATTGTGGTGCAACTATTAGGTATTGCTGTTCCTTCTTTCCAAAAAATGCAGAAAGAGGGCGAAAGTGGTAGAAAGAAAATGAACCAGATTACCCGTTACCTAACGGTAGCGATCACAATCGTTCAATCTGTTGGTTACGTTAAAACGCAAGTTCCTGCAGAAGCTATTTTATTGCCAAATACTTTATTTTTAGTGTTATCTACGTTTGTATTAACAGCAGGTACATTATTTGTAATGTGGTTAGGTGAAAAAATTACGGATAAAGGTATTGGTAACGGTACATCACTAATCATCATGGTTGGTATTATAGCCCGTTTACCAGTTGCAATATCTCAGGAATTTAGTGCACGTGTAGGCTCATCTAGTGAAGGTGGGGGGCCGGTTGCATTAGTTTTAGAGATTGTTGCTTTATTTGCAGTGGTAATGTTTACCATTTTAATTGTTCAAGGTGTACGTAAAGTACCTGTACAATACGCTAAAAAAATTGTTGGTAACCGCCAGTTTGGTGGTGTTCGTCAGTACATTCCTTTAAAGGTAAATGCTGCTGGTGTGATGCCGATCATTTTTGCTCAGGCGTTAATGTTTATTCCAGGTGCTTTAATGCAGTTTGTTCCTTCATTACAAGGTTCTTGGTTAATCCAGTTCAGCAACACAACTTCGTTGGCTTATAGCTTAACGTTCGCATTTTTAATTATCGCATTTACTTTCTTCTATACTGCCATTACAGTTAATCCAACTCAAATGAGTGATGATATGAAGAAAAACGGTGGTTTTATCCCAGGTATTAAGCCAGGTTTTGCAACATCAACTTTTATTGATGATGTAATTTCTAAAATCACTTTCCCAGGTGCGGTATTTTTAGCGATCATTGCTATTTTACCTTCTTTAGCGGTTAAGTTCGGTATTAAGCAAGAGTTTGCACACTTCTTTGGTGGTACTTCTTTATTGATTTTAGTTGGTGTTGTATTGGATACTTTACAGCAGATCGAAAGTTATTTATTGATGCGCCATTATGATGGTTTGATGAAAACGGGTAGAGTTACTGGCAGAACAGGAGTTCCTGCTGCAAGTAGCAACGCAGCGTTGTAGTGTAACGGATGTCTAAAATTTATTACAAATCTCTTGAGGAGATCGAGTTAATAAGAGAAAGTTCCATGCTTGTTTCTAAAACTTTAGCCGAAGTGGCCAAGGTGATAAAAGCAGGCATGACTACTATCCAATTAGATAAACTAGCCTATGAGTTTATAAGTGATCACGGAGCGATTCCGGCATTTTTAAACTATAATGGTTTTCCCAATTCTTTATGTATTTCGCCAAACGAGCAGGTTGTTCATGGTTTTCCAAGTGAATACGTAATCCAGGAGGGCGACCTGATTTCAGTTGATTGTGGAGTAATTAAAAACAATTATTTTGGCGATTCGGCTTATACTTTTTCCATCGGGGAAATTGATGCAGAAAAACAGAAATTGATTGAGGTTACTAAACGTTGTCTGGAATTGGGTATAGAAAAAGCTGTTGTTGGTATGCGGATTGGTGATATCGGTTTCGCTGTTCAGCAATATGCAGAAGCTAACGGATTTGGCGTAGTAAGAGAGCTTGTAGGGCATGGTGTTGGTGTAAAACTTCATGAGAAGCCGGAAGTTCCGAATTATGGGAAACGTGGTGCAGGACCAAAACTTGAAGAAGGAATGGTAATTGCGATAGAACCCATGATCAATGCAGGCGTAGCCGGTGTTAAATTCCATAACGATGGATGGACGGTAACCAGTAAAGACAATAAACCATCGGCACATTTTGAACACACAATAGCCGTAAAAAAGGGCAAAGCAGATGTTTTATCAACGTTTTC
This sequence comes from Pedobacter sp. MR2016-19, assembly GCF_014947265.1. NCBI lineage: Bacteria > Pseudomonadati > Bacteroidota > Sphingobacteriia > Sphingobacteriales > Sphingobacteriaceae > Pedobacter > Pedobacter sp. MR2016-19. The sequence goes on from NZ_JADCNK010000004.1 coordinate 44,461, forward strand.
TATAATAGAAGAAGTTTTACAACAAAAAAAATAAATAATTAAAATTTTTTATTTAATTTTGCAACCCTGTTTAGAAGCAGCTAATTAAGTAACAATCAATAAAATATGGCTAAACAAGCCTCAATTGAACAAGACGGAGTAATAAGAGAAGCATTATCCAATGCCATGTTCCGGGTAGAACTAGAGAACGGGCATGAGATTATTGCGCATATTTCAGGAAAGATGCGGATGCACTACATCAAGATTCTTCCTGGAGATAAGGTTAAATTGGAAATGTCTCCTTATGATTTAACAAAAGGACGCATTACTTATAGATACAAATAAAATGAAAGTTAGATCATCAATTAAAAAGCGTAGCGCTGATTGCAAGATTATTCGCCGTAAAGGAAAACTTTACGTAATCAACAAGAAAAATCCTAAATACAAGCAACGTCAAGGGTAATTAAGAATATTGTAATGAACCGCACAACGGTGGCCCGCCGTTCGGAGTTACTTAAAACATAAATAAATATGGCAAGGATTTCAGGTATTGATTTACCAAGAAACAAAAGAGGTGAGATCGGTTTAACCTATATCTACGGAATTGGTAGAACAACTGCTCAACGTATTTTAACTACGGCAGGTATCGATTTAAACAAAAAAGTACAAGACTGGTCGGATGATGAGTTATCAGCAATCCGTACAATGATTAACGATGAGATTAAAGTAGAAGGTGCTTTACGCTCAGAGGTTCAGTTAAACATCAAACGTTTAATGGATATTGGTTGTTACCGTGGTTTACGTCACAGAAAAGGTTTACCTTCTCGTGGTCAACGTACTAAAAACAACTCACGTACTCGTAAGGGTAAGAGAAAAACAGTTGCTAACAAGAAAAAAGCTACTAAGTAATAGATAGATAGGAGAAGTGAGATTTTAGATATGAGCATCATGTCTTTAAAATCTGCTCAAATCTGGAATAAAAGATAAAAAGTAGGATACTGAGTATCGGGGTAGAGAAAGTCTCATATCTCAAGTCTCATATCTAAAATCTAAAAGATAAAATGGCTAAGAGTAAAAAAGTAACAAAAAAACGTATCGTTGTAATTGAGTCTGTTGGTCAGGCGCATATCAATGCTACCTTCAACAACATTATCGTTACCTTAACAAACAACAACGGACAGACTATTTCATGGTCTTCTGCTGGTAAAATGGGCTTTAAAGGTTCTAAAAAGAATACCCCTTATGCAGCTGGTCAAGCAGCTTCAGATTGCGGTAAAGTTGCGTTTGATCTAGGTTTACGTAAAGTTGAAGTATTTGTAAAAGGTCCGGGTTCAGGTCGTGAATCTGCAATCAGAACTTTGCAAGTAGCAGGTATTGAGGTAATGTCTATTAAAGATATCACTCCACTTCCTCACAACGGATGTCGTCCTCCTAAAAAGAGAAGAGTTTAATTAATTTTAAAGCTAAGAATCTCCAGCTTCAGGTTGGATGATACTTTAAAACAGAAAAAAAATGGCAAGATATACAGGCCCAAAATCAAAAATTGCACGTAAATTCAGAGAACCAATCTTCGGTCCTGATAAAGTGTTAGACAGAAAAAATTATCCTCCTGGGCAACATGGCTCATCAAAAAGAAGAGGAAAACAATCTGAATATGCTATCCAGTTAATGGAGAAACAAAAAGTAAAATATACTTATGGTGTATTGGAAAAACAATTCAGTAACTTGTTTAAAAAAGCATCTTCTCGTGCTGGTATTACCGGTGATAACTTACTTCAATTATTAGAAGCACGTTTAGATAACACAGTTTACCGTTTAGGTATTTCAACAACCCGTTCTGGTGCACGCCAGTTAGTTAGCCATAAACATGTTACCGTGAATGGTGAAGTTGTAAATATCCCTTCATATCAGTTAAAAGCTGGTGACGTGGTTGCTGTTCGTGAAAAATCTAAATCTTTAGAATCAATTAGTAACTCAGTTGCAGGTAGAACTATTAATAAGTTTGCTTGGTTAGAGTGGAATGCCAGTGAATTAACTGGTAAATTCTTAACCTACCCTCAACGTGATGAGATTCCTGAAAACATCAAGGAAAACTTAATCATCGAGTTGTACTCAAAGTAATAAATGAGCTAGTTAATTACCTCAAAAGGGTAATTAACTTTTTTCATGTTACTATATATTCAATAACGAATTTAAAAAATTATAAATGGCAATTTTAGCATTTCAGAAACCAGACAAAGTGATCATGCAGAAATCAACTGATTTCGATGGCACATTTGAATTTCGTCCTTTAGAGCCCGGTTTCGGTGTAACAATTGGTAATGCCTTAAGAAGAATTTTACTTTCTTCATTAGAAGGTTATGCTATTACTACTATTCGTTTTTCAGGCGTTTCTCACGAATTTTCTACCATGAAAGGTGTTGTAGAAGATTTAACTGATATTATCTTAAACTTGAAACAAGTTCGTTTTAAGAAAACAGGTGATTCAGGTGATTCTGAAAAAGTTTTCATCATCGTTAATGGTCAAGATCAGTTCAAAGCTGGTGATATCACTAAGTTCTCTAACAACTTTACAGTTTTAAACCCTGAGCATGTAATTTGCAACATGGATAAATCTGTTACTTTGGAAGTGGAATTAACCATCAATAAAGGACGTGGTTATGTACCTGCTGAAGAAAATAAAGTTGCTGATGCTGTTGTAGGTGTAATCGCAATCGATTCGATTTATACTCCAATGAAAAATGTAAAATACACGATCGAAAACTTTCGTGTTGAGCAAAAAACGGATTATGAAAAATTGGTTTTAGATATCTCTACTGACGGTTCAATTCATCCGGAAGAAGCATTAAAAGAAGCGGCTAAGATCCTTATCCAACACTTTATGTTATTCTCTGATGAGAATTTAGTATTAGAATCTCAGGCTAAAGAAGAAACTAAAGAAGTTGATGAGGAAATTTTACATATGCGTAAAATCCTTAAAACTGAATTGGTTGATATGGATCTTTCAGTTAGAGCATTAAACTGCTTAAAAGCTGCTGATATCCGTACTTTAGCTGATTTAGTTTCTTATGATGTTGCTGATATGTTAAAATTCAGAAACTTCGGTAAGAAATCTTTAACAGAGATCCAGGAATTAGTAAAATCAAAAGGTTTATCATTTGGTATGAACCTGTCTAAATTTAAATTAGACGAAGAATAACCCCTAAATCCCCTTAAGGGGACTTTAGAATTAACTATTAGTTCACAGTGTATAATTCCCTCTGAGACAGAGACGGTATACACTTAATCAAAAAACAATGAGACACGGTAAAAAAGTAAACCACTTAGGTAGAACCGACAGCCACAGAAAAGCGATGTTAGCTAACATGGCTACATCACTTATTAAAGCAAAAAGAATTACTACAACTTTAGCTAAAGCTAAAGCTTTACGTACTTATGTTGAGCCATTAATCACTAAATCGAAAAATGACACTACTCACTCACGTCGTACAGTTTTCTCTTACCTACAGGATAAAGAAGTAATCACTATTTTGTTCCGCGAAATTGCTGAGAAAGTTGCAAACCGTCCAGGTGGTTATACTCGTATCATTAAATTAAACAATCGTCAGGGTGATAACGCTGAAATGGCTTTAATTGAATTGGTAGATTACAATACAGTTTACGGTAAAGATGTAGAAGTTAAAGAAGAGAAGAAAACAACTCGTCGTGGTAGAAGTAAAGCTACTGCTGCACCTAAAGCTGCTGAAGCGAAAGATGAAGTTGCCGAAGAAGTTGCTCCTGCTGAAGAAGCTTCTGCTACTGAAGAACCAAAAGGAGAATAATTTTATTCACCTTAAGTATACGAAAGTCCTGTTCGAAAGAGCAGGACTTTTTTTGTGCCCTTTTGTGCCGTCAGATGTTACCATCTGGCGGTTGTAGTATTATTAATCGGATGAGATGAGGGGATTAAGTTTTTGTGTCAGATGGTAAAATCTGACACCACTATAAATCTATGAATGAACTTCATAGACGACATGCTCTCAACTAATGAACCAATGACCAATGAACCAAACAATCAAACGTTTGTCTCATTTTTTCATTACATAGCTTTATTTCAGTATGCTATACATAAATTAGCTAAAACAAATTTGAAATGAAATTCAGGCTTTTTCTATTACTCTCTCTTTTCGGACAACTATCTCTTAACGCGCAAACACTAAAATATACCAATGGCAACAATGCCTGGAACCCAGATTCATTAGGTAATCATAGAGTTGTTGTTCAATTTGCGGGTACAGGTAAAATCGCTCATGCAAAAATTGATTGGCGCCGGAGGGATGAACATCCGGAATTAAAAGGAATTATCGTACAAGATGCCAATGGGAAAACTGTTTCGGTTGTGGGTTCGGATAAGTTAACCAGAGAAAGTGCTGATGTTTATTTCGAAGCTACCCGCCCTGGAAAATATTATGTGTATTACCTCGCTTATAAAAATGAGGCGAGAAGCAATTACCCAAAAGGTGTTTACATAAAACCTGAACAAATTGATCGGGGCTGGTTGAATAGGGCAAAACAGGTTAAAGTAAACACCGCTGTGATAGAGATCCAGTCTATCAATGCTTTCAACTCCTTCTATCCAATGGAAGTGATTGCTACAGCCAAAGAAACATCGGCTATAAAAGCCAAGTATCCGTCTGAAGCTTTTATCGTATTTCCTGAAGATAGAATGTATCCGATCAAAATGCAGAACGATTTACCTTATCGTTGGGTACAAAAGGGTGCTGCAAATACTTTTACAGGTTCAGCAAGTAAAGGCGAAAATTATGCCTTACAACTGGGTGTATTTGCTTTGAGAGATCTAAATAACCTAACAGTAAGCTTTGGTGATCTTAAAACCTCCACCGGAAAAGTAATCTCCTCGAAATATATCAACTGTTTAAATACGAATGGAACAAGCTATGATAACAAACCTTTGGTTGAAACGGTAAATGTGGCCTCTGGTAAAATTCAACCAATGTGGATCACAATTAATATCCCTAAAAATACTGCTGCAGGTCTTTATGCTGGAAAGTTTACGGTTAAAGCCAATGGAAAAGCTAAAGTAATTGATGCCAGAATTACTGTTGGTAAGGAAGTGTTAGCTGATGCTGGTGTAGGAACGCCAAATAAACAGACCCGTTTAACATGGTTAAATTCTACTTTGGCACAAGCCAATACCATAGTGGCTCCTTATACGCCATTAACTGTTGAAGGTAATGTAATTTCGCTTTTAGGCAGGAAATTCGAAATCAATGCTGATGGTTTTCCTAAGCAGATCCAGACTTTCTTTAATGCTGAAATGACCGCTTATAGCGAAAAACCAAATAATATCCTGGCAGAACCGATTCACTTTCACTTTTTTAATACGCCAAAAACGCAGGAGAAATTTGTGCCAAGCAATTTCCAGATTACCAGTAAAGAAGCTGGGACAGTAAAATGGTCGGCGACTAATACTTCTGAAAACCTGAAAATGGATTTGGAAGGTGCTTTAGAATTTGATGGTTATGTACATTATATAGTTAAGGTTACGGCTTTAAAAGATGTAGAATTCAGTAATGTTGATTTTCATATCCCTTTTGATAAAGGTTCTACTAAATATTTAATGGGTTTAGGAGAGAAAGGTGGTGTTAGGCCAGATACCTTAAAATGGAAATGGGATGTAGCCAATAAAAACCAGGATGCCGTTTGGATTGGCAATGTAAATGCAGGCCTATATTACAATTTAAGAGATGAGAACTATGTTCGCCCATTGAATACCAATTTCTATCTTCAGAAGCCTTTATTGTTACCTAAATCGTGGGGTAATGGGGATAAAGGAGGGATCCAGATTAATGTTAAAGGCAGTTCGATGCTGGCCGATAACTTTACAGGTGCCAGAAGCATGAAAAAGGGGAACGTGCTTTATTATAATTTCAATTTACTGATTACTCCTTTCCATTTACTTAACACCGATTTTCAATGGGATAACCGCTTTTATCATAAATATGGCGATTTAGATTCTATTAAATTGACAGGAGCAACAGTAGTGAATATTCACCATGCTACACCAATTAATCCATGGATCAACTACCCATTTATCGAATGGAAAAAGATGAAAGGTTATATTGATAATGCGCATTCGAAAGGATTAAAAGTAAAAATTTATAACACTGTTCGCGAATTATCTAATCATGCCTACGAGTGGCCTGCTTTGCGGAGTTTAGGTACCGAAGTATATTCACCTGGCAAGGGCGGTGGTTTTAGCTGGTTACAGGAACATTTAGATTCGAATTATATTGCAGCCTGGTTTGTGCCTGAAATTAAAGATGCTGCTGTAATTAACAGTGGAATGAACCGTTGGCATAACTATTATGTAGAAGGAATGAATTGGTTGGTAAATAACGTGGGCATTGATGGGGTGTATTTAGACGATGTGGCTTTCGATCGTGTAACCATGAAGCGGATTAAACGTGTACTGACACAGAATAACCATCCGGGCATTATCGATCTGCATTCAGCAAATCAATACAATAAAAGTGATGGTTTTAACAATAGCGCCATTTTATATCTGGAGCATTTTCCTTACCTGAACCGTTTATGGTTTGGCGAATATTTCGATTACCAGAAAAACAATCCTGATTTCTTTTTAACAGAAGTAAGCGGCATTCCTTTTGGATTAATGGGAGAGATGTTGCAGGATGATGGAAATCCTTGGCGTGGTATGATTTATGGCATGACGAGCCGTTTGGGCTGGTCAGAGAAAAGCGATCCAAAACCGCTGTGGAAAGCCTGGGATAACTTCGGTATTAAAGGATCTGAAATGATCGGTTATTGGAGTGAAAACTGTCCGGTTAAAACAGATAATCCTAAGGTATTGGCAACAGTTTATAAACAAAAAGGTAAAACAATGATTGCTTTGGCGAGTTGGGCAAAGAGCGATGTAAAGGTTAATTTAACTATCGACTGGGCCAAGCTGGATTTAGATGCTGGTAAAGTAAAAATAGCAGCCCCTCTAATTGATAAGTTCCAAACTTCGGGAAGTTATCTTGATGGAAAATCGGTTCCTATTGAAAAAGGAAAAGGTTTGATTTTGATTTTAGAGTAATATTTTATTGGCGTCACCCTGAACTTATTTCAGGGTCATTATTGCAATAAATAAAGAAGTCAAGTTTTTAAAACTTGACTTCTTTGGTATAAGATTATATTTTCCATGCACCGTGGTTCAAGTCTTCACAAGCCGCGTAATTTCGCATTGGTCGTCATTGCAAGGAGGAACGACGAAGCAATCTTACAACGATCGCTACTAGCTAGCGCTTTAAGATTGCTTCGTCGGCTGAAAAGCCTTCTCGCAATGACGATTTTTTTTAGAAATTATACCTTCACATTTTCCATACCGTACTGCTTCAGTACATCGGCAGGAACACCGGCCCATTGGTTTGGCGCATTACCCACATAGCCAATGTCTTTTACGCCTATTTCTGTAGTATAAAAACCTGATGCCGTTAAATTTCTCATTCTATTGAAAAAAGTTACCCCTGCCTGCATTTCTGGCCTGGCTTTTTTAGGATAGGCAATCTCATCTACAATCGAGATTTGCTGATCTGCCGAAGCTTCAACAAAAGGTTTTTGGAATTTATTAAAGCTGTATATATCCAGCCATTTCAGGCCGCCCCGCATAGGTACTTTATGTTCAGGAATATCTTTTACTATAAATTCGATAAACTCTGGCACTTTGGCATCAGATGCACTGCCCGAAACCTCGTCCTTAGGAATAATGATATCGGCCAAAACCGTAATTGTAGCCATTTCATGTTTAGTGAAAAAGGTTTCTAATTTCAGATTTTTATCGCGGTCTAATTCCCATTGCTCCCTTCCTGCTTCTTTTGTGCTTTCTTCTGGTGCGGCAACTTCGGTTTTTGTTTCGGGCTGCTTACAGGCATCAAGCAGCACGCTTGTGCTTATAGCTGTTAAACCTAATGCTTTTAGTGAATCACGTCTGTTCATATGGTAATTCTTAAATGTTCTGTTTTTTCTTTTGAGCTAAAATATATTCTGCAGTACGCATCGAAAGGGCTAAAATCGTCCAGGTGGCATTTTTGTCACCCTGTTGCACAAATGGCCCTGCATCTACCACAAATAGATTTTTACAGTCGTGTGCCTGGCAGTATTTATTTAGCGCCGATTTTTTAGGATCATCACCCATGCGGATGGTACCCACTTCATGGATGATTTTTCCGGGGTTGAGTAAACCATAATTGGTATCTGCTCCCTGAATTTCAGAAGTAACCACGGCACCCATTTCCTTCATAATCGATAGAAAGGTTTCCTGCATGTGTTTAGCCTGTAGAATTTCATCTTTGTCCCATTTGTAGTTAAATCTTAAAACAGGAATGCCATATTTATCTACTGTGTTCGGGTCGATTTCGCAATAGTTACTTTCTCTGGCAATTGCGGTACCACGGCCAGCCATTCCAACACCAGTTCCATAAAACCGGCGGTAATCATCTTTTAATGATTTTCCATAACCTCCGGCTTCTTTCATTTTACCATCTCTGCCAGGTACCATCCCGTTCATTTGAGCCACACCACCACCAAAACCGTAAGCAGGCATGCCCATTCCGCCCCAATATTCGATATGGTAACCACGTGGGAAATTCAACTTCCTGTTGTCTAACCACCATGGCGAATAAATGTGGACACTGCCTACACCATCTTCATTATAACGTTTCCTGTCCATCAATTGTGGCAGGAATCCGGAAACACTTGCTCCGGTAGAATCGTGCAGGTATTTACCAACCACACCACTGCTGTTAGCCAGGCCATTTGGATGTGAAGTTGATTTTGAATTCAATAAAATACGTGCTGATTCGCAGGCACTGGCACCTAAAATAACCAGTTTGCCATTTACCTGGTATTCTTGCAAATCTTTACGGTTCACATAAGAAACACCTTTAGCCGTACCATCCTTATCCGTAATCACTTCGCGTACCATCGCATCTGTAATCACAGTCAGGTTTCCTGTTTTTACTGCAGGGTTTACCAAACATGATGAGGATGAAAAATCGCCATAAACCTTACAGCTTCTGCCACATTGTCCACAGTAAAAACAAGGGGCACGGTCGCTATTATTAGGTAAAGCTTCTGTTAATACAGACCCGCGACCGGTAATTACCTTTACCCCGGCTTTTTCTGCTCCTTTTTTGATGAAAAGCTCATTTAACCTTGGTTTAGGTGGTTTCATAAATATGCCATCAGGTTCATTTTCTAAACCTTCAGCTGTTCCATAAATACCGATCATGCGGTCAACTTTATCGTAAAATGGTTTTACATCAGCATAAGTTATCGGCCAGGCATCTGTTAAACCATCTTTAGGTTTAAAATCGTCAGGACCCATTCGCAAAGAAATCCTTCCCCAGTGATTGGTACGGCCACCGAGCATGCGCGAACGGAACCATTCGAATTCACTTTTGTTTTTCTGGGTATAAGGCTCGCCTTCTAATTCCCACCCCCCGTAAGAAGCATCAAAATCTCCAAATGGACGGACAGTACCTGCCCCACGGCGTGGCGACTCCCATGGCCATTTTAATTGATGTGAATCTAAACGTGGATCGAAATTTTGACCAGCCTCGAGCAATAAAACCTTTTGACCAGCATGCGCCAGAACGTAGGCTGCCATCCCGCCACCAGCTCCTGAGCCAACAACAATGGCATCATAAACTGTAGGCGATTTTTTTATCTGAAAGTCACTCATGTATTGTGATTAGCTATTTAAATATCCTAATCTAGAATTTAATTTTCTGAAAAAAAAGCGTTGCGCTACTTTGGAATCAATATAGATAATGGTGCCTTTTTGTATTTCTAAATCGTATTATGTCATTCATTTATTTAAATCAATACTAACGATTTTTCTGGTTGAAAATGGCAGGCCATATTACATTTTACCTCTTCCGTGATTTTATATGGTCGCTCTATTGTTACATTATCATAGGTATGTGCCGCTCCAAATAAACTTGATTATCTTTGTGTTTTAAATATAAATGCCAGTGTCGGAATATATAGAACAATTTATCACAGCTTTAAAAGAAAGCCTGAATGCAGCAACATTTGTAAAAGTTTCCCTGGGGAACTACAAAGGAGCAGAGGAAGCCTTAAAACAATTGCTGATCCGTAAGGTGGTGATCAAACGTGAAGATAAACTGGCTTTTACCTATCGTTATAAAACACGCGATGTGGTAAAAAATTATGCCATTGATGAGGCAATCGATTTAATTGCGGGTTATCTGGAGAATGGATTTAAAATAGCTACGCTGTTTACCACAGAAAACGACCTGATATTGGAAGAACTGAACAATGGAAAAATTGTATGGAGGAAAGGTAAAGCATCAAGTGAGGCAGCGCCATCAGCCTATCATGACAAGGAAAAAAGCAGGTTGATCAAACCTGATTCGAAATCATATTTAACTGAATTAAAGATTACCGATGCAGACGGTAAGGTTTTTAAAAATGCGCAGGATAAATTCAGGCAGATTAACCATTACATTGAAATTTTAAGTTCTTTAATAAAGGAACTGCCAGAAGGAACCATTAAAAAGGTGGCTGATATGGGCTCTGGTAAAGGTTATCTAACTTTTGCACTGTACGATTACCTGCATTCGGTTTTAAAGCTGGAAAGCGAGGTGACAGGAGTAGAGTACCGTCAGGATATGGTTGACTTGTGTAACCAGGTTGCTGTTAAATCTGCTTTTGATAAATTGAATTTTGTACAGGGAACCATTGAAGGCTATCAAGCTGAGGATGTAAATCTTTTAATTGCATTACATGCCTGCGATACAGCAACCGATGATGCCATTTATAAAGGGATTAAAGCGGATGCTGAACTGATTGTGGTTGCGCCGTGTTGCCATAAACAGATCCGCAGGGAAATAGAGAAAAGCAAAGTGAAAAACGATGTTTCTTTTTTAACCAAATACGGGATCTTTTTAGAACGTCAGGCCGAAATGGTTACGGATGGAATAAGGGCTTTGATTTTAGAGTATTTCGGTTATAAAACAAAGGTTTTTGAATTTATTTCTGATGCACACACACCAAAAAATGTGCTTGTAGTGGGGGTAAAGGGCAAGGCGCATAGCGCGGAGCGAAAAGCAGAGATTTTACTGAAAATTAAAGCAAGTAAGGAGTATTTTGGGATCGGTTACCATCATTTGGAAAGGTTGTTGGAGTTGTAATTTAACCGCAAAGAACGCTAAGTTTTTCGCAAAGAAACGCAAAGCTGTGCTTAAATTATGATGCTGGCTTAAGCTATAAGAACCATAGTCATTTTGATCTGATAGTTATCGGATTTATTTCAGCATCCTTCAAGATAAAACCCTGAAACAAGTTCAGGGTGGCGATTGCGGCCAGGAATTTACCATGTTGGTTGGTGTGATACCAACCAATAGAATGGAGCCTACAGATGCAATAAAATTAATGCGATTAATGCCGGGATGGATTGCACATAAAGGATTTTTTTGCTGGCTGTTGCGGCGCCATAAATTCCGGCAATAATTACGCAAGTTAAAAAGAAAATGGCCACATAAAGTTTCCATTGATGATCGCTGATACATAACGACCAGATTAAACCTGCTGCTAAAAAGCCATTGTACAAGCCTTGATTGGCAGCCAAAGTTTTTGTTGGTACGAATAAATCTTTCGGGATGGTTTTAAAAACTTTTGGTGCTTTGGTGGTCCATGCGAACATTTCCAACCAAAGGATGTAGATGTGGATAAAGGCGACTAAGCCGATTACTATTTGTGCTGCTATTTGCATTTTTTTGGTAATTATAAGGATTTTTAGGTGATTACACAGATTTAAATGATTGCACCGATTGATTGTAATTTAAAGATATAAAACTTTGAGGGCATTTAGATGACTACTCATTATTTCTGCTTGTGTTTTTATCACCGAAGCACAAAAAACGCTGTTCAATAAACCCGATAATAGCGAACACGAGTGAAACGAATAAAGCGGTTAGCGGGGCAGGTGCTCCCAACGAGATTCGAACGCTCATTTTCAAATCAATTTAAAATAACTTCTCTTTAAGCTTTAGTCTTTCTGCTTTCACCTTTGGTCTTTAGCCTCCCTTACTTCCATCTTCCATTCCACATCATCCATCATTTCTGTCATGCTGTCAGTAAACTATAACCGCTTTTTTTACATTTTATCAGTCTTTTACCTGTATTATCTGCCAAAACCCAATTGGCACAAGCATTGTTTAATAGGAGTAGAAATTATAATACTTTAAAAAGAGAAAAATAAAAATACAATGGGAAAAATTATTGGAATAGACTTAGGAACAACAAACTCTTGCGTGAGCGTAATGGAGGGCAACGAGCCTGTAGTTATCGCAAACAGTGAGGGTAAACGTACTACACCGTCTATTGTTGCTTTTGCAGAAAACGGTGAGCGTAAGGTTGGCGAGCCTGCTAAACGTCAGGCTATAACCAACCCAACAAAAACGATATATTCGATTAAACGCTTTATGGGTAACAGCTACGACGAAAGTGCGAAAGAAGCTGGGCGTGTACCTTATAAAGTGGTTAAAGGTGATAACAATACACCACGTGTTGAAATCGACGACAGAAAATATACTCCACAAGAGATTTCTGCAATGATTTTGCAGAAAATGAAAAAAACTGCTGAAGATTTCTTAGGTCAGGAAGTTACAGAAGCAGTTATTACTGTACCAGCTTATTTTAATGATGCACAACGTCAGGCTACTAAAGAAGCTGGCGAAATTGCAGGTTTAACTGTAAAACGTATCATTAACGAGCCAACTGCAGCTGCTTTAGCTTATGGTTTAGATAAAGCACACAAAGACATGAAAATTGTTGTGTTTGACTGTGGTGGTGGTACTCATGACGTTTCTGTATTAGAATTAGGCGATGGTGTTTTCGAAGTAAAATCTACTGATGGTGATACACACTTAGGTGGTGATGACTTTGACCACATTATTATCGATTGGTTAACTGAAGAATTTAAATCAGAAAACAGCATGGACCTTGCAAAAGATCCAATGGCTTTACAACGTTTAAAAGAAGCTGCTGAGAAAGCTAAAATTGAGTTATCAAGCACCACTTCGACAGAAATTAACTTACCATACATTACTGCTGATGCCAGCGGCCCTAAACACTTAGTGCGTACATTATCTCGTGCTAAATTTGAGCAATTGGCTGATAGCTTAATTAAACGTACTATCGATCCTTGTAAATCTGCTTTGAAAAATGCTGGTTTAAGCACAAGCGATATCGACGAAATTATTTTGGTAGGTGGTTCAACCCGTATCCCTGCAATCCAGGAAGCGGTTAAAGCTTTCTTCGGTAAAGAGCCAAGTAAAGGTGTTAACCCTGATGAGGTTGTAGCAATTGGTGCTGCTATTCAAGGTGGTGTGTTAACTGGTGATGTGAAAGATGTATTGTTATTAGACGTTACGCCTTTATCATTAGGTATCGAAACCATGGGTGGCGTAATGACTAAATTAATCGAGTCTAACACAACTATCCCAACTAAAAAATCGGAAACTTTCTCAACTGCAGCTGATAACCAGCCTTCAGTAGAGATCCATATTTTACAAGGTGAGCGCCCAATGGCTGGCCAAAACCGTACAATTGGCCGTTTTATTTTAGATGGTATTCCACCAGCACCTCGTGGTGTGCCTCAGGTAGAAGTATCTTTCGATATTGATGCCAACGGTATTTTACACGTAAGTGCTAAAGATAAAGCGACTGGTAAAGAGCAAAAAATCCGTATCGAAGCATCTTCAGGTTTAACTGATGCTGAGATCAAAAAAATGAAAGAAGAAGCTGAAGCTAATGCAGCAGATGATGCTAAGCAAAAAGAAGAAGCTGATAAAATCAACGGAGCTGATGCTTTAATTTTCTCAACTGAGAAACAATTAAAAGAGTTTGGTGATAAATTATCTGCGGATAAAAAAGCGCCAATCGAAGCTGGTTTAGAGAAATTGAAAGCAGCGCATTTATCACGTAACTTCGCAGATATCGATGCAGCGCAAGCTGAATTGCAAAATGCATGGAACGTAGCATCAGAAGAAATGTATAAAGACGGCGGTCAGCCTCAGGGTGGTGAACAACCACAAGCTGATGGTCAACCTCAAGGTGGTGGCGATAACGTTACTGATGTTGATTTTGAAGAAGTAAAAGAAGACGATAAGAAATAGTGTCTTAAAGTCAGAAAGTCTGAGGTCCGTAAAGTCCGAAGATTTAAATATAGAAAGCGTTCCGGTGTAAAATCGGAGCGCTTTTTTTATGGGCTAAATCTCGCAGGGTGTCAAAAAGGGCTTATATGTTTTTATATGTCTTATATGGTTCAAAAGATTTTGGAAATGAGTGTTCCGGTACTTTTCGGGAACTGCAGTCCCGCCATTCGCTACAATCTTTTTAAACTTCTGTCATGCTGAGGAACGAAGTATCTTTTCCATCTGTTGCAATTGCTTTGTATTAAGGCCATACTTTAAAAAGTATTTTCGCTGCTGTCGGGTTTAGGAAGAAGGGCTTGTTGTTTATGGCAGGTGTTTTAAGCCTCGCAGATTTTCAAAACATGCGGAAGGTTTGGAAAAGTACTTATATGACCTTAAATGTCTTATATGGTCATAACCTGGTAGCTAATTTTTTATTACTCAATATAAAAACAATTCGCTCAGTGAAAAAACCATAAAACAAACAATTGATCAATAGTCCAAAGAAGAAAATAGGACCATTCATAAATTGAAAAAACAAAGTATGTGTAGGGAAACGGAAAATATAATATGCTTTAGCTATTGCTTGTACAGTCGAGCTGTTTCCATCGGTACCTTCATCAACCAATCCAGATGCAATGAATGTTATGAAAGTAAAAAGGACAAAAAGGAGCGAAGCGGAAATAAAAAGCCAGACTTTAAAATTATTGATTCTCATGTTCTTCTCTTTGTTTGGCGTATTGCACCGCAAGCTACTATTAGACTTATTAAATGAAAACATATTTGGCGCAAATGAAGCCATAAGCCAGTATTCGTTGTGAAGGTAGGCCTATTTCTTCGCTGAGTTATCGAAACCGGTTTTATAAAAATGTAATCAGCATAGGTAAAAGCAAGATAATCAGCTATTAGTCTGAGGTTATTTGCAATAGCTTGTGGCGATTTAAATACCAGATTATTGATATTTTGAAGAATATATCTTTTCTTCTGCTTATGGAGAAAGCAAATAGGTACGGTTAATTAAACCCGTACCTATTTGTGTAATTGATATTTTCTTTAGCGTATCCTTAGTCTTTTAAAACTTCAGAATCTAAAATTTAATTCCAAAGTTTTTCCGGATATGTTCCGTTTTTAACCAATTGGTCAATACTATCCTGAACATAAGGCTTGTCTTCTTTGTAAGTTACACCGAACCATTTGTTTGAGGTTGGTACAACTTTAAAGGTTGCTGTATTGCTTTTTACCAGGTTTTCTCCAATTAATGGAATAAAAAATTCTGCCTTAGGTTTATCTTTGTTCGCCTGCACAAATTCTCTAAAAAGATCTTCTGTGATTTTGAATACTGCTGGTGTAAAACCCCAGAAATTCATCGATACAGGTGTTTCAAAGGCCAATGGGAATTCTTCGCCATTTTCTTCGTAAAAGATACTACCGTCTTTAGGATAAACTTTTGTGCGTTCTATAATTTCTTCCAGATTACCGGCTGCATCTACTTTACAAACACCGCGGGAAACAGCGCCAAACTCAGATAAAGTTTTGCCAATTTCGTAACCGATAATTGAATAATTGCTATCCGTCACTTCCGTGGTTAAGAAATCAACCATTTTTTTAAAGGCATCGAAACCATAATAATCATCAGCGTTAATTACGCAGAATGGTTCTTTAACTACATTTCTACCTGATAGGATTGCGTGTGCAGTACCCCAAGGTTTTTCTCTATAAATTTCTTCTTCTATTCCGAACTGTTTTAAATCGAAATTTTGGAAAACATAATCTGTTTCTATTCTTCCTGCAAGTTTAGGTTCGAAAATAGCTTTAAAGTTATCTACAAACTCTTCTTTAATGATAAATACAACTTTACCAAAGCCGGCATTAATTGCATCGTATATTGAATAATCGATAATCGTTTCGCCATTTGGACCAAAACCATCAATCTGCTTCATACTTCCATAACGGCTTGCCATACCGGCTGCCAATATTAATAGGGTGGGTTTCATTTATTACTTGTTAATTTTTGTTAGTGCCGAACTTTTTGATGATTAATAGAACAATCCTCTCTGGTTCGTATTGCGAAATTAATAATTTGAGCGTTTTAAAGGTTAAATAATTTGTTTAGAATCCAAAAAGTCCACCACCGGTTTTTGATCTTGTTTTCTTGCCGGTGAGCATGCCAAAAATACCGCGAACAATTTCTTTACCAATTTGGCGGGTTATTGTCGCGCCCATTACTTGTTCAACCAGACTTTTTTCGCCAGGTTTGGGTTTGCTTTCCTTTTCGGCCTGTTTTTGGGCTTCGGCTTCTTGTTTTTGTTGTTCTACAACAGCAGTTTGGTCGTTAATGCGCCGGGTTAAAATTTCGTAGGCACTTTCCCGATCAATTGCATCTTTATATTTTGTATACATCGGACTGGCGTGAACCACCTGATCAAAATCTGCAGCAGTTAATGGCCCCATTATGGCCCTTGGTGGGGTAAGCATGGTTGCCGAAACTTCAGTCGGAATACCTTTTTCATTTAAAACAGTAACCAAAGCCTGTCCGGTTCCCAATGAGGTTAATATTTTATCGATCTCATAAAAATCTGATTTCGGGTAGGTATTAACTGTCTTTTTAAGAGCATCTACATCATTTGGAGTAAAAGCCCTCAAGGCATGCTGCACGCGGTTACCCAACTGGCCTAAAACACTTTCCGGAACATCGGTAGGTGCCTGTGTACAAAAGAAAACACCAACACCTTTAGAACGGATGAGCCTGATAATGGTTTCTATCTGTTCTAAAAATGCTTTAGAAGAATTTTTGAATAATAAATGGGCCTCATCAAAAAAGAATACCAGCTTTGGTTTGTCTAAATCGCCAACTTCGGGCATGGTATTAAATAATTCAGCCAATAAGCTTAATAAAAATGTAGAGTATAATATGGGCTGGTTTTGAACATCAGAGATGTTTAACAAACTAATGGTTCCTTTGCCATCAACCCGTTCGGAAAGGTCTTCTATATCAAACGATTTTTCGCCAAACATACCACCTAATCCTTGCTGTTCTATGGCAACTATTTTTCTTAGCATGGTACCTGATGTTGCAGTAGAAATACTGCCATAACTGCTTTTGATTTCTGCTGCCCCGGCACCTTCTGAAAGATATGAGACTAGTTTTTTTAAATCATTTAAATCGATTACTGGTAGTTTATTATCATCGGCATATTTGAAGATAACTGCTAAAACACCTGCTTGTGTGTCGTTTAAATCTAAAATTTTTGATAATAGCGTAGGCCCAAATTCAAGTACAGTTGCACGCATCTGAGCGCCCATTTTACCCGAAAGGGAGTAAATCTCAACAGGGAAACCTGTTGGCGAAAAAGTTTTGTTGAGTTGTTGTGCTCTTTCTTCTATTTTCGGATTAACGGCTCCTGGTTGGCTTAAACCTGATAAATCGCCTTTAACATCCAACATAAATACTGGAACACCAGCATCTGATAACTGTTCTGCTAATAATTGCAGGGTACGTGTTTTTCCAGTTCCTGTTGCTCCGGCAATTAAACCATGTCTGTTCATCATTTTTAATGATAAATTAACTTCGGCTTCGCTGTAAACCTGTCCGTCTAAAATTCCGGCGCCTAAATAAATGTACGACCCCGAAGGAGCATAGGATGATTTTATTTTTTCGATGAATTTTGAAGAAAGATCGCTCATTTTTTAAAATTAGATTGCCAATTTAAGAAACATATCTTAGAAGGTTGTGTTTTTGTTGGCACTTTTAATCTGAAATACCGGACAAATGGCTGTTTAGTATTACGGGTTAAGTTGCTTATAATAATTTAGTTCGTTCTGAAGAACGGTTATTTCCTGTTGCATATTTTGCAATTGATTAAGCAGATGAGAAACGGCATGAATACCTTCCAGATTAATCTGCAGATCTTTTGCTAAACGCAGGTACTGCTCCAGTTTAGATAATTCATCGACAGGCAAAAAGACAGATTGCTTTTTAACGGTGGTACGGAGCAGTCCAAAATCTTCAAGAGAATGGATAAAATTGATTTCTACATGGTGATAAGTGCAAATTTCTTCTACAGGTATTAGATAGGTTTCCATAATGGTTAGAATTTGGAAAGTTTTTCGAATAGTTCTTTTTGTTCAGCATTTAGCTGGGTGGGTATTTTAACCTGCCATTTAATATACAGATCGCCGAACTGGTTATCTTCTTTGTAAACCGGAAACCCTTTGCCCTTTAATCTTAAAGTAGCATCTGGCTGTGTTCCCTCAGGCACTTTAAGTTTGACTTTGCCATTTAAGGTTTCTACAATTTTTTCGCCACCCAAAATGGCGGTATACAGATCTATTTCCTCCTGGATATAAATGTCGTTCCCTTTTCGTTTGAATTTGGGGTCATCGGTAATATTGAATTTTATAAACAGATCGCCTGGAGGGCCATTATTAACTCCCGGCGCGCCATAGCCCGGAAGTTTGATCTTTTGTCCGTTTTCTACACCAGCTGGAATGGTAATGCGTACTTGCCTGCCATTAACAGTTAAGGTTTGTTTGTGGGTGGTATAGGCATCAAGTAGGTTTAACTGTAAATCAGCATTGTAATCCTGGCCTTTAAAAGGTGAATTTCTGCTGCTTCTGCCGCCACCGCCACCAAACATGGAGGAAAAGAAATCAGAAAAATCTTCGCCACCAAAACCACCAGAATAGCTATTGCCTCCATAACCCTGGCCTTGCGACTGGTATTGTCTTTGCTGCTGTTGCTGCGCATCAAGCTGATCGGCATGCTGCCAATCTTTGCCGTATTTATCGTATTTCTTCCGTTTTTCGGGATCGCTTAAAACTTCGTTAGCCTCGTTAATTTGCTGAAATTTTTTATTGGCTTCTTCATTGTTGGGATTAAGATCCGGATGATGTTTTCGGGCTAATTTTCTATAAGCTTTTTTAATATCCTCAGTGGTTGCATCTTTTTTTAAATCGAGGATTTTATAATAGTCTATGTAGTCCATGATGGTTTAACAAATTAATAAAGGGAATGTTCAATTTTATTGTATAAATGTAAGATTTTAGGATGGGAATGTAGAGAGGGCTCTAGGCAAAGCGCAAAGTAAATTGGCAGTGAGTAAGCTATTATCAACTTACTGGTGAAGTTTAAACTATTGCAATCCAAAGGAAAACAAAAGTTAAACATTAAGTAGAAATACCTGACACCACCAAAAAAGAAGCCGTCTCATAAATATAAAATTGTCATCATGTGGGATAATTTTTTTATAAAATTTATATTAGTGAGGTATAATTGATTGTTTTGCCATACAACACGGTCTTACCTCCGAAGGTCTCTTTCTTTTTGGCTTGCTTATGATGCGCCGCGGAATGATTTATTTTGTAGTGAATTTAATTGCTGTGAAGAAATCAGCTCAACAGGTAAAATGTTTTTTAATCAGCCTGATGTAAAACAAAATAGCCACCTGTGCGATGGCTATTGGTAGGAAGAACTGTAACTTCTTTATGGTGTGCCTGCCCTCCGCGGATCTCCCGCTCACAGGACTTTTTTGTCTTTTCTTTATGTTTAATAATTTAGGCAATAGTTAGTTTTAATGCATCAAATAATTTTACACATCGTGTGGAAAATGTTAATATCTCTGGAGCTGAGTCAACAGCTATCTACCCTTTCTTATGCTAAGTAGTTACACCCATTCTTTTTGTATAAAACTTTTTTACCCTTGTGCTGTTTGAAATGTGACTGCTGATTCATTATTTATATCGTTTAGTGGCAGATTATCAAACATTAAATCATGGTCGAATTGAATAAAGAGCTTTTTTGTAATCTTGGTGAACGTTCTCTTGATGGTTATTTTATTTTCAACTATACAGCGCAAAATTTTTCATATCTAAATAAATCGATAGGTAATATTTGGGAACTCGATTCTGATGAAGTTATCACTAATCCACAGCTACTTCTGGGGCGTGTACACCCTGAGGATGTAACACATGTGATGTCATGCCGCATGGAATGCCTTGAAGCGCGTACGGAGAAAAAATATGAATTCCGTTTGCTGTTTGCCAATAAGGAAAAATATGTACGTGTAATTGTATTTTCTGTTATTGATGGGGATGTTAAGCATTTAGTGGGTACGGTAGAAGATACTACTGTGGCACGCCATAATAAAATTCACATCGAACAAATAAATGCCCGAAAGAATATAACACTGGAAGTATTGGCGCACGATTTAAAAGAACCGCTGGGCATGATGAAATTAACTGCTTCATCCATGAAAGAGGACATTTCAAAAACGGGCGATGAGCAGATGATAAACTCGCTGGATTTTATTCAGGAAATGTGTGAGCGTAACCTGCTTTTGGTACGGAGCATGATTAATCGTGAATTTTTAAAATCATCAGTAATTGAAATTGGGAAAGAGCGGGCAGATTTGGTTTGGGAACTTAGAGATGTAGTTCGTTTTTATAAACGATCAAAACTAGGTAAAATGAAAAACATTAAGTTCACCAGTCCGTCAGAGCAGATTTATCTGAACCTGGATAGTATGAAATTTTTGCAGGTCATCAATAACCTCATCTCAAATTCCATAAAATTTACTCCTGATTATGGAAATATTACACTACATGCCGAAGAATATGAAAGTTCCGTTTTAATCACCGTAGCTGATGACGGGATCGGTATTCCGGAAGAACTGCAGGCCGGCCTTTTTAACCATTTACCCGAAACTTTGAGACCAGGTCTTAAGGGAGAGGAATCAGGCGGATTTGGTATGGGCATAATCAAGGCAATTGTTGAGTTACATCAGGGGAAAATCTGGTTTAAAAGCAAAATTGGTATCGGAACTACCTTCTACATAGAGCTGCCTAAGTAGCCGTTTTAATTTTAAAATGGCGTAAGTTATATTTGAATTATGATTAACATTATTCTTGCGGACGATCACCATATCATCCGGACCTCTCTTAAAGCGCTTATAGAAAAACACGAAGGCATCAATGTTGTTGCAGAAGTACCAGATGGCTTAGCCGTTTTGGAGCTTCTTGAAAAAGGAACAAAAGCTGATATCATTTTATCAGATGTTGTAATGCCAGGGCTTGATGGAATAGCTTTATCCAATACGATTAAAGAGCGTGGATACAATACAAAGGTAGTGGTTTTGTCTATTTTAGAAGATGAAAAATATGCATCAAATGCTTTAATATCAGGTGCTTTTGCTTACCTGTCAAAAGATATTGAAGAAGATGAATTGCTGTTTTGCCTAAAACACGTAATGAAGGGAAAACGGTATCTTTCTTCTAATATGTGCATTTCCATTTTAGAGCGTTTTAATACGCAGCTGAATATGCTTTCGCGAAAAATGAATACCGATATTAACTTCACAGAGCGCGAAATTAATGTGTTAAAACTCATCGCTGATGGCTTGACGAATCAGGAAATTGCCGATAAATTGTACTTAAGCAGGCGAACAGTAGAGAGTCAAAGAGAAGCTTTAATTAGTAAAACCGGGACAAAAAACTCCGCATCTTTAATTCGTTTTGCTATGCGAAATGGTTATGTAGACTAGTGTTTTTGGTCATTTTTAGAGGCTTTTTTGAGTGATTTAAATAAACCGTAAAAAATCGGGTATTTTTACAAATAACATAAGGTATTGCTGTTTGTTGAATAATTACATCAGCCTTAACTAATATGGATACCTTAAATTTCAATTGCGACATCTATCAGTACAGACAACCACTTTTCGATCGCGCATTAGCCTACACACATGACGAAGACGACGCTGCCGATTTAGTTCAGGATACCTTTATGAAAGCATTTAGGTTTTCGGCTAAATTTGAAATGGGAAGCAACGTGCGGGCATGGCTTTTTACCATCCTGAAAAATACCTTTCTTAATCATTACTATAAGGTAAAACGTAAGAATGAAATGATCCAGCAGGAAGAAGATCTAACTTCCATCCAACTGGTTCCAAGTGCATCATCAAATGGTGGTGCCACAAAGTTTGTAATGGAGGATATTCAGAAATCGCTAAATGCTTTGCCTGAGGATTGCCGGTTTTGCTTTTGCCGTTATTTTGAAGGGTATAAATACCATGAAATTGCTGCCGAGCTAAACATTCCCCTGGGCACTGTAAAAACGAAAATACACGTGGCCAGAGGCTTGCTGAAAAAAATGCTTAAAAATTATAAGTCTGGTTTAGCTGCCTAATATTTATTCGGTAAATTCGGGTATAAATACCTTGTATGAACTAAGCCACTTCAACTAGATTTGCTGCAAATGAGCAACACGCTAGTTAAGAAAATTCTTATAGTTGATGATGATGAGAACATTCATGATATTATTAAATTAATTTTCGAGGAAGAACATTATCATATAAGAGGTATTTTAAATGCTGGAAATTTAGAAGAAACAATCGCTAATTTTTTACCAGATATTATTTTATTGGATATACTTATTGGTCAGTATGATGGCCGGGAAATTTGCAATAAGTTAAAGCATAATCCTAAAACAGCATACTTGCCAGTTATATTGTTTTCGGCTTTGAATATGGATAACTTAAACTGTACTCCCAATGATATCATCGAAAAACCTTTTGATATTATCAACCTGCAAGAGAAGGTGAAGGCATTGCTGAATAGCAATAAACTTGTTTGAACATAAAAAAGGGATAGACTAGAAGCCTATCCCTATATCTAAACTCAAAACATGCGCTCAAACATGAATGAATCTTAACAACTAAACATTTCAGTTTAGTATTGGTTTTAAAAAAGACAGGTTTTATCTGTTAAATTCAGCATAATTTTACCTGATCTTTTGTTTTAGTTCTATTTTCAATTCTTTGATTTGTTCCTTTGCCTGTCTGTTCTCCAGATAAAAATAAATGGCACACGCTAAAAATACTTTTCCTAATACAAAGACTGCAATAAATACCCATTTCCAGGCTTTATTTACGCGCATTTGGTTAGATTCTGATTCTACCTGTATATATTTTTCCTGCCTGCTTTCCCCATTAGATTTTTCATGCCTGTATTCGGGCTCGAAAGTGGTTTGTAGCGCCTGGTTACGACGTTGGATTTCACTGATCTCATGCTCAATTTTAGACAAAGTGCCGACCGGTGGCTCAATACTCATGCTTTGTGCCAGTAATTCCATATCATATTCGAGCAGTTCCAAAGCTTCTTTGAATGCCGGATATTCTTTTTTTAGCGATAAAACTTGCTGTACCTCCTCTTCGGTGGCAATTCCCATTACATAGGTCTCCATTAAACCGCTTTCAATAATTTTATTAATTTCCACTTGTCCTCCTCATTTTATCGATTGATAATTTTAACTGATTGCGGATTTCGCTTTCATCACAGCCAATTGCCGCCGCCAGGTATGAAACTGATTTTCCATGGTAATATATTGCACAGAATATCCGTTTCTGTAAATCATCTAATAAATCCAGCCTTCCCTTGTTTAATGAGGGGTGAGGTTTTAACTGATGATCTTTTGCCGCAAACAAAGTTAATTTACTTTGTGCATATTGGCGCAGTTGGAGCCAGCTATTTAACCTGCATTTTTCCTGCAAAATAACAACGTCCTGAACAAATGAAGTAAGAATAGCAACCAAATGGTCTTCTGATTTTTGATGATCTTGCACGATGCCGTTGATATAGCCAAGCAGCATGGGTGCATACTGATCATAAAACCAACGGATGTCTTTTGATTCGGCAGAAGTATTGTTTGAGACTGCTTTGAACATGGGCTGTTTGAACCTGTGCAAAATGAATTGCAAGATAAGTCCAAATTTTTAAATTATCTGAATTATTTGACCAAAATTTGGCCTAATATTTAAGATCAAAATGTAACAATCTTCTATTTTTGGGTTTTAATGTTGAGCTTTATAAAATGAAAATAGCTACTTATAATGTAAATGGTGTAAATGGCCGCTTGCCTGTACTGTTACGTTGGCTGGAAGAAACCCAGCCAGATGTAGTGTGCCTGCAGGAATTGAAGGCACCGCAGGAAAAATTCCCTGAACAGGCGATTAAAGATGCAGGATATAATGCGATCTGGCATGGACAGAAAAGCTGGAATGGAGTAGCTATACTGGCCAGAAATTTAGAAATAACAGAATTAAAGCGTGGTTTGGATGGAGATCCTGAAGATCTGCAGAGCAGGTATATAGAGGCAATGGTAAACGGTGTGGTAATTGGCTGTTTATACCTGCCAAATGGCAATCCGGCACCCGGCCCTAAGTTTGATTATAAGCTGCAATGGTTTGAACGTTTTGCTGCACATAGCGCAACGTTGCTGGCGCGAAAGATACCTGTTGTTTTAGCGGGAGATTATAATGTGATTCCGACCGAGCTGGATGCCTATAAACCTGAAAGATGGGTTGAAGATGCTTTATTCCGTCCGGAAACACGTTTAGCATTTAAAAATTTACTTGCCCAGGGCTGGACAGATGCAATCAGAAAATTATATCCAACCGAAACCATCTATACCTTTTGGGATTACTTCCGTAATGCTTATGGCAGAAATGCCGGATTAAGAATTGATCATTTTTTACTAAGTCCTCAGGTGAGCGATCGCTTAAAATCAGCAGGAGTGGATATGCACGTTAGGGGATGGGAAAAAACAAGCGACCACGGACCTGTTTGGATTGAACTAAATGATCTGTAACTCATATTAAGATTGTTTTAAATCGGTAACATCTAAAGTTGTTCCAATTAATTTTAACGTTTCGCCGTCCTGTTGGGATAGTATTCCATTGGCTTTTATCCATCGGATTTTCCCATCTGGACGGCGGATACGGTACACAACATCATAACTGTTTTTTTCTTTGGTAATGGTAAGCTCTACTTCATCCTGAACATGATCAAGATCTTCTGCTAGGATTAAGCCCAGAACAGTTTCATAGCTTAAAACACCATCTGGCGGATAACCAAAGTTTTGTTTAAACGACCGGGTTGAACGAAGTATGCCTGTTGCTATACTCAGCTCCCAAAAACCAAGGCCAAGGTGGTCGAATACCACATCCCAATGACCATCACAAATAATGGATAGATCAATATTTTTTTTGTTCATAAATAAAAGGATAAACTATCTGGGTAAATTACATAAACAATGTAAAGATATTTTGAATTTTAATAAAATAATCTTAAAATCAGGAGGTTATCTCAATGTTGAGCAAAATTAGCTTAAGCTAAAACGATTGGAGGTATAGGGGGAAAAGAGAGGCTGTATCATCAAAATATAGAATGTTATCTTGAAGATAATTTATGGTATAAAAATGAATGTTAGTGACAGATGGTTTTAGCGGCTATGTGCCAACGAGGAATCGTCATTGCGAGAAGGCTTTTTTAGCCGACGAAGCAACCTTACAACGATCGCTATCAACGTGCGTATTAAGATTGCTTCGTTCCTAGCAATGACGATTTTTCTATTGGAATCTGTCAATGGTAGCTTGTCGAAGGGCCTTTAAAGGTGTTTCGACAAGCTCAACATGACATCATCTGAAGCGAAATTAATACTGATTGGTGTTTTTTGACTTTTCAATCAGTTGTTTTTGATCGGTTAAATCTTTATAATAAAAATAACCACCAAATCCCAAAATGAGGATGATATTACTTATTTTAAAACTATGATTGAGCCAGTAATTAAGTGGTGGTATATTACCACTAAAACTCTGTCTAATATTTGGCCATGAATTAAGAATGATAATAACAACAATCATTAATAAAACCTTTAACAAGGTGCTGATGATAATTTTCTGGTGGTTTACTTTTTCCATTATTTAAATTCCCTGAAATCCTGACCGTTGGTGATGTTCAATAAGCTTTCATAAATCAGGCTGATCACATTGTCAACATCCTCTTTGTGTACCATTTCTACGGTTGTATGCATGTAGCGTAAAGGCAGCGAAATTAATGCAGATGGTACGCCGCCATTTGAGTAGGCAAAAGCATCGGTATCGGTTCCGGTGGAACGTGATGAAGCCTGGCGCTGGAAAGGAATATTGTTTTTCTCAGCAGTTTTAATCAATAGTTTGTTCAGATTGGTTTGTACAGCAGGGGCATAAGAAACCACCGGACCTTTACCTGCAGATAAATCGCCCTGAACATTTTTGTTTATCATTGGGGTAGTGGTATCGTGCGTTACATCGGTAATGATGGCCACATTTGGTTTAATGCGCTGGGCAATCATCTCGGCACCGCGTAAACCAATTTCTTCCTGTACAGAGTTAACAATGTATAAACCGAACGGAAGTTTTTTCTTGTTTTCTTTTAATAAACGGGCAACTTCGGCAATCATAAAACCACCCACACGGTTATCTAAAGCACGGCCAACATAGTAGCGGTCGTTCAAAACCATAAACTCGTCTTCGTAGGTAATTACACAGCCTACGTGGATGCCTAATTTTTCTACTTCTTCTTTTGATGTGCAACCACAATCTAAAAAGATGTTTTTTAACTCTGGAGCCTGTTCTTTCTCCCCATGGCGCGTATGGATAGCTGGCCAGCCGAATACTGCTTTAACCAAGCCATTCTCGGTATGAATGTTTACACGTTTAGAAGGTGCAATCTGATGGTCAGAACCGCCATTGCGGATCACATAAATTAAACCATCGTTGGTGATGTAGTTTACATACCATGAAATTTCATCGGCGTGAGCTTCTATAACTACTTTAAAATCAGCTTTAGGGTTAATAACGCCTACAGCGGTGCCATAATTATCGATAAAATGTTCGTCGATATATGGTTTTAAATAATTTAACCAAAGTTTTTGTCCTTCCCATTCATAACCGGTAGGAGCAGGGTTATTGATGTATTCTTCCAGAAATTGCAGCGATTTTTTAGTAACCACAGCAACATGTTTTTTCTTTTCGTCGTCTTTTTTCTTAGCCATTTTAATAGATATGAGATTTGAGTATTCAGATTTGAGACTTCATACTCATTTTAAACTTAACTTGATAATTCTTTTTCCATTACTACAAAATCGTAACCATCTTTAAAAAAGGTTTTATCTGTTTCCTGGAAGCCAAATTTAAAATAAAATTCCTTAGCATTTACACGTGCATTGCACCATAACTTTGTTGCTTTTTGAATTTTACAAAAATCAAGGATATAAGCCATTAGTTGCGAGCCGTAACCTGCATTTTGAGTATCGGGCAGAATGGCCAGTTTACGGAACTGATAAACATCACCATCATGAAATAGAGAAACTACTCCAGTTAATTTATGATCGAGGTATAATCCAAAATGGATGCCGTCAAAATCATCGGGAAGCTTTACACTATCAAAAGGTAATTCCGGATACATCGCCTCATGCCTGATCCGCCAGGTTAGCGATGGGAATATTTGCTCAATTTGAACCATATTTATAATAAAAAGCTGAAGCCTATTCTTCCATCAACGCCATAATAGGTTTGATATTTATTAATGCGCATATTTGGGCCCAATGAAAGCTCAAAATTTGTTTTCTTGCCAATGCTGCGTTGAAAACCCCATTGCGGGGTAATTCCGATCTCCCAATTTGCCACATTATATTGATTGAGATTGCCACCTTTAATTAAAGGAGAAAAATAACTGCTTACATCTAGTCCAAAATAATTAGAAGCGTTATTAATGGTTTTTTTTCCTTTTTTAATCCTGTTTTCAAAATGATAATATTTTCTGATTCCCGCGTAAAGGTTTGGTGCCAGATCAAAGTAGGTTTTGGTTTCACTTCCAGCCATGTAGTTATAATTGTATTCTATTAGAAAGGTGCCGGCCAATCCTGCACCTCCATAAACTGTGGTGAGTTTTCCTATTTTTTGTTCCCGTTCATAATGTAGTGAAAGAAGACTCAGTCTTATTTTATTAAGTGACTTTACTTCAGTTGGCTGTTCTACTTTAGTGCTGTCCTGAGCTTTTGCTTTACCAAAAATGGCCAGAAACATTAATAATGCTGAAAGTGTTTTGATTGCGTTTTTAGATTTCATGAAATTTTTATGATTGGTTATTTGTTTTTTTTCTTCCGTAGAACTGATAAATTAAAATATTAAGGACAATTATACCCGTCATTCCATAACAGAATAATTCCCATCCACCCTGGCCCCAAAGCCACAAACCCAGGGCAGAGCCACAGCTTGCACCAATAAAACTAACCGACATAAAAATGGTGTTTAGCCTGTTTCTGGCTTCTGGTATTAAGGTATAAATCCGGGTCTGGTTGGTTACATGTATGGCTTGCTGACCGATATCGATCAATACAATTCCGATTACAAACAGATATAAATGGCTGCCGGTAAAATAAAACAAGGCGATACTAACGATTTGTAATATAAAACCAATCATTAAGTTTTTGCGTGGATTGTTACCATCGCTTAATTTTCCAACCAATGGTGCAGCCAATGCACCTGCTGCCCCGGCAATTCCAAATAATCCAATCTGTAAAGTCTGGAAATTAAAGGGTGGGTTAGCTAGAAACAATACCATAGTTGTCCAGAATGCGCTAATAATGGCGAATGCCAGGAAGTTAATAATCGAAGTCTCCCTTAATACGGGTTGGGTTTTAATGTAACTGAACATCGAACGCATGAGTTCTTTATAGGATCCTTTAAAAGCAGGATAACTTTGTGGAAAACGTTTGGCCATTAAAAGAATGAGCATGCCACAAATTCCTGCAGCCATATAATAAACGGCTCTCCAGCCTAGCCAAAAGCCAATACTTCCACTTACTGCTCGTGAGGCTAAAATCCCAACCAGCAAACCACTCATAATCATCCCAATGTTGGCTCCGCGGTTCTCATCGGTACTTAAATTAGCCGCTAAGGGTAAAATTAATTGTGGTACGATAGAACAGGTTCCGATCAGGATAGAAGCCACTTCCAATATGAAAAAAGTATGTGAAAGTGCAGCCACCAGCAAGGCAAAAATCGCCAGGCCGGTAATAATGAGGATCTGTTTTTTACGCTCGAACATATCGCCTAGTGGTACTAAAAGGAAAAGACCTAAAGCGTAACCGATCTGGGTGAGGTAGGTAATTTTTCCCGCATCGGTTTCGGTAAGGTTAAACTCTTTTGCAATTAAGATGACCAAAGGTTGGCAATAATAAATATTTGCTACAATTAAGCCTGTGCAAAAAGCCATGAGAAGAATATCCGCTCTTTTTAACATGTAACTTGATGTAAGATGTAAGTAATGTAAAATGGAGTTAAATGTGTAAGACGTATAATGTAAAATGGATGATGGTGGACTCCATTTACCATCTTACTTTGTCCATCTTCCATCCTTACAAAGGTATATTTCCATGTTTTTTTCTTGGATTATTCACCACCTTATTTTCCAACATTTTAAATGCTTTTATCAACTTTAAACGGGTTTGGGCTGGCTCAATTACTTCATCAACAAAGCCACGTTCTGCAGCACGATAAGGGTTGGCAAAGATATCTGAATATAATTTTTCTTTCTCCAGCCATTTTTCTTCCGGCTTTTCTGCTGAAGTAATTTCCCGTTTAAAAATGATTTCTGCCGCGCCTTTGGCACCCATCACGGCAATCTCAGCACTTGGCCAGGCGTAGTTCATATCTGCACCAATATGTTTGCTGTTCATCACATCATAGGCGCCACCATATGCCTTTCTGGTAATTACAGTAATGCGCGGTACAGTAGCCTCACTAAAAGCGTATAATAATTTTGCCCCATTGGTGATAATGCCATTCCACTCCTGGTCTGTACCTGGTAAAAACCCCGGAACATCTTCAAATACCAATAATGGGATATTAAAGCAATCGCAAAAGCGGACAAAACGTGCTGCTTTGGTTGACGAATTGCTATCTAAAACACCTGCCAAATAAGCAGGCTGATTGGCTACGATACCAATACTTCTCCCTACAAGGCGGGCAAAACCCACTACAATATTTTCTGCATAAGCGGCATGTACTTCTAAAAAGCTATCGGCATCGGCCACGGCTGCAATCACTTCACGTATGTCGTAAGGCTGTGAAGCATTTTCTGGCATAAAAGTATTGAGTGCTGGCCGGCTTTCATCAGCTGCTTCGTAAGGTAAATGATCGGCTATCTCTTCGCAATTTTGCGGCATGTAGCTCAATAGCTTTTTCACCTGTTGAATAGCCTCAATTTCATTGGCACAGGCAAAATGGGTAACGCCCGATTTTGTAGCATGTGTGCTGGCACCTCCCAATTCTTCTGAAGTTACTTCTTCGTGTGTTACTGTTTTAACCACATTTGGGCCGGTAACAAACATATAAGAAGTATTTTCTACCATCAAAATAAAATCGGTAATGGCGGGCGAATAAACAGCTCCACCTGCGCATGGGCCCATTATGGCCGATAGCTGCGGAATTACCCCCGAAGCCTGCACGTTTTTATAAAAGATATCGGCATAACCGCCCAATGAAACAACACCTTCCTGGATACGCGCACCACCACTATCATTTAAGCCGATTAATGGCGCACCATTTTTCATGGCCATATCCATTAGCTTGCAGATTTTTTCGGCATGGGTTTCAGAAAGTGAACCGCCAAACACGGTAAAATCCTGAGAGAATACATAGGTTAATCTGCCATTAATTGTTCCATAACCCGTTACCACACCATCGCCCAGATATTTTTCGCGTTCCATGCCAAAGTCGGTGCTTCGGTGGGTCACCATCATGCCAATTTCCTCGAAGCTGCCATCATCCATTAAAAAATGGATGCGCTCGCGGGCGGTAAGTTTACCTTTTGTATGCTGACTGTCGATACGGGCCTGTCCGCCGCCAAGATTTGCCTGGTTGATTTTATCTTTAAGTAATACTATTTTTTTATCCATTGCAATGCGATGAGTTTTTAAAATTAAAAATTACTGTTGGTAATGCAAGGTAAGCGAGGTATTATTTTATTCAAAGCACGCGATGTTAGGTAAAACAGATGACGAGGCTACAACATCTATGAAATACTGACTGTTCATTTCCTAAAAAGAAAAAAAATATAAATATTTGGAAACGGTTGGTTCTTTGCTTTTGGCAGGTTTGGCCCCGCTTTTTGGTACGAGTTCCGATGAAGGATCGGAAGCTCTTCCCGGCAATCGGGTTTATTTAACTCCAGGCTGATGAACGGAACCCAAATCTTTCATCCGCCTACAGGTAAAATAGTGCGGTTTGGGAGCAGGTTGTTGTTAATTAAACCCGACAGAAGTGGTATCCTTTTTGGCTTTAATTGATTTTGAATTTATAGTTAATTTTGCCAAAAAGATTTAGCGGATGGCAGGACTGAACTAACCGATAATAATGGAACCAACTGTTTTCAAAAGTTATAAAGAATCCTGTTTTTGCTTGAAAGGTGCCTGCATTTTACTTAAATTACATTTTTTTTACAGCTTAAAGTATTGAAAAACCAATAATCCGTTTACTTTTGTAATCATAAGAATTAAAATAGCATTAGAAATTAAATGTTTTTTAGGAAATACAAGTATTTAATCGTTGCCACTTTTATGGTCATCTTCATGTCGAAGATGGGTATATCTGGAGCGCCGGTATTTTTTACGAGTATTGACAAGGAAATTATGAATGCTGTAATCATGCAAATTGAGTTAGAGCATGAAGGCGGAAAGGATGCCGCCAAAGACACTGCAAAGTTTACTGATTTCAAACTCATCGAGCTTAATCATCCTATCTTTTCTTACGAGTTCTCTTCAAGCCATTTCTTTTTGAAGAGCAGTTTTATAGAACATTTTAAAAGATATGTAGACCCATATCATCCTACTGTTCCAACACCTCCGCCTAACTTTATCTAGTCATTATTTTTTGGGGTATCAATTGCCTGCTCAATGGTATTGGGCGTTATTGCTATGTTTAAATTTATATAGTACGTAAATTCTTTTTGTAGCTTGTTTTTTATCCCCTGCGATTTTATTCGTTAAAATTTACTAGATAATTATATCGTTATGCAAAAGTTTAACCCGGCCTTTTCAGGTTCGGACGTGAAAAAATATTTTCTTAAAAAGAATTTAAAGAAAGATTTACCTTCAAGTATTGTTGTGTTTTTAGTGGCTTTACCACTATGTTTGGGTATTGCCTTAGCTTCTGGCGCACCCTTATTTGCCGGTTTAATTACCGGAATTATAGGGGGAATTGTTGTTGCCTCTTTTAGCGGCTCGCAATTAAGTGTTAGTGGCCCTGCTGCAGGTTTAACGGTTATTGTTTTAGGTGCAATAACTTCGTTAGGAAGCTATCCTACATTTTTACTTGCTGTTGTATTGGCAGGGGTATTCCAGATGGTTTTAGGCCTGGTTAAAGCCGGAACCATTGGTAATTACTTTCCTTCAAGCGTAATTGAGGGGATGCTTGCTGCCATCGGACTGATTTTAATCTTAAAACAATTACCGCATGCATTGGGCGTTGATACCGATTTTACTGGCGACGAAGGTTTCTTTCAACAAGATCACGAAAACACTTTTTCTGCGATTAGTGCAGCAATAAGCCATTTTAGTTTGGCTGCGGTAGTTATCAGTCTGTTATCAATAGCTATTTTGATTTTGTGGCCTAAGTTTCCAAAATTGGCGGTTGTACCTGCTCCATTATTGGTGGTAACTTTAGGAGTTCTTGGAACTATACTTTTTGCCGGGACAGATCATCCTTTACGTGCTGATCAAATGGTGAAAATCCCGGTAGTAAATGGTTTCGGCGAATTTTTGGGGCTATTTACGATGCCCGATTTTTCTCAGCTGGCCAATAAAAATGTGTATATAGTAGCCGTAACCATTGCTGTTGTAGCGAGTTTAGAAACTTTACTCAGTATTGAGGCTGTGGATAAAATCGATCCGATTAAACGTGTATCGCCTACAAACAGAGAGTTAATTGCCCAGGGTTTAGGTAATATTACTAGCGGTATGGTGGGTGGTTTACCTATGACATCGGTAATCGTGCGGAGTTCGGCAAATGTAGGGGCTGGTGGCAGAACCAAGATGTCGGCTATTTTTCATGGTATTTGGTTGTTATTGTCGCTGTTGTTTATTCCAGGACTCATTAACATGATTCCATTATCGTGTTTAGCAGCAATTCTTTTGGTAACGGGATACAAGTTAACCAGGATCAGTTTATTTAAACACATGTACCACAAAGGCTGGGATCAGTTTGTACCATTTGTAGTTACAGTATTGGCGGTATTATTTACCGATCTGTTAAAAGGTGTGGCTGTGGGTATGTTGGTTTCGATTTTTTATTTATTACGTACCAATATGCGCAACCCCTTTTTTTACAGAATTACAAACGAAGGCGACAAAAAGAATATCAGGATTAAACTAGCAGAAGAGGTTTCTTTTTTAAATAAAGCAGCGATACAGGTAGTTTTAACGAATATCCCTAAAGAAACAAATGTAATTATTGATGGTTCGAATGCCAGGTATATCGATCCTGATGTATTGGAAACCATTTACAATTATAAACATAATGCTTATACAAAAGGTATTATCGTAACCCTGGAGAATATCCAAAAGCATTATACAGTACCAAAATTAAATATAACAGTAGAAGAAGACATTAATAAATTATAGTTATGTGCGCAAAAACATTAGATACAAAAGATATAACTTACGAGAACTTATTACAGGGTAATAAAGACTGGGTTAAAGATACAATAGACAACGATCCTGCTTTTTTTGATAAATTATCAGAAGGTCAGAGCCCACCGGTTTTATGGATCGGCTGCTCAGATAGCCGTGTACCGGCCAATCAGATTACGAATACCAGACCAGGTGACATTTTTGTGCATAGAAACATAGCCAATGTGGTTGTACATACGGATATGAACCTGCTTTCAGTACTGGATTATTCTATTAATGTATTAAAGGTTAAACACGTTATTGTTTGTGGCCATTATGGTTGCGGTGGTGTTAAAGCTGCTTTGGGCAATAAACAAGTGGGTATTATTGATAACTGGTTGAGAAATATTCGCGATGTGTACCGTACCCACGAACGTGAAATGGCTACAATCAAGGATCCTGATCAGAGATTTGATCGTTTAGTGGAGTTAAATGCTATTGAGGGCGCTGCAAATGTGACCAATACCTCGATTGTACAAAGTGCCTGGGCAAATGGTCAGGAGTTAGCTGTACATGCCTGGGTTTATAGCCTAAAAACAGGAATCATCAAAGACCTGAAAGTAACTTGTAACTGTCTTGATGATGTTGCCCCTGCGTTTAAGGTAGGATAAAACACCCCATAGGTGTTATTTTTTAGTTGTTAGGGAAAGCTTCCGGTTTTACATCGGGAGCTTTCATTTTTCTGTACTGTTCGGCATATTGCCGGCATGGCCTTTATTGCCTTTTTCGGCATCTTCTCTGGCTTCTTCGGATCCAAAATCGCCTCTTCCAAAATTTCTACCCAAGTTACCGGCATCGCTTTCTACCGTATTTTTCTTTTCGTTATCGTTGCTGCGGTGGCGGGGTACCAACTGATCGGGCATATTGCTTTTATCGGCAGTGTTTTCGATGTCTTTATTGCCGAGATTTTCGTTGTTTTCTTTTTTGTTTTCCATGGTCTTATTTAAGCTATTATATAGAACAGTAAAAAAGAAGATTGGTTTTACATCTTTAAATTGGTAGATCGTGTCTTTGATAAATTTATGTGATGCAATCGCTTTTCTCCCCAATCCCATTTGTAAACGAGGATCATACACATAAAAAAGGCCAGACAATGATGTCTGGCCTTGTATTTAATATTAATCTTCTGCTAAGAATGGATAACGGTAATCAGTTGGAGGATTAAAAGTTTCTTTAATGGTACGTGGAGAAACCCAACGCAATAAATTAATCATTGCCCCGGCTTTATCGTTGGTACCTGATCCTCTTGCTCCACCAAATGGTTGTTGCCCAACTACGGCACCTGTACATTTGTCGTTAATGTAAAAATTACCAGCTGAGTTGCGTAAGGCATAACTGGCTTTTTCTATAGCATATCTATCCTGTGATAAAATAGCTCCCGTTAAGGCATAGGGTGAAGTGGTGTCAATTATTTCTAAAATCTGGTCAAATTCCTGATCTTCGTATACGTAAACAGATAGTACCGGACCAAAAAGTTCCTCACACATGGTGGTATATTTTGGATCGTCAACCACTAGAACAGTAGGTTCAATAAAATAACCTTTGCTCTTATCATAGTTGCCACCGGCAATAACTTCTACACCTTTATCTTTTTTAGCCTGATCAATATATTTAGCCAGTTTATCGAAAGAACGCTCATCAATAACTGCATTAATAAAGTTACCGAAATCTTCTGTTCCGCCCATTTTAAATGAAGCTAAATCCCTGATCATTAATTTTTTAATCTCAGGCCACAGGCTTTTTGGGATATAAGTACGGCTGGCTGCAGAACATTTTTGTCCTTGGTATTCAAAAGCACCACGTACAATAGCAGTAGCCGAAGCTGCAACATCTGCACTTGGGTGAACCAAAATAAAATCTTTACCACCAGTTTCACCAACGATGCGTGGATATGATTTGTATTTATGGATGTTTGTTCCGATTGTTTTCCAGATTTCCTGAAAAACTTTTGTTGAGCCTGTAAAGTGAATGCCTGCAAAATCAGCATGATTAAAAACCACATCGCCAACTTCAGGACCATCTGCAAAAATAAGATTAATTACGCCGTCAGGTAAGCCTGCTTCACGGAAAACATTCATAATTACATTAGCCGCATAAACCTGGGTATCGGCAGGTTTCCATACCACCACATTACCCATCATGGCTACACAAGAAGGTAAATTACCGGCAATTGCGGTAAAGTTGAAAGGTGTTAAAGCAAATATAAAACCCTCTAAAGGCCGTTGTTCTGTTCTGTTCCACATACCATTTGGTGATACCGGTGGCTGTTGGCCATAAATATCCTGCATATAACTTACGTTAAAACGCAAGAAATCTACCAGTTCGCAAGCAGCATCAATTTCAGCCTGATAAGCATTTTTACTTTGCCCAAGCATGGTTGCCGCATTAATTTGGTAGCGGTATTTTGTAGCAAACAAATCAGCAGCTTTCATAAAAATAGCAGCTCTGTGTTCCCAGGCTAAAGCTTCCCAATCTGCCTTGGCGGCCAAAGCAGCATCTATGGCTTGTTTTACATGGTTTTTATCGCCATAACTAAAGGTAGCCAGTACATGTTGATGATCGTGCGGAGCTACTACTTTCTTTTTATTTTGAGTATGTACCTCTTGTCCGCCAATAAACATCGGAATATCCAATTGTTTAGCACGCGCTTCGGCAATAGCCTCTTTTAAAAGCGAACGCTCTTTTGTGCCTGGTGCATAGCTGTTAATGGGCTCGTTAACCGGGGTAGGTACGTTAAAAAATCCTTTAAGCATATTTTATTTTTTATGATTTGTGCAAAGATAGTGCTTTTTGGGGTAGGCAATTCTATTATTCTGTAAAGAAAATAGGGGAGAGGTTTGGCTATGTAATTGAATGATAAGAGGGGTTAATTATAGGTTTATTGTGGTTAAAATTTGGCTAGTGTCAGGCCGATTCGATTTGCCAAGGCTAAAGATTATTATGATATTAGCTGTAACGCTTTTACCTTGAATACTAATGAGACTTATATATTTACCGATTATCTTCCTGTTATTTACCAGCTCGTCCTTTTGTCAAATAAATGATAAAAGTATTTTGATAGGGCAACTTGATTCTATTGGACGATTAGATCAGGTTTACAGAGGCCAGCTCAACGATATCAGGAACCACTTTGCAGATGATAGTCTTAAATTAAAAGATACACTGCGTAAACATTTTGAGTTGATCAATAAAGTAGACTCTTTGAACCTGATTACGGTATCAGCAATTATTGATCAATACGGTTGGTTAAGTACCGATGAAATAGGGGAGGCTGCCAACTCAGCCTTATTCATGGTGATTCAGCATGCAGATTTGAAAACGCAGGAAAAATACTTGCCTATTATGCGAATTGCTGCAAAGAACAAAAAACTAAAAGCCACCAGTCTGGCGCTGCTCGAAGATAGGATTGCAATGTTTCAGGGCAGGAAACAGATTTATGGAAGTCAGGTAGCCTGGAATATGCAGACCAATAAATATACCATCATGCCCATGATCGATCCAGATCATGTTGATGCCCGCAGAGCAGATATAGGTCTTGGATCTTACACCACTTATCTGATTGATATGGGTATTGCATGGGATGTTGAACAATATAAAAAAGATCTACCTCAGATAGAAGAATCGCATAAAAAGATGATGAGCGGAAATAAAGCTAAAAACTGATTTTTGTTTCCTGCAGATTTCGCAGAAAGGACGCAGATTTACAAAGTATAGTTAGAAGAAGCGTATCTGCTTAATAGCCAATGCTGTGCGCTCTGCCCTCTGTTTTTCGCTCAATGCTCAAGAGATCAACTTTTGCTTCATCATATCCAAAAAATCTCTCCGATAGGTTTCGCCAATTAATATTTCAGCCGAAATACCTTTTAAAATAATCCTGTTCCCATCTATTGAAGTAATTTTATTAAGTGCAACTATAAACGACTTCTGTACCCGGATAAATTGCGCTTTGGGTAATCTTTCCTCTACATCTTTCATGGTTAGCAGCGCGAGCGTTCTAATCCCGTTATGGTGAAAAGAAATATAATTTTTCATACCCTCAACAAAATCAATTTCAGCGATATTAATTTTAAGCATTTTACCTTTAGCCTCTGTTTTAACCATAAAATAATCATCATCCTGCTGGTTAGCCGGCATATTGGTTTTTTTAGAGTGGATTATCTTTTGAGCCTTGTTTATTGCTTGTAAAAAACGGGGCAGCGGGATAGGTTTAACTAAATAATCAACCACATCAAGATCGAAGCCCTCGGTCGCAAATTCCTTATATGCAGTAGTAAGTATAACCTGCACATTCCTGTTTTTCATGGACTGAATAAATTCGATACCTGATATCCCTGGCATATGAATATCTAAAAAAATGAGATCTACCGGATTGCTGTTTAAAAAGCTTAGTGCATCAATCGGATTGATAAATGTTGCCGCGATCTGTATGGCAGCAACAGATTTCAGGTAATGTTGTATTACTTCAATGGCATGGTCTTCGTCATCAACAATAATGCAGTTAATCATGAGGTGTATGGTTGAGGTTTAATTTGTGGTATCTTGAAATGTTCCAAAAAGCCTAAATTATCAAATGAGCTTGGTTTTTCCTGGTGATCAGTAACCTTATTATAAGGCAAAGTTAATTCAAGACTATAATCAATCTCAGTTTCATTAATATTTAATGCAATCCCTTTTTTGTAATGATTTGCGAGTCTTTTCTTTATGTTTTCCATACCTATGCCACTTGACAGTTCTTTAGGACCATTTTTCTTTTTATTCCAGGTGGTTAGATGAATGTTATGATCGATTTCGTTAATGTTTAAAGTAATCTCAACAGGATGCAACTTATCTGTGCAATCGCCATGTTTTAAGATATTCTCTACAATGGTGATTAGAATTAATGGAATCAGTCTTACATGATCAGTATTACCATTCACACTAAAATCGATCTGTAATTTGTTATTGAAACGAAGCTGATTAATTCTAATTACATTTTTAATATGCTCAATTTCCTCGTCTATTAAGGTCGTGCGGTCATCTTTATCCATTTCCAGGGAATAGCGCATGATTTTACTGAGGGTCATAATGCCATCGGCAAGCTCTTGAGATAAGGGTAACGATTTTGCGAAAAAGAAATTCAGGGTGTTGTTTAAAAAGTGAGGATTAATCTGTGCGCGGAGAAAAGCATATTCTGCTTCATGTTTTTCTTTTTCGATAAGGCGTAGTTTTCGTTCGTGTTTAACGCTCTCGCTAGCATAGTAATAACCAAATCCCCAGAAGAAGTATTTTATGAATACTCAAAGAACCGAAATCGAATGTTGTGAAAAGTTAAAGATTGGGGTAGGGGCTCCAATTACTTTAAATAAGGGCCTGATATGGTAGCCTGTAACGTACCATTGAATAAAAGCTAATGAATAAATAAACAAGATGGCCAATATTAACCTATATATCCTTACCGGATTTGTATACTTGCCAAATATCCAGACAGTTAGATAAAATGTGAAAACATTCGGAAGATTAGAAAATATAACATCTGCTAATCCGAATGAATAACTGTCAGGGCTATTTATGAATTCGGACAGATTACCTAAAAAGATATACAGCATCCAAAAAAATACATGGTATATCGTTAGCCTATATTTATTTAAATACACTTTTATGAATTTAATTAATGATGTTTTACGAAATCTATCCAATCAATTGTATCATGTGGTATTTTGATATCGGGTTCAATACCAATGTTATCTAAGGGGAATGCTGGTAAGCGTGTTGATTTAACGGCAGGGTACCATAAGGAATAAAAAGAGCAAGGCATTGCTGTATTAACTACTTCTAAATAATCAATTGCACCTGCCGTATTCTCACCATATACTTTTACTTTTTTACTCTGTTTTGCCTGCAAAATAAAAAGTTCGGCCGCACTGGCAGTATTTCTATTTACAAGAAAAGAAACACGTTCAGGATTTTTTAATGTTGTATCATATTTTATTGTATCTATAGGATACAAATTGTATAATTCGCCTTGATGAGCTTTAAGTTTTAATAAATTTTGTTTAAAAATCAGTTGCATGCTATCAGGTAATTGAGGATATTCTGTGGAATATCGATCTTTTATATTGTCTTCGGTTGCTAATACTATTCCCCCTTCGGTCAAAATTGGATTTGTATAGATGTACGGCATTAAATTTCTAAATATCAATACCGTTCCTCCCGAATTGTTTCTGAGATCTATAATTAAATGCTTTCTACTTTTTAGTTGGGCTTCATTTTTTTTTATTAAGCTGTCGGTTTTTGATATATAGTCCAATGATCTAAAAGATGGCATTTCAATTAAGTAGGTTTCATTGTCTATAATGCTAAACTTAGGGGAAAGATCTACACTCTTTATTGTTGCATTTTCTTTTGGTTTTTTAATGCCGCTATGCCATTTGCCAAATGGTCCAAAATCTAACGTGCCTGCGTCTACAAGTAAAGGAGGATAATTTAAGGAATGATCTATTGCTCGATAATAAATGGTTTTATATTTATTGCCAGTTTTTAACAACTTCCACTTTATCTGACCCGGAACCCATTTTGCGCCATCTGCTTTCAGTATAAAACCGTAAAATTCCTTATCTCTAATTCCAGTTTTTCGAACAGCTATTTGATATGTGCCAGTTTCATTGCTCCAAATACGCTCTATGCTGTCTTTTTTAATTTTATCATTATTTAAATATTTAATAAAATCTTGTTGAGACCATGATACATGTTCTTCTTTGGAGAAAAATGCTCTTATTGAATCTGGATGTTGGTCTTTAAACTCTATTGCGAAACCTACATGCTGATCCTTGAAAAAATTTAACCAAGTATTGCATATTAATACGCATTCAGAAGCATTCGAAGTATACGTAAGTTTTTGTAGGCTGTCTGTAAA
The DNA here is from genome assembly GCF_014947265.1 of Pedobacter sp. MR2016-19. NCBI lineage: Bacteria > Pseudomonadati > Bacteroidota > Sphingobacteriia > Sphingobacteriales > Sphingobacteriaceae > Pedobacter > Pedobacter sp. MR2016-19. The sequence goes on from NZ_JADCNK010000004.1 coordinate 85,103, forward strand.
CTTCTGAAACTTAACTTTGTTTGATTTATTTATTTTATCATTATAGCCAACATAATTTAACATTATCTTTTTTACCATATAATCGAAGTTAATTGAGCAATTGCAATTTTGTGCTATTGACTTAAGATTAGACAAGAAAAATAGGGTGACTAACAAATATTTCATTTTACAATATGGTATTGATTTTGGATCGATTATAAATGTAAAAAATAAATTCTTATTGGCTAACTACTGTTTTTGCTTGAGTTTTATCACAGTCAGGTAATGTGGAAGCATTTCCAGCTGATTCTAATTGGTTAGTACGATTACCCCCATTAATTCTCCTCATTTGCTCTTTCGTTAAATTGGCAAAGTAGTTTCGCTTAAAAACAAATAAAGTTTTTTTTTCTAATTTTTTGTTTTTCATAATTGTAATATTAGAAGGTTAAATAAATGTGCTTAAAGGTGTTATTTCTTAATGCGATAGCCAAAAAATATACACCAAACGGCTGTTTATATATATCAAACCAATAGATTGTAAGGCTTAAGTACAGAGCCGTTATTTAGTTTTATACTTCTTTACAAAATCAATCCAATCGGTAACATCGGCAGGTATTATTACATCAGGCTTGATACCAATATTATCTAAGGGATAATCTGGTAATCTTAAAGATTTACAGGTAGGGTAATAAAGCGTGTAGAATTTACATGGCATTTCTACTTTAACAAATTCAGTGTAGTCTACAGCTCCAGATGAATGTTCACCATAGAGTTTCACCTTTTTACTTTGTTTAGCTTCCAGTAAAAACATTTCAGCAGCGCTTCCCGTACCCCGGTTAACAAGAAATGAAACACGTTCAGGATTTTTTGAAATAGTTTTAAACTTGATGGTATCTATTGGATATAGCTTATACATTTCTCCCTGGTGAGCTTTTAACTCGGTTAGGTATTTTTTAAAAACGTTTCTTATGCTGTCAGAGGTTTCGGGATATTCTTTAGCGTAACCGCTATCTTTAATGTTTTCTGGTGTTGCCAGAACATATCCGCCTTCCTTTAGTATAGGGTTGGTATAAAGGTAGGGCATTAACTTTTCATATATCAGAACAGATCCACCGCCATTATTTCTTAAATCGATAATTAAATGTTTGGTGTTTTTTAATACGTTTTCATTCTTTTTAATTAATGCTGCTGTTGGGGCTACATATTCTAGTTTGCCAAAAGATGGCATTTCAAATAATGCGGTTTCATGGTCCAAAACCTTAAATTTTGGCGAAAGGTCAATTTCTTTTTTAAGTGGAGCAGGGAGTAGTTTGGGGCTCCTCATCCACTTTCCGAATATTCCGAAATCTAAAACATCTCTAGTTTTCAAAAGTATTGGGTGTTGCTCTGAATGGTCCCCCCCAGCAAAGAAAATGGTTTGATATTGATTATCCTTTTTTGCCAATCTAAATTTGATATGTTGAGGCATCCATCTTACAGAGTCTGCCTTTAGTATAAAACCTATAAACTGATCGGACTTTTTGTCTTTAACAATCCCAACTTCATATATGCCAACGCTCCAAATTCCTTCAATGCTATCCAGGGCTTCTTTATTTTGTTCAAGATAGGATTTAAATGTGCTCTCTGTCCAGGTGGTTTTTTCTTCATTAGCAAAAAAACTTCTTACAGAATCTGGATCCAATTTATCAAAATCCATCCCAAATGATATGTGTTTATCTTTGAAAAAATCTAACCATTCCCGGCATAAACTTAAACACTTGTATTGGTTGGCCTGATTGGCTACCTGTTGCAGACTATCTGTGAATTTTTTAAACTGTTGGCTATTTGCAGGCTTTACTTTATCGGCATAGCCAACATAATTTTTTGTTATTCTATTAGTAAGATAATTAAAATTATCACCGCAATTACAGTTCTGAGCTTGTAAATTATAAAACGGGAATAAGAGCAATAAGTAGAAGATAATTTTTTTCATAGTTTTAAATTACAATTATAGTAGATATTTATCCACAAAGCATGAACTATTTTAAAATACATATTTGTATTGCCTTATCTTGAGGGAAATGTAATATCTATTGGCACTGATTTAAACTATTTCTGATGTTATATCTCTTTTTGTCCTTATAAAAGGGCTTTTAGTGTATCTTTTTTCTGAGTCGAATTTTAAAATTAGATACTTGTTTCATGTTAGGCCAACATAGGCGGAACCTGAAAAGCCTTTAAAGAGTAAGAAAACTTAAATGAAAAACTAATTATGAAAAATTTAAAATTAGAAAGTTTTGGCGTTCAGGAAATGGATGCAAAAGGATTGATTAAAGAAAATGGAGGTAGATTTAGCGTGGGGGATTACTTGATAGGACACTTATTAGATGGTTGGGTTGAAATATGGTATCATGCTGGGCAAGAAGGTGGTCGTTATCAACAATCTCTTCCGTCTGGATTAAAAAAGTAAATCTAAGCTATGGGGCATTTTCAAGATCTGCCCCATAGTCTATATCGAATAAAGGTAAAAAATCTTTTATTTGTAAATATAAATCTCGGTCAAGGTATGTTTAATAACACTTTTAAGGTAAGGTTGAAAAATGCAATGGAAAATCCAATAATATTTATTGTTATATTTTCATGTTTTTTATTAGGAATCAGTTTTTTATACGATTATTTTATTGAATTAATAGAATCGAAATTTGGTGTTGAAATTGTTTACAATAATAGAATTGATCATAAAACTTTACCTTACAAATTAATTTTATCTTGCTTTTTAGCTCCATTAATAGAAACCTACTTTTTTCAAAAAGCACCTTACGATATTTTGAAGAGGAGAAATTCAAAAAAATGGGTCATCATATTGGTTTCGAGCCTGCTATTTGGATTAATTCATTTTTCAAGTTTTGCTTATATCCTTTATGGTTTCCTTGCCGGAACTGTATTAATTATGGCTTATTTATGCTGGGAAGGAAGGAGATTAAATAAATTTGTAATTGTTTGCATCATTCACATGTTACATAATTTATTTGTTCTTTGTGGTGATTTAATTAACCTTAAATAATTTTGAATTGAAAAATGTAAAATATTGAAGGCGATAATTATTATTTAATTGTGATTATGTTTAATATTATAGCTTTTAACACGCCAGCCTAATCTGTTTTAGAACGCATATATATCTTTCGATCATAAAATATCTTTTATAAACGGAGCAATACAAGGCATTAAATATTTCAGTATTTTCTTGTTAACAATTTAAATAAACATTTAATCTAAAAATGAAATGAAAAATAACCTTTTGCTATTTATCTTTCTGGTTTTTGCCCTAGTTGGAATAACTTATTTAGGTGGTTATTTTATTGGTAAGGCGGTATATTATGTTAGCCACTAATAATGTTAGAATATTTGCTACTCCCATTAATTACAAATGAGTTTAATCCATGTATGAAAGAAATTATCGGGATTTGGCTCATGAAGTGTGTAAATCCCTAATCATTTATTGCTGGTAGGCTTTTGGTTCCATGGCGAAATTCATGACCAACTCTCTTATCCAGCCTTTTCGTCCCTGGAATAACCCTTTTAGTGTATCTTTTTTCTGAGTCGAATTTTAAAATTAGATACTTGTTTCATGTTAGGCCAACATAGGCGGAACCTTAAAAGCCTTTAAAGAGTAAGAAACAAAAATTTAAATTAAACAAAATGAAAAATTAGAATTAGAAAGATTTGGTGTTAAGGAGATGGTTGAAAAAAATGGAGGGATGCTAGGATTGCTTACTCTTCCAATTACTGGGTGGATTTCGGGCTTCATTTATGAAAAAGCACTGCAGGCTATTAAAAGTCACATTTAAAAAATTAAACAAATAAAATTGACATATTATGAAATCTTTAAATAAAATTAGTAAATTGAATTCACTAAAAATTGATAATCTTAAAGAGTTATCAGAGCAAGAAATTATTGAAACAAATGGAGGCATACTTGGATTATTAGGTTTAGTTGTTGGTGCTACAGCATTAAGCTACCAGCTGTTTAAATTTGGTTGGGATGCAGGTGTAGCTGCGGCTAAGTAAGTTTTTGTATGAAACAATTGGTAAGATAGGTAACAGACATAAATTTAATATTATGAATCATTCAATTACAAAAGAAGACAGGATTTACGTGTTTGTGTTATTTCTTGTACTTCTTACTTATTTATCATTTGAGCTGTTTAGGTTTGGTTTTGAACATGGGAAAGATTATGCAGTTGCTGCACTATCCCTCTAATCACTCTTCCTTAAATAGCGTTTAAATAGTTAACCGATAGATGTGGTTTTTATTTTAAAGATCCAAAGCCTTTTCACCTCTACAATACACCATTTCGTGTATCTTTTTTGCTCTATAAATTCTAAAATTAGATATTTGTTTTATGTTATGCTCAGCTAGACAGAATCTGAAACAAGTAGGAAGCCATGAAATCAAATTTCAATTAAAACAACTCATCTAAAATTGCTATGAAAAACAACCTTCTGCTATTTATCTTTCTGGCTTTTGCCCTAATTGGAATAACTTATTTAGGTGGTTATTTTATTGGTAAGGCGGCATATTATGTTAGCCACTAATAATGTTAGAATATTTTCTATTTCCATTAATTACAAATGAGTTTAATCCATGTATGAAAGAAATTACCTGGATTTGGCTCATGAAGTGTGTAAATCCTAATCATTTATTGCTGGTAGGCTTTTGGTTCCATGGCGAAATTCATGACCAACTCTCTTAATCGAGCCTTTTCATCCCTACAATTTCCCTTTTAGTTTATCTTTTTTCTGAGTAAAATTTTAAAATTAGATACTTGTTTCATGTTAGGCCAACATAGGCGGAACCTGAAAAGCCTTAAATGATTAAGGAATAAATTTTAAATTAAACGAAATGAAAAAATAAGAATTAAGCAATTTTGTTGTTCAGAAGATGGATATTAAAGAAATGGATAAAATAAGTGGAGGTAATGTACCAATTTGGTTATATTTATGGCACCCGGTTCTGCCTACCTAATCGAGAAATTTGAAAACGGCTGTCAATGTAATGTTTTATAAAAAAAATAGATATAAAATGAAAGTAGATTTTAAAAATTAGAAGTCAAAGAATTAACTTTGGTGGAAAAGAAAAATATAAATGGAGGGATTTGGTAGGTTTTTGCAGCAATTGGTGGACTTGTTTATCTAGCCGGAGAAGTGGCAGAATCAGCAGCTTATAGGAAAGAATTTTTGTGAAAAAATAGAATTTTTAAAGTACATTTTAATTTTAGGCAATATGAATAATATTATTAAAAAAAATGCAAAAGCGTTATCTACTGTAATTGCTATTGTTTTACTTGTTTTTGTGTTGGGCGAAATTACTGAATCTTTTGGGAGGAGTTTTGCTAAAGGCTTTAACATTAGTATAAAAAATTAATTAATTGTTAAATATTGCAATATTTCTAAAATAGTATTTAAGTAGTTAACCGATAGATGTAATTAGTACATCTATCGGTTTTTTTATTTTCTAAAGATCAAAACAGATTCATCCCTAAAATAGCCCATTTCGTGTATCTTTTTTCTGAGTCGAATTTTAAAATTAGATACTTGTTTCATGTTAGTCCAACATAGGCGGAACCTGAAAAGCCTTTAAAGAGTAAGAAACAAAAATTTAAATTAAACGAAATGAAAAACTTAAAATTAGAGCGTTTTGGTGTTCAGGAAATGGATGCTAAAGAGATGTTAACCGTTGATGCCGGGAATCCAATTGTTCTTTTGTTTGCGGGTGGGCTTTTGGGAATTGCATTGTATGCTGCTTATGAAATTGGTAGAGCAGATGGAAATAGATAGTTATCTGTTAATTAAAATAAAAAATATATGGAAAATTATAATAAAAATCTTAGTGTAAAGCTTACAACCATCAAATTAATAGAATTAAACAAAACTGAGCAATTAATGATCAGTGGCGGCTCTCAAGAAATATCAATAGTTAGCCACATGCTTAGGGCGATGTCTGGTAGTATATTTGGAGTAGCCTACTGGATAGGTTATGGCGTTTCAAAAGCAATAAACGAGTAATTTGTTAATTTTAATTATAACATATACTATGAAAATACTGGAAAATAATTGGGTTAAGTTGATCTTGTTTTTACTATTGTTTAGTACCATGATGGTTGCATATAAAATTGGCAGAAATGATGGAAACCGTGATGGTAAAAATGTAAGTATTGATTTGTCTAAATAACGTTAACTCTCTCAAACTAATTTAAACTGTATTTTGAGCAATAAAGCTATATTTAATTAAAAATATGAAATAAATTAATTCTAAGAAAGCCAAATACGATTAAAATATTGTTAACCGATAGTGCCTATTTGTGCATCTATCGGTTTTTTATTTTCTAAAGATCAAAACAGATTCATCCCTACAATAGCCCATTTCGTGTATCTTTTTTCCCGCATAAAATAATAATCACAAACTTGGCCTTAACCAAGCCAATTGATGATTATGTCTTTTACAGAAGATGCCAATTTCGAAGATAACGCCATTATTTTTTTACACCACACCAAGGTTCGTACACAAATTATTTATTCTGCCACCATATTTTTCATTCTTATTGCTTTTGCTGCCCTGCCTTTTATTTATACAACCGTAAGTGTTAAAGGTAATGGTTCTTTGCAGAGTAACATCGAAAGGGCAGAATTGTTGGCGCCAGTCTCCGGGAAAATTACGCTGATTAATTTAACCGATAACAAAAAAATAAAAAAAGGACAACTCCTTTTAAATATTGATCCTACCATACCCGAAACACAAAATGTGATTTTGAATAATCGCTCCCGTGAATTAAAAGATTTATTAAATGATGCGCTCCTCCTCTTAAAACTGGTCGATTTAAGCAATGCCGGGCAACCTGCATTGCAGACCGGCCTGTATGCTGCAAGCTGGCAACAATACGCAGAGCAGATTCAAAATGCATTAAATGTACGCGAACAGGCCTACAAAATTTATAAAAGGTATGAGATTCTTTTCAGCAAGAGAGTAGTTACCGAATCAGAGTATGAGCAATATAAATTTAATTACGAACAGGCACTTTCCGATTTTAAAATGGTTGCCAGGAAATATAAAACACAGTGGCAAACCGAATCTAATCAATATAGAAAAGAACTCAAGGACTTGGATAGTCAGAAAATCCAGCTTACCGAACAGGAAAAACTATATCACTTAACTGCCGGGATTTCTGGCACGGTACAAAATCTGTCGGGTTTACAATTGGGTTCTTTCATTTCTGCCAATCAGAAAATAGGCGAAATATCGCCAGATAGTGCTTTGCTGGCCATTTGTTATGTTAAACCTCCAGATATCGGTTTAATTAAAACCGGGCAAACCGTCAGGTTTCAGATCGATGCTTTTAACTATAACCAATGGGGTTTGCTTGCTGGTATAGTAGCCGATATTTCAGACGATATTATATTGATTAACCAGAGTCCTTATTTTAAAGTGAAGTGTAAATTGGATAGGGATTATTTGAGATTAAAAAACGGTTATAAAGGCCAGGTAAAAAAGGGTATGACCTTTAATGCACATTTTACTATTGCCAAACGAAACCTATATCAACTGCTTTATGATAAAGTTGATGATTGGCTAAACCCCTTAAAAGGCGTAGGGTAAAAGGCTTAGGGTTTAAGGAGGATAGCTTAAAGGTTAAAGCCGAAAATATCAAATCACCAATCACATTGCTCCAGTCTCATATCTCCAGTCTCACATCTCATATCTCCCTCATAATGTCTACACTAATAAAACAACGCGATATTACCGATTGTGGTGCTGCTTGTTTGGCATCTATAGCTGCATTTTATAAATTGAAAATGCCTGTTGCGCGGATTCGCCAATTGGCCAGCACTGATCAAAAAGGAACCAATGTTTTAGGTTTGATAGAAGCCGCAAATAAACTGGGTTTTGAAGCAAAAGGGGTAAAGGGCAATTTAGATAGTCTTTCTAAAATCCCACTACCAGCAATTGCTCATGTAGTAGTAAAGAAGCAATTGCAGCATTATGTGGTTATTTATAAGGTAACGGATAAATACGTCGAAGTAATGGACCCCGGCGATGGAAAAATACACCGCAAAACCATTGATGAATTTACAAGCGAATGGACAGGTGTATTGGTGCTGTTATTGCCTGATGAAGGCTTTAAACAAGGCAATGAAAAGGTTGATACTAAAAGCCGTTTTTGGAACCTGATTAAACCACATAAAAGTATTGTAACACAGGCACTTTTTGGTGCTTTGATTTATACCATACTTGGGCTATCTACCTCTGTTTTTGTTCAAAAAATAACCGATCATGTTTTAGTAGAAGGTAACCGGAACCTGCTTAATTTAATGAGTTTAATGATGGTAGCCATTTTAGCGCTGCAATTGTTTATAGGCACTGCTAAAACTATTTTTACCATCCGTACGGGGCAACAGATAGATGCCCGCTTGATATTGGGTTACTATAAACACCTCTTAAAACTGCCTCAACAATTTTTCGATACCATGAGGGTAGGCGAAATTATTTCTAGAGTAAACGATGCGGTTAAAATAAGGGCTTTTATAAACGATGTTTCCATTAACCTGGTGGTAAACGGCTTTATTGTTGTGTTCTCTTTTATTTTAATGTTCAGTTACTATTGGAAACTGGCCTTAATGATGTTAGCTGTTATTCCATTGTATTTATTGATTTATTTCATCAGCAATAAATTAAACAAGAAAATTCAGCGGAAGTTGATGGAGGAATCGGCCGAGTTGGAATCGCAATTGGTAGAAGGTTTAAATAATGTGGCCACAATTAAAAGATTTGGTTTAGAAAGATTTACAAATGAAAAAACAGAGACTCATTTTATCGGCCTCCTCAGAACAATTTATAAATCAGGATTAAACTCTGTTTTTTCTGGTACATCAACAGAGGTTATTGCCCGTATGCTTACTATCGTTTTACTTTGGGTGGGTGCCGGTTATGTTTTAGACGGCGAAATTACCCCCGGTGAATTATTCTCTTTCTATACATTAATCGGTTATTTTACTGGTCCGGCTACTTCCTTAATTGGAGCAAACAAATCTATTCAGGATGCCATGATCGCCTCTGATCGTTTGTTTGAAATCATGGATTTGGAAATTGAACAAAATTCTTCTGGCGTTTTCCTCACCAAAGAATTAATGGGTGATATCAGATTTGAACATGTAGCCTTTAGATATGGGAGTCGCGTTAATGTGTTTGATGATCTAAATCTAATGATTAAGGCCGGAAGTTTTACCGCTATTGTTGGGGAGAGTGGATCCGGTAAATCTACCTTAATGTCTTTGCTACAAAATATTTATCGCATACAATCAGGCAATATTTTTATTGGTAATCATGCGCTTAAGTATTTGAACAATGCCTCTTTAAGAAATTTATTAAGTGTTGTGCCACAAAAAATTGATCTTTTTGCAGGAAATGTAATCGAAAATATTGCCATTGGCGATTATGAGCCAAATATGCAACAGATTATTGGTATTTGCACACAATTGGGGATTATCGATTTTATTGAAGCTTTGCCAGAAGGTTTTCAGACTTATTTAGGTGAAAACGGAGCCTCTTTATCAGGTGGACAAAAACAAAGGATCGCCATCGCGAGGGCACTATACCGTAATCCTGAAATTTTAATTCTGGATGAAGCTACTTCCTCTTTAGATTCAGCTTCAGAGCAGTATGTGCAGCGAACAATAGATTTGCTAAGGATGCAAAAGAAAACAATCATCATCATTGCGCATCGGTTACCTACGATTAGAAAGGCTGATCAGATTATTGTATTAGATAAAGGAAAGGTTGTAGAAGAGGGGAGCCATACGGAAATGATGATGGCGAATGGGCATTATGCTAGTTTATGGAAACAGCAATTTGGCGATGATGACCTACCAAGTCTGATCACCCCCTCACTTGAATTTGTAAGAGATAGCATTTAATTATCCAACTGTACTATGAAACTATTAGAATACATCGATCGCATTAAGATCATTCACAAATTGATAAAAGAAAGCCGTACAGGTGCTCCTGAAAATTTAGCAAGAAGATTATCAATTTCTACCTCGCGACTATACGTGGTATTAGATGAGTTGAAATTAATGGGCGCTCCGATAGAATACTCGCGACAGTTACAAACATATTATTATACCCAGGCATTCGAAGTAAATATTAGGGCCGATTTTACGGTTTTAAAGCCTCAGGAGTTAACGGATATAAATGCTGGTTTTTTTTATCAGCAAAATTATCCACTCCTTTTTTTGTATAGTGAGCAAAAGTAATTTAGTACCGTTGCAACAAAAAGGCGTATACCGAAAAGCCTTTAACGAGTAGGTGAAATCAATAAAATCTAAATTGTGAAAAAATTAAATCTAGAGAACTTAAATGTTCAGGAGATGAGCTTCTCAGAAATATCTCTTGTTGAAGGAGGCAGCTGGATTGGCAGGGCGTGGAATTCGATAAAAGAGTTTGTTTTGGATGTAGTGCATGAAATTGTTACCGATGTGGTAGGCGCCGATCCAACCTCAAACCTATAAATAACTAAAATATAAACCGGATGGTCTAAATAGCAGGCCTAAAACTAATTAAAAAATACAATATGAAAAATCTTAAAAAATATGAGGTTGAAGAATTATCTTTAACAGAAATGAAGTCAATTGATGGTGGAAGCTGGTTTAGCAGAGCATTTGAAGCAGTTGGTAATGCTTTGGATGACGCTTATCATTGGTTACAGGATAATATTGGACTTACCTTAGGCTCAGATGGAGCACATGGAAAATAATTAAACAAAAATAGCAGGTCAAATACCTGCTATTTTACTTCATTTTATACCAGCTTATGTTTAAATATATATGTAACGCTAAAAATGCTTTTTTAGCGATTTTGTTTTTTTTATTCTCTTGGAATGTTGATGCACAGTCATTTTATCTTACAGGGCATGTTTTTGATGGTAAAGAACCTTTAATAGGTGCCTCAATAATAATTTCCGGCAAATATGTTGGCAATAGTGATGCATCTGGTTATTTTGAAGCCAATGCCAAATTGGGTGATACATTGAAGGTAACTTTTCCTTTTTATGAAGCTTCCACTGTTGTTTTAACTGATTCCCTTCAGAAAAATATCGTTTTAACAGCAAAGTCATTCCAATTAGATGATGTTCAAATAAGTTTTAACAAACGAAAAACAATTGATTCATTGTTGAACGTATCCTTTCTGCAATTAAATCCAAATGCTTTCAACGCGAAGGTTTTTTTGAGACAGTCTGTTGTTCGGAATAACGAAAAGGTTATCTTATTAAATGAAGGCTTATTAAACCTGAACTGTCCTGATTTAAAAGATCTTATTATCGCTGGTAGCAGTAAAAAAGTAAAATTAAATATTGATTACGCTTGTAATCAGATTAATTCAAATAGCCGTCCGAAGGTAACTTATGGAAGTAATCCTCAAATTAAATTGCGTTTGGGGTTATTGCCAAATCATTTCTATGAGCTCGTAAAGTCAAATATTACAGAAGAAAGTATTAAATCTGATAATATTAATACCGTTATTAATATTAAAGGAAATCTTTCTGCCAATGAAAAGCTTTTGGTTTCTTACCTATGGATTTTGGATAAAAAAACTAATTCATTAAAACAATCCCGGTATTACGAACAATATGTAAATAAAAAGCATTTTTTATTTTATGATTATTCTTATCTAAATAATGAACTCTTTTCTGGATCTATAAGTGCAAAACAAATAATTGGCAGAAATTCCTATTCAACAAATGATGAAATATTTGTATTCCGTCAAATAGGTGCAGATATAGATAAATGGAATTTTGATGTTAATAAATGTGGATTAGAAAAATACCTCGAACAAACTGGGAGTTGTGATGAATTGAGCGAATTTAAAATTAAGCATCAAATACCATTTCATAGGCTCTTTTAGTGTATCAGATCAGTCTTTTTAACCTTTAACACAAGCTTATTAATACACCAAAGCCAAATATTGTCCATGGTGACTCACACTGCCTGGTTTAGTGCGTTTATAATCATATGGATGATTTGGTAACTCGTAAATGGCTACTTTAATTTCTCCCAGTCTATTATAAACAGGCGCAGCAATGGTATGAATATATTGTAATTGTATATCACTTTTAGTGAAGTAAGTGTCGTTATCAATGCTTACCCTACCTTTTATCTCACTAACACTGGCATAAATAGTACAGTTTAAGCTTTTAGGAGCGAAATTCCTGATGCCTGTTTTACGGTTATGAATTTTGTAAGCCGATTCTTTCATGCTCCATAACAGCCAGACTATTTCATCAGGCCTTTCTGTTGAAGTAATCAATAACTGTTCTTCCGCTGTGAAAATTTTATTGAGGTAGTTTTTACGCCTCCAGTTACTTTGGATTTTAGCCAAATCCAAATCAACGATGTCGTTACCCAGCATTTGCTTCAAGCTTTTGGGCAATAATTTCGGTTGTGGCTTTTACATTGAGCATTTTAGCCATCGAATCATTGTCTATTTCGATGTTAAATTTCTCTTCAATATCCAGGACGATATCAACCAGGTTGGCCGAATTTATTTTCAAATCATTAATGAAATCGGTGTTTTCGTCAATATGTGCCAATGCTGATGCCTCTTCAGTGTAAGGTTCAACAATTGTTTTTAAGGCTTCAATGATCTCTTCTTTATTCATGGGTGTATTTTTTAAAAATAATGCAGGCATTAATATCGCCAAAACCAAAACTGGCTTTAGCTAAGATATTAAATGGTTTATGGATTAAGGTTTGCGGAATGCATTTCGCATCAATTAAAGCCGTAATTTCAGGGCTTAAGTCTTCGCAATTAATATTGGGAAATATAAAATCCTCTTTAAGTTCAAGTACCGAAGCGACACATTCGATACTCCCTGACGCTGCAATACAATGACCAATCATACTTTTCAAAGAATTGATGTATGGAAAATCATCAGCGGGTAATTGCAGGGCCGCTTTCCAGTTTTCTATTTCGAGCGCATCTTTAGTTGTTGCGGTAAGGTGGCCGTTAATCACGTCGATTTCATGGGCTTCAATACCTGCATTTTTTAATGCTGCCTGAATACATCGCTGTACAGCGGTAGGATTTGGTGCTGTCATAGAGCCTAAGCCCCGCTGACCACCAGAATTGATATGGCCACCAATTACCTCGCCATAAATTTTGGCTTTTCTAGCCATTGCACTTTCGAGCGATTCTAATACCAAAGCACCTGCACCGCTTCCGGGTACAAAGCCACTTGCTGTTGCACTCATTGGGCGGCTACCTTTTTCAGGATCGTTATTGTGCTTAAAAGTGCAAACTTTCATGGCATCAAACCCACCCCAAATATAAGGCCCGCTGTCGCTGGTACTCCCTGCTAACATTCTTGTAGCCTGCCCGGTTTTAATTCTTTCATAAGCCAGCAACAAACTTTCGACTCCTGTTGCGCAGGCAGATGAATTGGTGCTTACCTGATTGCCTAAGCCAAGTTTCCCACTGATAAAAGCACTTATACCGCTGGCCATGGTTTGTATTACGACTGAACTGCCCAGTTTTTTAATTTCAAGAGCATCTATCTTATTAATTGCCCATCTAAATTTGTCTATCCCGGAAGTGCCGGTTCCGAAAATGGTACCGCTATCCCAGTCGGGTTCGTCATTATTTTCGATGGCTAAGCCTGCATCTTTCCAGGCATCCAGGCCAGCAATAACACCATATATAATTCCTGTGCTGTTTAGGTTTCGTAATTCAAGTGGTGTAAAATATTGACTGATGCGCTCGTCGTTAAGTAATGGTTTGCCTGCTATCTGACAGGAGAAGTTTAAGGCTTCCAAATCGGGCTGATGACAGATCCCAGAGAGTCCTTTCTTTATGGCGTCAGAAAACTCAGCCAGGGTAGTGCCATTAGGTGCACATACGCCTAAGCCTGTAATTACAACTCTGTTATTCATTTTCTTTCGAAATTAACATGCCGGAAATATTTCCTTTGCAAACCATCTCGCCTGCTGCATTTTCCATTTTTAACTTGCAACTCAGTTTATTAAATCTGAAATATATTTTCTCGCTCGTTACCGTAACTTTTTCTCCCGGTGCAACTGGTTTTAAAAAATCGATTGCATTTGAGGTCATGGCAATGGCTATATTTTGATTAGTTTCAATGTTTTTTAGCAAGTAAATGCCCAGGCAAACCAATCCAATCTGTGCCATGGTTTCGGTAAGGATTACTGCGGGGGTAAGAGGACGGTTTTTAAAATGACCTTCGTAAAAAGGTAGATCCTTAGCATAAGTATAAGTTCCCTTCGCTCCATTTTCATCAATATGCAATAACTCATCAACAAAAAGAAAAGATTTACCGTAAGGCAGTTTATCTAATATTTCTTGTGGATTCATAAGTTGAATTATTGAATAATTAATTGAATTATTAAATGGTTACCATTGTAAAAGGATGCGTTGTGCCGAAAAGCCCGGGCCGAAGCTTAACATCAGTCCTTTTTCTCCAGGCTTTGGCTTTTTGTCCATAATCCGTTCTAAAACATAGAGCACTGTTACGCTGCTCATGTTTCCATAAAGCCTTAAAACTTCTTTTGTTTCATCTATGTTTTTACCAAGTTGTCCAAATAATTCTTCAACAATCTGGATAATCTTTTTTCCTCCCGGATGGAAGATCAAATGGTCTATATCATTAATTTCGAACCCGTTTTTTGCCAAAAATGGATGGATGATATTGGGGAAATGATTGGCAATAGTTTCAGGAACGGCCACATCCAGTATCATTTGCAGTCCGGTATTGGTGAGTTTAAATCCCATCATCTCTTCAGCCTCATAAAAATGGTACATTTCTTCAGCCAAAAGCTCTGGTCCGCTATCATCTTCATTCGAACTTAACAGTACACAGGCAGCACCATCGCCAAATATTGCTGCACTTACAATGTTGGCCATCGTAAAATCGTTTAATTGAAAGGTTGCCGTTGGCGATTCTACTGCAATAACTGCTGCCCGTTTGCCTGGATTAGCTTTCAGAAAATTCTTAGCGTAAATCATACCTGATACACCTGCTGCACAACCCATTTCGGTAACGGGCAGGCGCACGATATCTTGGCGAAGCTTAAGTAAGTTGATTAAATAAGCATCTAAAGAAGGGATCATGATTCCGGTACAGCTTACCGTAATAATGTAATCTAAATCCTGCGCTTTCCAACCAGCTTTTTCGAGTGCAGTTTCCAAACATTTAGCACCCAGCTTTATCCCTTCTCTTACATAAATGTTGTTTCGCTCCTCAAAACTTAAATCACTAAAAACCTCTTCGGGCGACATGATTGAGTATCTTTTATCTACTGCTGCGCTTTCAAAAATCTTTTTTACTTTTCGGATAAAACGATCATCCTGATCTTTTAGCCAAATATCCAGAAACGGCAAAATTTCATCGGTTGACCTCCAAAACTCGGGCAAGGCTTTACTTACTGCTTTTACGGTTACGCTCATATTGTTTTAATTATCCATTGGTAGCGGAAAGCCCATTTCCATTTTATTGAACTCGATTTTAGCTTTAATTGTTTGCTGTATTTAAGCAAATCTGCCCTTTTAAACCCACGCAGAATGGACACTAAACCATCTTCTCTCGACATATTATTTAAACGGAAAACATAACACAAAGCTTTAAACAGGTAATAGGCTACTGCACTTCTTTGCAGGTCGTTTATCACAATACCCATTGTTGCCGATCGTTTAAAATTGTTTAGCAAA
Source organism: Pedobacter sp. MR2016-19 (assembly GCF_014947265.1). Lineage (NCBI taxonomy): Bacteria > Pseudomonadati > Bacteroidota > Sphingobacteriia > Sphingobacteriales > Sphingobacteriaceae > Pedobacter > Pedobacter sp. MR2016-19. The sequence continues at coordinate 100,833 of NZ_JADCNK010000004.1, forward strand.
TCAATAATTTCTTCATCTTTAAAATGATGTAGCGTTAATGTGCAGAGCATAATGTCGCAGGGTTCATCTTTATTTAAATCCTCAAAAATATCGCTGCAGGCATAGGTGATATTCGGGTAGTTTGCAGATAAACTTTGTGCATGATTTATGGTGAATTTATTGGCATCTATCCCTTTTAAAATAAAATGTAAACCTTGTTTTTTCGCATAATCGGCCAGGGTCCGTAACATATCTCCATTTCCACAACCGATATCGGTAATACGTATAATCTGATCAAATGGTTTGCCCTTGATTAAAGTTTTAACTCCATCGAGCGTAACTTTATTACCACCAAGGAGTTGGTTAATGCTGGCTATTTTGTCTAATGCATCGCGCAATATTTCACCTTCCATGGCGAAATCATCCATAATCTCTGGTGCGGTGCTTCTAAATGTGGTATCTACTGGCATTTATGGTGAAATTGTAATGGGTTTGCCATGTGTTTTTTTAATTATTTTATGGAGCAGAAAGGGCATTTTAGTCAATGCACTCATGGCTAAACTTTCGAATTTATTGTTTCTCAGCAAGGAAGATAACATTCTTCCCGTTTTTAAGCGGCTTTTAAATTCCCTGTTCCAGCCGGCGGTATAACTTTCTTCGAGTGCTGTGCGGGAATTAATTTGCCCCTTGATTCTTTGATGCAAAAGTTCTGAAACTATTTTGGCACTGTGAATGGCCATGGCCATGCCGTTCCCACAAAGTGGATGAATCAAACCTGCAGTATCACCAATCATTAAAATATGGTTATTTACAGGTTCTTTAGCTTCAAAAGAAATCTGACTAATGGTTAACGGAACATCGAATAAATCTGAAGCATTTTCAAAAATAGCCTTCAGATAGCTGTTTTTATAGAGTACGTTTTCCTGAAAGGCAAGCAGGTTTTTATGCTTTTTAAAACTTTCGTAATTGGTCAGATAACAGATATTCAACCGGTCATTTTCAACCTTTGAAACGCCGCAATAGCCACCTTCGAAATTATGCAGGCTAACCACGTTATTCGGGAAATCGGCTTTGTAATGTGCTTTAACTGCCAGATATGGCGATTGTTTATTAATGAAACTCCGGTTTAGCTTAATATCAATAGCCGATCGTTTTCCATAAGCCCCAATAACATAAGCAGCAACAAAAGTATTGTTAGCAGTTGATACTGTAAATTGATTATTGGTAAACTTTATTTCTACAACGCGATCATGAACGATGTTTACTTTTCTCCTGATGAGTTCGGTATACAAATAATGATCGATGGTATATCTGCTTAAACCAAAACCGCCGAGCGGTAATTTTGTTTGTATGCTTTTACCAAGGTTTGAGGTGAAAAGCAGGTCGCTGATGAGTGCAGGGGCAAGGTTTTCGATATCCAGGCCGAGCCATTCAAAGTAGGGTAGTACCTCGTTCGAAATATATTCGCCGCAAACTTTATGGTGAGGATAGGTATCTTTCTCAATCAGTATAACATTTAAACCCATCTTATTCAGGTGAAGTGCGGCTGTTAAACCTGCCAATCCACCACCAATAATTAAAATTTCTGTTTCGGCCTGCATAAAATGAGATGGAACGCTAATATAACGTTTTAAATACTGGTTTGTTCCATTTAAGCATCTTTAAACACAGAGGCCACGGAGAGAAAAATACAGAGGCGCTGAGTTGTGTGTACTAGGTGCTGTCAGACGTTACTATCTGACAGTTTCGTTTGCGCTCGTTTTCAAACGAGCGCAGAAATAGTCATACGATTCCATCGTTTAAAACTATGAGATATTCAACACTCGTTAGAAACGAGCGTTAGCTCAATCTATTTATCTATCGCTTCTTTCTTCCATATTCAAATCGGTATCAAACGGACTTTTGGTAAAAGGGTAAATAGATTGTTTAACAAAACCTTTAGGATAAGAGGCTTCATGTACACCTGTTCCGGCTGGCCATTCTTTGCCTGGTAAATGATAGGTGCCGAATATCATATCAATAAAGGGGAATATTGAAGCGAAATTGTGTCCATAATATCTAGGGTCTTCGCAATGGTGCCAATGGTGATATTGAGGGGTAGTAAATATATATTTTAATGGGCCAAAGTTAATTCTGGTATTGGCATGGATGAGTACTGCATGTATGGCAATAAATATAATGTATACGTTGAAAACGGTGGATGAAAAGCCCAACACATAAAGCGGAATGAAAGTCATAGCCCTGGTAAAAAAGATGTCGATAAAATGGGTACGGCTTCCAGCCAGCCAATCCATATTTTGTGTAGAATGGTGTATGGAGTGGAAACGCCATAAAGCTACCCTTGTATGGAAGAAACGATGTGCCCAATACTGAAACAAATCGGTACTGAAAAAAGCCAAAAATAAAGCTACTATAAATGGGAGGCCCTGCACCCAGCTATGCAATTTATCTAATCCCATCCAGCCAAAAAATAATACGGCAGGCTTTTGCGTAATGATACCGAAAAACTGGATGAACAAATGGCTGATGACAAAATAGGTTAAATCGGTACGCCATTCTTCGTGGAATTTGGTTTGCCCGTTGTTTTTTGGAAAGAATAATTCTAATGGAACAAAAATGGCCACCATTAAAAGAAGATCCAAAATCATCCAATCTAAGCCAAAATGCCAGCTCGATTTGGCAACATCTCTACCTTCTACGCTTAAAGCACCCAGTATTACTGCCAGGGCGCCAAGCACAAAGCCTGGCCAGGCCCATTTTAGCTTTTTGCTGAGGATTAAGCTTAGCAATGAAAAGAAGAAACAGGCTATAACACCACCAAGCATTAAAACTTCCATGCTGTTTTTCGTATAAATTTCGCGGAATTCTGGCGTGGTTAATTTCTCGGGATAATGAAAACAGAGAATGCCCAATAAGGCCAATACGGCTAAAAAAATAGAGATATATCCACTGATCTGGCCTTGGCCCACTACTAATCTTTTCGGTGACATTAAAATATGTTTTGATAGATAACAATGATAATAATAAAAAATAAAATATAGTCGAATAATTTTGTTAGTTAATAATGGCTCATTATTTAATGGTTAACTGACTTCAAAAGTCCTACTTAATCCGTTATATTTTTGTTATTTAAAGAGATTGATTATTTTACACCTGAAATAACCAAATTTTAGCTAAATAAAGCCTCAACCAACTATGTCTTATCGCTCAAAAATCTTATTATCAATCATAATAGGCTGCTTTTTCATTTTCCCGTGCGCCTGGGCACAACAGCTTATTAAAGGACAAGTGCTTAACGAAGCCAATAAAGGTATCGCATCCGTGTCGATTTATAATAAGCAGAAATTAATTGCCCTGAGCGATCCTGAAGGAAACTTCAGCTTTAAAATAGATTCCTTAAATAAAGGTCAATCGCTTTCCTTCAGTTCGGTGGGGTACGAAAGCCATTCAGTTAAAGTTGATGAGCGTAGTGGTACAAGTGATCTCATGGTTAAGCTAAAAGACAAATACATTAAATTGGACGATGTGCAAATTTATGCTGCCAATTTTGCTTCTGCCTTAATTAAAAATGCGGTCGCGCACCTTGCGGATACCGGTGTGGTGAGCGAAAAATTGTTGTGCAGGCAGTATATGCTAAAAGATGGCAAATATTATAGTTATGCTGAGGGATTATTCAACCTCCATACCGATGAATATAAAAACGATATCAGGTTACAGCTTGAGGAACTAAGAAGGCTTAAGGAGCTCAAAAAAACTGGAGGGGTGAAGATTAATTACGCTGTTGATTTAAGAATTGAACTCAAATCTTATTTTGTAAGTAATCTCAACGATAATATGCTCAGCGATGATAATGATTACGAAATTGAAGGACAGGTTGAATATGAAGGGGCAAAATGTTATAAGATCTCTTTTATAAGGTCAAGAAATGCATTGTACAAAAGCAAGAATGGATGGGTTTATATCACAGTAGATAAACACCTGATTAAAGGAATGGAAAGCAATATCGCTACGATAAACAAGAGTATGATCTGGATAAACAGGCAAAACTATACCATTGATAATGGTTTGTCGAAGTTATCTTCTACGTATTTAAAGTGTAATGTAGTGGCCGGATTATTTTCGGAAGGAGAACCTTCGGCAGAGATGGAACTGATTTTTCTGGAAAATATTGATCCGGAACTAAAAAACAGCAACAACTATTCTACCCTAAAACTTAGACAGGATTTTTATCAATATCCTAAAAAGAATGATGCCGGATTTTGGGCAACACTTTATCAAAAGCATAACTTAACGATTCCGAAGGTAATTGTCGAAACCTATAAATCGGATAAGGATATTTTGGAACAATTTTAAATTCATCGGTTCATTGTTTAAATCGATTAATTGACTTCGGACTATCGACTTCGGACTAAATCATCTTCCTGCAAACCATTTCCCTAACGCTGTGGTTGCTTTATTGGGCATCAGACCAGGTTATACCTTTCTTTTTTAAATAATCAGTATTTTTGAAACCACGAATATGCTACTTAACTATCTACGCCTTTTACTGCTTCCTTTTTCGATCATTTATGGAATGGCTATTATGCTCCGTAAAAAACTTTACGACTGGGGATTGATGCGTACTATAAAGTTTGATCTGCCGGTAATCTGTGTAGGCAATTTGGCCGTTGGCGGATCGGGCAAAACACCAACAACAGAATATTTGGTGAGGTTGCTGGCCGATTATAAAATAGCTATACTGAGCAGAGGTTATGGTCGTAAAACGAAAGGTTTTATAATTGCCGATGGCGCTGCAACTGCCGAAACGATAGGGGATGAACCTTTACAATACCATCAAAAATTTGCAGCTGTTACCGTTGCCGTTTGCGAAGACCGTGTGAAAGGGATTAAGCAGTTGAAGGACAATCATGATTTAATTATCCTTGATGATGCCTTTCAGCACCGCGCAGTAAATGCCGGATTTAATATTTTGCTTTTCGAGTTTAGAAAGTTGGGTACTTTACAGTTTTTATTGCCTGCAGGAAATTTAAGGGATGTTTTCTCCTCACGCAAAAGGGCCGATGTATTATTGGTCACAAAATCGCCGGTTCCGTTGTTACATGTTGCGCAGCAGGCCTCAATAAATGAACTGCAGCCAAATAGCAATCAACCAGTATTACATTCTTATTTAAAATATGGCGATCTTATCCATTTATACCATAACGAAAGCCGCACACTTGAGTCAGTTAGGGATTTTGAAATTTTTCTGCTCACCGGAATTGCAAATCCGGATCCTTTGATAGAAGAGCTTGAAAAATATGCTGAAACCATTAAACACGAAGAATTTCCTGATCATTATGCTTTTAAAAGTGATGATATTAAGAAGTTTAAATCAGTTTTTATGGACAGTACTAAAAAAGATAAAATCATTATCACAACAGAAAAGGATAGCAAGCGTTTAAGAGCTACCGGATTTGAAGATTTACTGCTAGATTTACCTGTATATTATTTACCCATTGAGGTTGAATTATTTGAAGAAGATAAGATTACCTTTGACGAACTCATTTTAAATTATGTTAAGAGCAATAGAAGAAACCGTTGAATATATAAAACGTAAAACAGAGAACTTTAAACCTGAGATAGGCATTATTTTAGGTACTGGTTTGGGTGGCCTGGTAAAAGAAATCGAAATCGAGCATCAACTGATGTATTCTAATATCCCAAATTTTCCAATTTCTACTTTAGAGTTCCACAGTGGGAAACTAATTTTTGGAACGTTGAACGGGAAGAAGATTATCGCCATGCAGGGGCGCTTACATTATTACGAAGGTTATAGCATGCAACAAATCACGTTTCCGGTTAGGGTGATGAAGGGTTTGGGTATCGAAAACTTAATTGTATCTAATGCTGCGGGCTCATTAAATCCTGAGTTTAAAAAGGGCGATTTAATGATTATTGACGATCATATTAATCTGCAGTCAGATAACCCATTGCGTGGCTTAATTGAGAGCGAACTAGGACCACGTTTCCCAGACATGAGCCAGCCTTATAAACGCGATATCATAGCCAAAGCGCTGGAGATCGCTAAAGATGTTGATATTAAGTGCCATAAAGGGGTATACGTTGCCGTTTCCGGACCGAATTTAGAAACCAAAGCCGAGTACAAATACCTGCGTTTAATCGGCGCTGATGCAGTGGGCATGAGTACCGTGCCTGAAGTTATTGTGGCCAACCATGCTGGTTTACCTGTTTTTGCCATCTCCGTATTAACGGATGAAGGTTTTCCGGAAGACTTGCAACCTTTTAATTTAGATGAAATTTTAGAGGCAGCGGCTAAGGCAGAGCCTAAAATGACTGAGATTTTAACCCGCTTAATTTCTGAACTATAAGATGCATAAAGTCGTTAAAATCTGTTTTTTTCTGTTCCTGCTGTTAGGCATCAACAAAGTATTTGCACAAGATTTAAAGACGAGTGTTGGTACCAATAAGGAGCTCGATTCTGTTCGGAAAAAATTAGATTCGGGAAAGGACTCAGTTGTTTTTACCGCAAAATATATCCGGTTTACAAAGTTATCACTAAGTAAAGATAGCATTGTACTGCTGCCCTTAGATACCTCCACAACAAATATTCAGAATTATAGTCCGCTTTTACAACCCCTGCACCCAACCATTAGCAATGGTAATATGGGCCTGGCAGCGAGGCCTTTATTGTACGAGCCGAGTAAGAGAATTGGATTTGATGCAGGGTTTCACTCGCTTGATTATTATGCCTTAACGCCTGAAGATATCATTTACTATCAGGCCAGAACCCCATTTACCAGTTTATATTTTGTGAGTGCAGGTCAAAAGGAACAGCTTTTTAGAGCTATTCATACGCAGAATATTAAAAAAAACTGGAACGTTGGGGTTAATTTTAACCGTGGCGATTCGAAAGGTTTTTATGCCAGACAGCGCGGTGATAATCTGAATGTTGCCATATTTTCCTGGTACCAATCGCCAAGCAAACGTTATAATATGTGGGCATCGGCAATTTTTAACACCATGCGGGCCTACGAGAATGGTTCTACAGTAGCTACAGGTTTGTTCGATCCGGGCTATTCTAAAATTGACAGAGAGGCGGAGCCCATAAATTTATCAGATTCAAGGAATTTATATCGTAAAAACACCATTTTCTTAAAGCAAACCTATTATGTAGGCAGGATAGATACTTCTTCGAACATTAACAATGCGGTTTTACCAACCAATAAGGTTTCGTATATATTTGAATATAACAACGACAGTTATGATTTTTACAAAAATGGAACTGATGTTAATAATGTGCTGCCTCCCGGGATTGCGAGTACAGTATTTACCAATGATTCGACCCACGTAAAACATATTAAAAATGAATTTATTTATAGTTTTTTCTTAAGACCCAAAAATAGTTCGGTTATTAAAAATGAATTGAAGGTTGATGCAGGCATAAGGCACGATTATTACAAACATGAATATCTTGGCATAAAACAAGATGGAACCAGTTACGAACACAGTAGATTTGCTTATCAGAACATTACCATTTTAGGTGCAGCAGGCTATCGGTTCTCTAATAATATCGATTTCAATTTAGATGTACAGCAAATTTTGCAAGGTGAAAATGCCGGCGATTATTTATACGAGGCAAAAAGTAAAATTCTTTTAGGTAAAACCATAGGAAGAATTGAATTGGGTGCCTATGCACAAAACCAAACGCCGGCGGCTATTTTTAATTACTATCATGGCAATCATTACCAATGGACAAACAGTGATTTTAAGAATACTAAAATTGCCAATTTATCATTCAACTATATTAATGATAAGTATGGTTTTACTGCAGGAGCCAACTATTACTTAACCAGTAACTATGTTTATTTTGCTGCTGATCAAACCAATAATACAACTGCTATTTTACCAAAACAAGCTACAGCTGATATTAGCTTATTTAGGCTTGATGTATCGAAGAAAACCAGGTTTGGTAAGTTTGTAATGGAAAACTACATTGCTTATCAAAAAACAGATAAAAATGCAGTATTAAGAACACCGGAACTTTATACTTATAACAGTATATATTTTAATAATACGTTTTTCAAAGTATTAAAGGCTAATGTGGGATTTGATGTGAGGTATAATTCAGAATATGCAAATTACTTATATTCACCAGCAACGGCTCAATTTTATATTGATGAGCGCAATCCAACAAATCTAATCTCAAGACCAGTAATTGATGTCTTTTTTAAGGCAAATTTAAAGAGAGCTAATATTTTTGTGAAATATGATTTTATAAATCAGGGTTTATTTCAACCAGGTTACTACACTGTAAACAGGTACCCTATGCAAGATGCCTTATTAAAATTTGGGGTAAGCTGGAATTTTTACGACTAAAGAATCAAGCATAAAAAAGCCTCCCTGATTTAATAATCAGGGAGGCTTTTGTTTTTAAGGACTTTCGCTTAGAACGAATAACCAACTGAGAAACCTAATACGCGGTTAGTCAATTTATTCGCGTTAGCTTGTCTGTCTTTAGGAGTCAAATCAGTTAAACCTAAACCATAATTAGCACCCACTAAAAATCCTGAATTTGTACGGTAAGCTAAACCAAAGTTTGCACCAAATTCTGTGCTGTTGTAGCTTTTATCGCTTGCACTACCAAATGATAAGTCTCTATCATTAGAGGTGGTAGCAGTTGAGCTTGTGTTGTTGCTGTTGTTAACCGTAGTAATGGTATTTTGTCCTTTGTCTTTACCTGAAATATTAAAGCCAATATAAGGACCAGCACTGATCTGAACCGCACCGGCATCGCCAGTAGGAATTCTGAATACCGCATTAACCGGAACTTCAATGGCCATTAAATTTGTTTTAACAGATGATGTAGTTGTAATGGTACTATTACCAATTGTTGATGAACTTGTTGATTCAAACTTATTACCTTTGTTCTGTAACGACACTCCTGGTTGGATAAAGAAATTGTTTCCTACACCAAAATCACCAAATGCGGTCACATTAAAACCAACATTGTTTTTTGCATTATCGTTAAAAGCATTGGCTACGTTATCATCTCCACCTGCATGGAACTTTGAGAGGTTAACACCAGCTTTAATTCCAAAACGTGAAGTCTCACCTGTCATTGTCGATTGTGCGAAAGCACCTGTTGCTAATAAAATGATCGATGCGCTTAATAGTAACTTTTTCATGATATTTTTCTTTTATAAAAATCTTGTTTAAAATTTTCAGGTTTTATCCTGCTTGTTAATTGTCCCTGCTAATCCAAAAGCTGTGCCAAAGTATCAAACGTGTTACAGTTTGTTAGCTAAAATATTGGTTACCAGTATGATTCTCTTAAAGATTAAGTGTGGTTATGATCTGGCTCAAAAATGGTATAAGGCGCCATTTAGTGTATACATAACAGGAATATAGCGGAGACTTAACAATTTTTTAAACTCAAAAGGAAATGCAAGGAGTTAAATTCTGATTGTTTATGTTTTTTGAGGTTTCTTTTTTGCCGCCGGGAAAAGTACATTGTTTAAAATTAAACGGTAACCCGGAGAATTAGGATGCAGATTTAAATCTGTTGGTGGATCGCCTACAGCGTGCTGATAATCTTCCGGATCGTGTCCGCCGTAAAAAGTAAACTGGCCTTTGCCAATTTCCCCATGTAAATACCTCACCTCTGCCGCGCCTTTATTTTCACCTAAAACAGTTACACTCGTTTTTACTAAGCTTTTTTTAAATGCTGTGGTTTGCCCCATAAAACCTTTAATTACCTTATCATGATCCTGGGTAAGCATGGTTGGAACAAGATCCCACTTGGCAGAAAAATCGAATAAAGTAAAATAATCATTGGTTTGGTTCAGTGTACGGGTTTGGGTAACATCTATATCCGAAAACTCATAGTTCATCGGGTTGTTGTCTAACTTAAAATTCTGGAAAGCCAGTGTTTTGTTAAAATCCAGTTTACCTTGTGCATTCGGATCTGCGGCATCGCCATCAAACATCTGGGCACAAATGTCCACCCCTTCGGCGGCAAGGGCAATATCGAAACTGTCAGTACCAGAGCACATGGCAAACAAAAAACCTCCACCAGCACAATACTCCTTAATATGTTTGGCAACGGCTAGTTTCATTTCAGAAACTTTTTTATAGCCCATGCGTTTAGCTAGAGTTTCCTGGTTTTTCACATCTTCCTGGTACCATGTTGCATACCTGAAATTGGCCCAGAAACGCCCGTACTGCCCGGTAAAATCTTCGTGGTGTAAGTGTAGCCAATCGTATTTGCTCAATTTGTCCTGAAGGATATCGTCATCATAAATTACATCATATGGAATTTCGGCGTAAGTTAAAACGAGTGTAACCGCATCATCCCAGGGTAATTTGCTTTTTGGCGAGTAAACTGCAATTTTTGGTGTTTTTTCCAGTTTAACCATTTCCATATTCACAGCAGGATCGCTGATTTCATTTAAAAGATTGGTTACCTTTCCATCGGCCATTACTTCATATGATACCCCGCGGATTTTAAGCTCATCTTCAACTGTTTTATTGTATTTAATTAAAAAGCTTCCTCCACGATAGTTTAAGAGCCAGTCAACCTCCACTTGTTTGCTGATGGTCCAATAAGCAATACCATATGCTTTAAGATGGTTTTTTTGGTCTTCATCCATATAAATTAACAGAGAAGAAGCCCTTAGTCCAAGGGAGCAAAGCAGGCAGATGAGCAGGATATAATATTTCTTTATCAAATCAGTATGCTTAAAACACTAAATTACCGCATTTAAACTGTATAGAAAAATTTAATGATGTTATAAGTTATACAATTTTGTTATTTTTGCCCTCTACTAAAAAAATATGAAAGTTTTTTAGGGGAAGAAAAATTTAAAATTAGTACCGATATTGATATGAGTAAAGCAATAATAAAAACAGACAAAGGCGATATGACCGTAGAATTCTACGAAAATGATGCGCCAAAAGCCGTTGCAAACTTTAAAAAACTAGCTAAAGAAGGTTTTTATGATGGTGTAACTTTTCACCGTGTAATACCTAACTTTATGGTTCAGGGCGGATGTCCAAATTCAAAAGATCCGGCTAAAGCACATTTGGCAGGTACTGGTGGCCCGGGTTATAAAATTGATTGTGAATTGGACGGAGAAAATCAATACCACGATCGTGGCGTTTTATCTATGGCCCATGCTGGCCGTAATACTGGTGGTTCTCAATTTTTTATCTGCCATAGCAGAACAAATACCGCTCATTTAGACCGTAACCATACTTGTTTTGGTAAAGTAGTTGAGAATGTAGACCTTGTTGATGATATCCGTCAGGGCGATAAGATTGTAAATATTGAAGTTTTAGAAGATTAAAAATAGATACTAGATTTGAGACATTAGATTTGAGACTTGACTTCTCTGATTGGTGCTCCTATCTTATTTAATAATTGAACGAGGGTTTTAGTTATTTGATTTGAGTGATCTCTCATATCTGATATCTCAAATCTCATATCTCAAAAAGAAAATATGAATTTAAGAGGAATTGTTGCCGTATCTGGCAGACCAGGTTTATTTAAACTGGTTGGACAAAATAAAGTAGGTTACATTTTAGAGGGCTTAGATGCTCAAAAAACTAAAGTTGTAGCCAACATCACCAACACAAAATTAGCTTCATTAGAAGATATTACCGTGTATGGTGAAGATGAAGAAATTAAACTGGCTGATATTTTTGCTAAAATCTCTGCTAAAGGATCTACTCCTGATTTGAAAGGCGATTTACGCGCTTATTTTCTTGAAGTAGCTCCAGGTCATGATCAGGAGAAAGTTTATGCTTCTGATATGAAGAAAATCATTACCTGGTATAACTTATTAAAAGATTTGCCTTTGTTTACCGAAGAAACTCCGGAAACTCCGGGTACACCAGCAGAAGTTAAATTATCAGAAGAAAAAGCAGCTTCAGATAAAAAATTAAAAGCTACAGGATCTAAAGCTTCGGCAAGTGCTAAAGCGACTACTAAAACTTCAGCTCCAGCTAAAAAAGCAAGTATGACCAGTAAAAAAGGCGTTTAAGCTTTATTTAATTATTATAGAGAACACCAGGCTATACGTCTGGTGTTTTTTTATGGTTTAATCTAAGAAATACCAAAGCAAAGCTACAATCACTAAAGAGGCAATAATGCTGATCCATAAGTATTTATTGTTGCGGTTTTGATCGCTTTTATACCTGTATTCCCGTTTATATTTATCTAATATCATAACTTCTTTTATTTAATGATGATTTTAATTCCGCTTTTCCATATCTCATTCACCTAGTTCATCTTTCCTCAAACATTTACATCTCTAAGCGTGATGATAAGGTTCTCCTTTTAAAATGCTAAATCCGCGGTAAAGCTGCTCTGCAAAAAACAATCTGATCATTTGATGAGAAAAGGTCATATCAGATAAAGAAATTAAACCATTTGCTCTTTTGTAAATGGTTTCATCAAATCCGTATGGACCGCCAATGATAAAAATTAAATGTTGTACACTGCCCACCATCTGTTTATTCAGGTAATTTGAAAATTCTACAGATGAATATTTTTTCCCTTTCTCATCCAACAAAATAACAACATCGCCATTATTAATTTGTTTGTGTAGGAGTTCTGCCTCCTTTGCTTTTTGTTGTGCCTCACTCAGATTTTTAACATTTTTTACATCAGGTATGGCCAAAAAACTAAAATTAATATAATGTTTCAGGCGGTTGATGTATTTATCAATTCCTTCTATTAGATATTTATCTTCTGTTTTGCCAATGGCGATCAGGGTAATCTTCATTTAATATTTTGCCTATCTTTAGAATTTCGAGATTCAAACTTAGAGAAATTGTAACAAAAAAGACAATCTATCTATCTGATAACTTCGAAAACATATACTGAATAAAAATTATGCTAAAACAACAACAAGAAATAATTGCTGGTTACCAGGATAAAATAAAAGAGGTTACTACAGATATAGATCAAACAAAAAAACTAATCGATCAACTTTCCTTCCTTCGCATAGGTTTGTTTTTGGCCGAAATTTTATTTTTCATTTTGTTGGTTCGCTCGGCAGACGACAGCCTGCGGACATTAATCCAAATTTGTTTGTTACTGCCGGTAATTGCTTTCGTCTTTATTGTGCGCAGACAAAGCCAGCTCGACCGCGATATCGATTATAAAAAACAACTTTTATGGGTTTATCAGAATGAGTGGAACATATTGGATGGTGCCGCTAACGGATACGACCATGGTAAGGCATTCGAATCAGAGCTACATCCTTACACTTCTGATCTTGATATTTTTGGTACTGCATCACTGTTTGCCCTCATTAACCGCTGTAGTACCAAAAGCGGGAATAATATTCTGGCTAAAAATTTCGCAGAAAAATCGACGAGAGATAAGATATTACACCGCCAGGAAGCCATAAAAGAAATAAAAGATAAGATAACAGAAACGTATAGCTTTAGGGCTAATCTGCATGGTTACGATCCCGATAAAATAGAGCAGATTAAAATACAGCTTAAACACCAGTTGGGTGCTCAACTTGAATTTGTTAAGGGCAGTTTTTTGAGGTTGTACGTCAAGCTGGTACCATATATTTCGGTTGGGTTAATTTTAGCGGCAATTCTTATTAGCAGTGCTTTTTGGAAAGTATTGGCGCTTTTATTTGTAATCCATACAGGATGGAACGTTTTATTAGGCTCAAAAATTAATAAGGTTTTTTATACGTTTGGCGGAAGTTCGAATCTGTTAAATGGTTACGCCAGTGCTATTTTATGGACGGAGAATCAAAGCTGGAAAAGTTCGTATATTTTGAGTTTACTAGACTCAAAAATCCCGGTAAGCAAAGAAATTAAAGGGCTATCTAAAATTATCCAGAATTTTGATGCCAGGCTGAATATCCTTGTTGGAGGTATATTAAATGCCCTTTTACTTTGGGATCTAAAATGCTGCATCAGTTTAGATCGTTGGTATAAATCTTCATCAAAGGATGTGATTTCGGCCCTTGACCATTTAGGCGATTTTGAAGAACTGATCTCATTAGCGACAACTGCCTATAATCAGCCAGATTGGGTTTTTCCGGTAGTTTCCGGTCAGTTTGCATTAACCACTAAATATATTGGCCATCCGCTTATTAACGACCAAGTAAGGGTAAACAATGATTTTCATTTGGAGGCAAAACCAACCGTTGATATTGTAACGGGCTCTAACATGGCGGGCAAAAGTACTTTTTTACGTACTTTGGGTATCAATATGGTATTGGCTTATGCCGGTGCGCCTGTATGTGCAAAAACGATGCAATTATCTGTTTTTTCAATCAATACCTATATGCGGATTAAAGATTCGCTGAACGAAAGTACCTCTACCTTTAAGGCAGAGCTCAACCGTTTGAAGATGATTCTGGATAATGTTGTAAAGGATAAAGATACTTTTGTATTGATTGATGAAATGTTGAGGGGTACCAACAGCCGGGATAAATATTTAGGATCAAAAGTTTTTATACAAAAGCTGATTGCCGAAAAAACTCCTGCACTTTTTGCCACCCACGATTTGCAATTAGCAGATCTGATTGTTGATTACCCCGACACCGTTCGTAATTTTCATTTCGATATCCAGATTACGGAGGGAGAAATGAGATTTGATTATTTGCTAAAATACGGACCGTGCAAAACTTTTAATGCAGCTATTTTGCTGAAAGAGATTGGTTTGACTTTGGATTGATAGTTAGTGATATGTAAGTGGTGTTAGATGTTACCATCCTACACTGTAAAGAAATGTCGATTGTTTGTTCAATTTCATTAATCCGTAATTGGTGAATTAATATTTGGTTGTTTTTAAGATTTTAAGTTGTTTAATACTATCGAGGGTAGAAGCTTTGTTTTCTTTTTAAAATGACAAAATCTTAAAATTAAAATTTAGCGCTTAATGATTTGTTAATATTAAACTCGCAACTTATGGCAAATAATGGATAACAATGGTTAAGGCAAGCGATTTTGGTCAGGATTTTTTGTGGGGGGTAGCTACTGCAGCGGCGCAGATAGAGGGTACAGCAACCCAGTACGGTAAAGGCCCTTCCATTTGGGATACTTTTACGGCGAAAAACGGCAAAATAAAGAAGAGCCACAAATTAGATCCTGCCTGCGATTTTTATCATCGATATGCCGAAGATGTAGCTTTAGTAAAATTACTAGGCTTTAAAGTTTTTAGGTTTTCTATTGCCTGGTCCAGGATTTTGCCTGGCGGAAGGGGAGAAATAAATCAGGAAGGTATCCGTTTTTACCACAATCTTATAGACGAATGTTTAACACATGGAATTACCCCATACGTTACGCTTTATCATTGGGATTTACCACAGGCACTGGAAGATGAGGGTGGCTGGACAAGCTTTAGCATCAATGCCGCCTTTAATGCCTTTGTGAGCATCTGTGCGTTAGAATACGGAGATAAAGTAAAAAACTGGATTGTGTTGAACGAGCCTTTTGGTTATACATCATTAGGGTATATGCTTGGTATTCATGCTCCCGGTAAAACAGGTTTAAGCAATTTTTTCCCTGCAGTATTACATACGGCTTTGGCACAGGCAGAAGGAGGTAAAATTTTACGTGCAGAAATTAACAGGGCCAATATTGGAACTACTTTTTCCTGTTCGGAAATTATCCCTAATACACAAAGTGATAGCGATATCCTCACCGCTAAACGTGTAGACTGCCTGATGAACCGTTTGTTTATAGAACCTACACTAGGCATGGGCTTTCCCACAGCAGATTGGGATGTATTGGAGAAATTTCAGATCGAATATGGTACCTGGCGACTGCAGGAAAGGATGAAATTTGATTTTGATTTTATTGGTCTTCAGAATTACTTTCCTTTGGTAGTTAAGTATAATGCCTTTATTCCGGTAATCCAGGCCTGGGAAGTAAAGGCCAAAAGCCGGAAAAAGCCGCATACTACGATGGGCTGGGAGATTAATGCCGATAGCTTTTATAATATTGTAAAACAGTTTGCAGCTTATCCCAATGTCAAAAATATTATGATTACTGAAAACGGTGCAGCCTATCACGATAAATTGACAGATAAAAGGGTAGAAGATCCGGAACGGATCGAATATTTTAAACTTTACCTCAGTGCTTTACTAAAACTCAAAAATGAAGGGATAAATGTTACCGGTTATATGGCCTGGACACTCATGGATAATTTTGAATGGGCCGAGGGTTTTACAGCAAGGTTTGGACTGGTCTATAATGATTTTAAAACTCAGGAACGTACCATTAAAGATTCGGGCTATTGGTGGAAAGAATTTCTGAAAAGTTAGTTAATCGTTTACTGTTTTCACGTTCATAATTAAACAAATTCTTATGTTTGGATATGAATGATAGAACAGTAGTGTACAGCACCTATTATAATCCAATGGAGGCCAATATTATTAAAGCTAAATTGGAAGATAGCGGGTTTGCCTGTTACCTGGCGGATGAAAATTTTGCAACATTAAATCCACTTTACAATCAAGCTATTGGCGGTGTTAAACTTATTGTTTTTGAAAGAGATATAGAGGCCATCAATGCTTTACTGGCTGAAGACAATAGTTTGGCTTTTGAATCATCAGATGAAATTACTGATGAAGAAGAATCAGAAGAAGGTAAAACAGTTTGTGAGAAATGTGGATCTACTAATGTGGGCTATGGGATGGCTACGAATAAAAAATATAGTATCTGGGCAACTATACTTGCTTTCTTAACGCTTACCACTCCAGTTAAAGCCAATAAGTGCTATCATTGTTACGATTGTGGTCATGAGTTTAAGTAGATTGATTTTGCATTTTTTTGAAGCGCAAGGTCAGAGGCAGCTATTAAGGCTTGTTCCCGTGCTTCGCTGTATCCTTACGCTGCGCTTCAGGGATGCCGCTGCGCCCGGGGCTAAAAGGTTCTTTACTGCATTAAGGTGAAATTCCGCTCACAATTGTCATCCTGAGCATAGTGGAAAGACTTTTAAAACGATTTTATGGGATTTAGAATGAAATCTATCTTGATAGATCTCTCCGTTTCGTTGCACTTCAGTCGAGATGACGACTCTTTATTAGAAAATGCATTTTCGCTATAAAAAATCCCGTTCTGAATTAACAAAACGGGATTGATATTGTTTTCATCCAGACCTCGGACTTCCGACTCTGGACTTCGGACTATTAAAGCGCTGCCTTAGCCGCTGCTTCAGCCCTGATGATATTTAATGCACCACCAGCCTTAAACCATTCAATTTGTTGGTCGTTATAACTGTGGTTAACAGGGAATTCATCTTGAGTGCCATCAGCATGATGTAGTACTAATGTTAATGGTTTATCTGGAGCAAATTCTGTTAAGCCTAAGATATCAATGGTATCATCTTCTAAAATTTTGTCGTAATCATCTTTATCTGCAAAGGTTAAACCTAACATACCTTGTTTCTTCAGGTTGGTTTCGTGGATACGGGCAAAAGATTTTACCAATACCGCGCGAACGCCCAGGTGGCGTGGTTCCATGGCTGCATGTTCACGAGATGAACCTTCGCCGTAGTTTTCGTCGCCTACTACAATTGAACCTAAACCAGCAGCTTTATAATCGCGTTGCGTAGCCGGAACAGGGCCATATTCGCCAGTTAATTCGTTTTTAACGTTATCTGTTTTATCATTAAAGTAGTTAACTGCACCAATCAACATGTTGTTAGAGATGTTATCCAGGTGGCCACGGAATTTTAACCATGGGCCAGCCATTGAGATATGATCTGTTGTACATTTACCTTTTGCTTTGATTAAAAGTTTTAGACCTTTTAAGTCGGTGCCTTCCCAAGGGGTAAACGGATCTAACAATTGTAAACGGTGTGAAGTTGGAGAAACCAAAACCTGAACGGATGAACCATCAGCTGCTGGTGCCTGGTAACCTGCATCTTCAACAGCGAAACCTTTTGTTGGCAATTCAAAACCGGTAGGCGGGTCTAATTTAACCTGTTCGCCTTTATCGTTTGTTAAAGTATCCGTTAATGGGTTAAATCCTAAATTACCCGAAATGGCAATTGCAGCAACCATTTCTGGTGAAGCCACAAAAGCGAAAGTATTAGGGTTGCCATCAGCACGTTTAGCAAAGTTTCTGTTAAACGAGTGTACAATGGTGTTTTTTTCTGCTTTCTCTGCACCTGTACGATCCCACATACCGATACATGGTCCGCAGGCGTTGGTAAAGATCGTTGCATCTAAATCTTCGAAAGTTTTTAAGAAACCATCACGATCTGCCGTGTAACGTACCTGTTCAGATCCTGGGTTAATACCGAAAGCCGATTTGGTTACCAAACCTTTTTCAATAGCCTGGTTGGCAATAGACGCTGCCCTTGATAAATCTTCGTATGAAGAGTTGGTACAAGAACCAATTAAGCCCCACTCAACTTTTAACGGCCATCCGTTTTTCTCTGCCTCAACTTTCATCTGCGAAACCGGAGTAGCTAAATCTGGTGTAAAAGGACCGTTTAAGTAAGGCTCTAAAGTATCTAAATCGATCTCAATAACCTGATCGAAATAATTTTCAGGATCAGCATATACTTCAGCATCACCGGTTAGGTAAGCCGCAATTTTGTTTGCTTCGTCAGCAACTTCATTTCTGCCGGTAGCACGTAAGTAACGCTCCATGCTTTTATCATAACCGAAAGTAGAAGTGGTTGCCCCAATTTCGGCACCCATATTACAAATGGTACCTTTACCCGTACAGCTCATTGAAGTGGCACCATCGCCAAAATATTCTACAATAGCACCAGTACCACCTTTTACAGTCAGAATACCTGCCACTTTAAGGATTACATCTTTGGCTGCGGTCCAGCCATTTAATTTACCTGTTAGTTTTACACCGATTAACTTAGGGAATTTAAGCTCCCAGGGCAAACCTGCCATTACATCACAGGCATCAGCACCACCAACACCAATCGCAACCATACCCAAACCACCAGCATTTACTGTGTGCGAGTCGGTACCAATCATCATTCCACCCGGGAAAGCATAGTTCTCTAAAACTACCTGGTGGATAATACCAGCCCCTGGTTTCCAGAAACCAATACCGTATTTATTGGATACAGAAGATAAGAAATCAAAAACTTCGGCACTTTCTGTTTTGGCATGTGGTAAATCTATAGCAGCGCCTTCTTTAGCCGTAATCAGGTGATCGCAGTGAACTGTTGAAGGAACGGCAACCTGTGGACGGCCTGCCTGCATAAACTGCAATAAGGCCATTTGCGCCGTAGCATCCTGCATCGCTACGCGGTCTGGTGCAAAGTCTACGTAATCAGAACCACGCTTAAACGCCTTTTTAGGATCTCCATCCCAAAGGTGTGCATACAATATTTTTTCAGATAATGTTAAAGGTCTGCCAACAACTTTACGCGCAGCCTCTACGCGGCTACCAAAGTTTGCATACACCTTTTTAATCATGTCTATATCAAAAGCCATACTTTAATTTTTTATAATTATTGTCTATAAGGTACTATCTAAATTAAACAATTTTAAATAGATTTATTTTTGAGATTTGTCATAATATCTTATTTAAAACCATTCTATGCAACTATTATGCAAAAGAAAAGGCTACCAGATCTCTCGGATAGCCTTTTTTAAAGATTAACAAATAATATGCTTTTTTGTTTCTTATTGTTTTGTAGAAATAGGGGTAAACTTGGTTAAGTTAATGCCTTCTACTGCCATTTTATATTCTTCAATGCTCGGAATACGACCCAAGATAGCTGAAAGAACCACTACCGGGGTTGAAGCCAGTAAAGACTCTCCTTTTTTACCATCCCTGTCTTCTACCACACGGCCCTGAAATAAACGGGTCGACGTAGCCATTACCGTATCACCTTTAGCCGCTTTCTCCTGGTTACCCATGCAAAGGTTACAGCCCGGGCGCTCTAAATACATGATGTTTTCATATTCGGTACGTGCTGCAGCTTTAGGTAACGCATCGCTGAACTCAAATCCAGAATATCTTTGCAAGTATTCCCAATCACCTTCTGCTTTCAGTTCATCGATGATGTTGTAGGTAGGGGCTGCAACTACCAATGGCGCTTTGAACTCTACTTTACCAGTCTGCGTCTCTATGTTTCTTAACATTTGAGAAACGATTTTCAAGTCATCTTTATGCACCATGCATGAGCCAACGAAACCAAGATCTACTTTTTTATCGCCACCGTAGTAGGTTAAATCTCTGATGGTATCGTGTGTATAACGTTTAGAAACATCTGCGTTATTCACATCTGGATCGGCAATCATTGGTTCTTCAATGAGATCCAGATCAATTACAACCTCAGCATAATATTTAGCATTATCATCGGGCATTAAAGCTGGTTTGATACCGGTTTTAATTTCTTCAATACGTTTGTTTGCTTTATTAATCAAACCTTGTAGAACCTGGTTATGGTTGTCCATACCTTTGTCGATCATGATTTGAATACGGTTTTTGGCAATTTCTAACGATTGGATTAAAGTATCGTCCTGCGAAATACAGATAGATGCTTTTGCTTTCATTTCAGCAGTCCAATCGGTAAAGGTAAAGGCCTGATCAGCTAATAAAGTACCAATGTGTACTTCGATGATGCGGCCCTGGAATACGTTTTCGCCATCAAACTGTTGCAACATTTGTAATTGCGTAGCATGAACTACATCACGGAAATCCATGTGTTGTTTCATTTCACCTTTGAAGGTTACTTTTACTGACTCCGGAATTGGCATAGAAGCCTCGCCGGTTGCCAATGCTAAAGCTACTGTACCAGAATCGGCACCGAAAGCAACACCTTTAGACATACGGGTATGCGAGTCGCCACCGATGATAATTGCCCACTCATCAATGGTAATATCGTTTAATACTTTGTGAATAACATCGGTCATTGAATGATATTCCCCTTTAGGGTCGCGGGCCGTAATTACCCCGAAATCATTCATAAACTTCATCAGTTTAGGGATGTTTGCCTGTGCTTTTTTATCCCAAACAGATGCCGTATGGCAACCTGACTGGTAAGCGCCATCAACAATAGGAGAAATCACTGTAGCAGCCATTGCCTCTAATTCCTGAGCCGTCATTAAACCGGTAGTATCTTGCGAACCTACAATATTTACTTCAACACGAACATCAGAGCCGGCATGTAAAACTTTGCCTTGTGTTAAACCTACTGCATTTCTGTTAAATATTTTCTCTACAGCGGTTAAACCTTGCCCTTCTACAGATACCTCTTTTGCCGGAGCAAATACTGCAGAAGCTTCGATACCTAAGGTTTTAGCTGCAAAAGTTTGGATTTTTTTACCAAAAACGATAGCGTAAGAACCGCCAGCTTTGATAAATTCCATTTTTTGTGGTGTCAACGCTTTTGAAATGTCGATCAACTCCTGATCTCCATTATATAATTTTTTAGTTCTGGTATTAATGGTAAGTACCGTGCCCGTTTCTATGGAGTAAACCTGCTCTAAAATTGGCTCGTCATTTTCGTTACGGATAACATTTCCGTTCTCATCGGTTTTCTTTACCCAGTTTTTAAGGTCGATACCAATACCACCAGTTACATCAACTGTGGTTAAAAAAATTGGAGAAATACCATTGGTACCACCTACAATTGGCGCTATGTTTACAAATGGGATAAAAGGGCTGGATCTTTTGCCCGTCCAAAGTGCCACATTATTTACGCCTGACATGCGCGAGGAACCTACACCCATGGTGCCTTTTTCAGCTACCAGCATTACACTTTTATCTGGGTGTTGCGCCTGCAATGCTTTGATTTCTTCCTGAGCCTCTGGCGTAATCATACATTTACCATGCAGTTCACGATCAGAACGGGAGTGTGCCTGGTTACCTGGAGATAATAAATCTGTAGAAATATCACCTATCCCGGCAATAAAGGTTACCACTTTAATTTCTTCTGCTACTTCAGGGAGTTTGGTGAAAAATTCAGCCCTGGCATAACTTTCTAATATTTCTTTAGCGATGGCATTGCCATTGTTATAAGCTTCTTTTAAACGATCGGTATCGGCATCGTACAAGTAAACCTGTGTTTTAAGAACATCTGCAGCTTTATGGGCTTTATCGCCATTATCGGCTAAGGCAATGTCTAATAACACTTTGATAGAAGATCCACCCTTCATGTGCGATAACAATTCGAAAGCAAAATCAGGTGTGATTTCTGCAACGATAGCTCCGCCTAAAATAATTTCTTTTAAAAACTCTGCTTTTACACCAGCTGCTCCGGTAGTGCCCGGCAAGGTGTTGTATATGAAAAAATTAACAGCATCTGCCCTGTTAAAATTATTTACATTTTTGATTTGATCGATGATTTCACTTAATAATTCAGCGCCATCAATAGGTTTGGGATGAAGACCTTGAGCTTTTCTGTCTTCAATCTCCTGGATATAATCGTTATAAATACTCATCTTGGATAGTTTATTCTTTTTGTGATAAGATTGTGCAATAAAATGTACACCCACTTTTTACAAAAAAAGAATACTGCTTTTGTATATTAATTTGCGTTTATTGAGCCAATAGGGCACAATTTTTTGGTTAAAACAAAAATAGCAAAAAACAACCCTTAAATGTAATTTAGGTAGGTGATTCAGTAATTTGGAATTATTCTAAACAATGAAAAACGGATGTATATCAGAAGTCATGAAAACGTATAAATTATGACCACGTTTATGTGATTAAGAAGTGTTTTTTTGAGTGCCTGCTATAACTTAAAATCATTTCATCCTTACCAGTTTATTATAATCCTCGGGCTATACAATAAATATAGAATTTTCATCCTTAGGGATAATTTATTGTATAAAAATCAATATGAATGGACAAAATGGATAAAGAAGGGAATGGTCTCGAAGTATCGTCATTTCGACCGCAGTGGAGAAATCTTTGAACTATGTAAAAAGATTTCTGCTGTAGTTAGGTAAATTAGTGATAAACGATAGCATCTTAATAACTTGGTTAACCGTTCGTTATCGGACATGTTTGTGCGATCTTGAACAGTTATTTATTTAATAGTATATTAATGTGTTGATATTCAGTTTGTTGAAATGTATGTAAAGCCTTGGCATAAGATTGGCTTCGAACTATAATGTTGAAAATGTAAAACCTTTTTCAGTAAAATAAGCCAATACTTTGGGAAGTGCGTAAGATAAACGGTCGAATGCTTTTAAACTATCGTGAAATACAATTATAGAACCATTTTCGGTATGTTTAATCACATTTTGATAACATTTTTCGGGTGAGAGTTTAGTGTCGAAATCGCCGCTAAGTACATCCCACATTACGATTTTCAGATTTGAGATTTGAGATTTGGGATTTGAATCGGTTTGTGAATTTTGGGATATTGACTCCGAACTCCGGACTTTGGACTTCAGACTCAGAATCTGACTTTTCTTAATCCTCCCGTAAGGTGGACGGAAAAGCTCAGTTTTCGTAAGTTCTTGGCATTTTATTGTGTTTTGAAGGTAGGTTTCATCATCGGTTTTCCAACCTTTTAAATGATTGAAAGTATGGTTGCCAATGGCATGCCCGTCGGTTTTGACGCGTTCAAAAACTTCGGGGTGTTTAACAATATTATCACCGATGCAAAAAAATGTAGCTTTAGCATTGAATACTTTTAAAGTTTTTAATACAAAATCTGTAACATTGGGTATGGGTCCATCGTCAAAGGTCAAATAAATAACTTTTTCGGTGCGGGATTTATTCCATAACAATGATGGATAATACCATTTTAGCAGAAGCGGTGATTTGATCAGGTACATTTAAGTTCAAAGTTAGTAAATGCCTGAACAGATTGAAATTATTAAAGTTGTTTATATAGATTTGAAACAAATTATGAAGATGTTTACCAAGAATAAGTTAATTACCGGATCTGCGTTATTAGTGGCATTAAGTTTTAATCAGCAAATTAAGGCTCAAGAAGTGATCAGCATTCAACAAGCGGTCGAAAACACATTAAAAAACAATCTAAACATCAAACAAGCCGCATTTAATGCCGCGCTTAGCGAAGAAAATGTACGCCAATCTAAAAATGCTTTATTGCCCACTGTAAACGGTTCTGTTAACCAATCTATGCAATGGGGAAGGAGCCAGGTAACATCAGGGTTGTTTCTAAATACACAAAATTATACCTTAAATCCTAATGTATCTGCGAATGTGCAGGTATTTGGAGGTGGCGCTCAACTGAATCAGATCAGACAGAATAAGTTATTGCTGGCCGTAGATCAAACCAATGTAGACAAAGTAAAAAATGATCTTATTCTGCAGGTGGTGACCGCTTATTTGCAGGTTTTAAATAACCAGGATCAGGTTAAAGCTACGCAGCAACAATTAGACGTAGCTAATTCTACTTTAAAAAGAGAACAGGCCCTTTTGGATGTTGGTAATAAAACTTTAGCCGATATTTCGCAGGCCAAATCGCAGGCTGCAACCGCTGAGCTTAATCTAACCAATGCGCAGAATCAGTTGACAATATCCTATTTAACTTTAGGACAATTAATGGAAATTCAGCCACCAATGACATTTAAGGTACAGCCGCCATTGGTTAACGAATTGAATAACATTCAGAATAATTATGTGCCAAGTGATATTTACAGTCAGGCCTTAAATACATTTCCCGATATCAAATTGGCAAGTTTAAATACAAAAGCAGCAGAAAAAGCAATTGATGTAGCCAAAGGTAGTTATTACCCTAAAGTTACTTTTGGAGGAGGTTTAGGATCTTTCTATCAGTACCAGTTTGCTTTCCCTGGAAACAGTCCATTTTTTAGTCAACTGTCAGACAACTTCGGTAAATCAATTAATATGGGTATTTCAATTCCTATTTTTAATGGTTTTACAACCAGGTCGACCGTAAGAAAGGCTAAAATAGTATTCGAGCAGCGCAAAACAGATGAGCAAATCTCTAAAAACAACCTGATCAAAGTAATCAATCAGGCTGTCGCCGATTTAAATGCCGCGCAAAGCAGGTATTCTTCTACCCAAAATGCCTTTCAGGCACAAAAAGATGCCTTTTATGTTATCGAGCAGCGTTATGCTGTTGGCTTAGTAAACTCTTTGGATTACAGTACTGCACAAACCAATAAAAATAAAGCCGAAATAGATTTTATCTTAGCAAAATACGACTTACTGTTCCGTGCCAAAGTAATTGATTATTATTTAGGCAAACAGATTGTTTTTTAAGACTAAATGCTAAAGCTTAAATATTACAACTTTAAATAAACGAAATACAATACAAATTATGAAACTGAAGCATATTATTATTACCGTAGTTGCTATCGTAGTCCTTCTGGTTGTGCTCAAACTGGCCGGCGTGATAGGTGGAAATAAAACCGAAAAAGTAACTACAGAAAAAGCATCAGATAAAACTGTTGTGGAAACAGTTACCGCAAGTGGAAAAATCCAGCCAGAAACTGAGGTTAAATTAAGTTCTGAGGTATCTGGAGAGGTAGTAGAATTAAAAGTAAAAGAGGGAGATATTGTTAAAGCAGGCCAGTTGCTTTGTAAAGTACGTCCGGATGTGTTACAATCGGGATACGAAAGAACAGTAGCTAGTTTTAATGCACAAAAAGCCAGTGTAGCTGCAGCACAACAACAGCTTGCGCAAAACCAGGCTAATTTTGTGAATGCTGAAGCTACCTACAAACGTAATGTTGAGCTTTTTAATAAAAAAGTAATTTCAGCTTCAGAGTTCGATTCAGCTAAAGCGGCGTTTTTAACCGCTAAGGCAAATTTAGCCAGTGCAAAAGAAAATGTTACCGGCGCCAAATTTACTTTAGAGCAAACTGGTGCAAATGTTAAAGAAGCGGGTGCTAACTTAGCTAAAACCACTATTTACGCACCGGTTGATGGTGTGGTTTCTAAATTGTCAATTGAGCTTGGCGACCGTATTTTAGGAACTTCGCAAATGGCAGGTACCGAGATTATGCGTATTTCTAATCTTTCATCTATGGAAGTTAATGTAGATGTAAACGAGAACGACATTACCCGCGTTAAAGTTGGCGATAAAGCTTCTATTGAGGTTGACGCATTTTCTGATAAGAAATTCAGAGGTGTGGTTACCGAAATTGCTAGTTCATCAACAGCAGTGGGTACTGCAGTATCAACCTCAGTAGATCAGGTAACCAATTTTTCTGTAAAAATCAGGATTACCGAAGAAATGGAAGGCAAACAACAATCTATTTTCCGTCCGGGCATGTCGGCAACGGTTGATATTGAAAGCGAATCGTTAACCGGATTGGCTATTCCAATCCAGGCGGTGTTTACTGATAATGCAAAATCGGGTGGTAGCAACAATAACCAGGGCAACCAGGAAAATACCGATAAACAGAAATCGAAACTTACCGACAAAAAGGTAAAGCAATATGTTTACACTTACGATGCTAAAAGTAAAAAAGTTAAAAAAACAGAGGTGACAACGGGTATCCAGAACGATCAGTTTATTATTGTAAAATCGGGTGTTAAAGCCGGAGATGAAGTTGTAACTGGTCCTTATTCTGCCATTCAGAACAAATTGAAAGACGGTATGGTTGTAGAAAAAACAGCTAAAGACCAATTGTTTAGCAAAGACGGAAAGAAGTAATTTATAAATAATAGCAAGAAATAGTAACTTGCGTTGTTTAAGGTGTATTCCTAAGGTTTAGGGTGTAAGATTTAAGGTATAGGGCATTAAGCCTAACCTTAAGCCTTACACCTTTTGCCTTATACCTTTTGAAAAAGAGTTTTACACCTTTTACCTTAAACCTTTTATATAATCATGGTACCTAAAATAGCAATGATAGGGGGCGGGAGCTGGGCTACTGCCATCGTAAAAATGCTTGCAGATAATTTGTCTGAGAAAGAGATTTTTTGGTGGATGCGTAACGAAACAGCCATTGAACACATTAAAAAATTTAAACACAATCCTCATTACCTCAGTTCTGTTGAGCTAAAGCTCAATCAGGACAATATCTCGTCTGATATCAGTTCGATTATAAAATCAGCTGATTTTGTTATTTTAAATGTTCCTGCAGCTTTTTTAAAGGAAACACTGTCTGCCATAACCCCTGAAGATTTAAGAGGTAAGAAAATAGTATCTGCCATTAAGGGAATCGTACCCGAAGATAACCTGATTATCGGCGAATTTTTGAACGAAAAATACAACATCCCGTATCATGATATTCTTGTAGTAAGCGGCCCCTGCCATGCAGAAGAAGTAGCCTTTGAGAAACTTTCTTACCTGACTATTGCCTGTACCGATGTAGATAAGGCAGCAGCATTTGCCTCGATTTTAAATACACGCTACATTAAAACCAATGTTTCTGACGATATTTTCGGTACCGAATACGCTGCGGTTTTAAAAAATATTTACGCCGTAGCCAGCGGCATTTGCCATGGCATAGGTTATGGCGATAACTTTCAGGCCGTGCTCATTAGCAACGCCATACGAGAAATCAAACGTTTTGTAGATTTGGTTCATCCCATTGATCGCGACATTAAAGAATCAGCCTATCTGGGCGATTTGCTCGTAACTGCATATTCACAGTTTAGCCGCAACCGTACTTTTGGTAATATGATAGGCAAGGGGTATACCGTAAAATCGGCACAGTTAGAAATGAATATGGTAGCCGAAGGTTATTATGCCGCAAAATGCATGCACATCAAAAACCAGGAGTATAATGTAGACATGCCCATCTGTAAGGCTGTTCACAGCATCATTTACGAGAAACGATCGCCACAGATAGAAATGAAGCTATTGGCAGAGAAATTAAACTAAAATTAGCGTAGGTTAATAATTATAGTGATTTGATTCAATAATTATTTTTGTAAAGCAGGTTTCTTTGCTTTTCGGTTAGGACAGTCCTTCTTTCCGCTATTATCTTTTTGTGAGAGCTTAGTGGAAACATTCTTGTTTGTGCGCCAAAAAGGATAACCACTAAAATAAGGTTTATTTAACAGAGGACAGTGTAAGGAACATTAACGCTTTGCCTATTATAGACATTTTGTATTTTGTTCTTTGCAGGAACAACGTTTCTAGCCCCGGGCGTAGCGGCATCCCTGAAGCGCAGCGTAAGGATACAGCGTAGCACGGGACCAGGCTTTAATCATGATCACTGTCCTTGCGCTCCAAAAAAATAGTAAAACTAAAATGATACCCTGCATGCTAAAAAAGCATCCTGAAAATTACGTTTCTCAATCTCAAAAAAAATCTAATAACATTTATTAATAAATACTTTGCTATCAAACAAAAGAGGTGGCGAACTGTTATCATTATCAGTTAAATAAAAATATAGCTGTCATGAAAAAGAAATTAGTAATGGGTTTATTATCAATGGCCTTAATTGGCGGTGTAACCCTTAGTGTGAGCGCACAGGAAAAGAAAAAAACTGAGGTAGGTAAAGCAATAGATCATACCGGAAAAGCAATTGGTAAAGGTGCTAAATCGGTAGGGAATAAAACTGCTGAGGTAGCGGTAAAAGGTAGTTCGAAAGTTGCTGATAAAACCTGGAAAGGCAAAATGGCACCAGACGGTTCTGATGTTTATATCAATGCAAAAAATGAGAAATACTATGTAAACTCAAAAGGAGCTAAAATCTGGTTAAAACCTAGTCAGATTAAGACCAGACCAGCATCAAAAAACTAAGTAAAATGCACTATATCATAAAATAAGTTTTCCTAAAAGTTTGTATTGAGCTTGAATAGGGGAAACATCGAAATGCCTTAAATAATATATGGCAGTTCGTAAAAAGGTATGATTATAGTCTTAAAACAAAAAATCCCAAGAGGCTTACTCTTGGGATTTTTAATTGGTTAAGTTTTTTTATTAAACGATTGTTCCGTATAAATCGAAATCTTCTGCCCTGTCAACCTTTACATTA
Source organism: Pedobacter sp. MR2016-19 (assembly GCF_014947265.1). Lineage (NCBI taxonomy): Bacteria > Pseudomonadati > Bacteroidota > Sphingobacteriia > Sphingobacteriales > Sphingobacteriaceae > Pedobacter > Pedobacter sp. MR2016-19. Next base: position 129,659 of record NZ_JADCNK010000004.1, read on the forward strand.
ACAAAACTTCCATTAGCCGCATAACCTGTTGCAGCATCGATTAACACTTCATTATCTACCTCTGGCGAATCATATTCGGTCCTGCCTACAAAAAAATCACCTTCTTTTTTATCAATCAGCACTTTGAAGGTTTTGCCTACTTTTTCCTGGTTAATATCAAATGAAATGCCTTGTTGTATTTCCATGATATCATCAACACGTTGTTGTTTAACTTCATCCGGGATATCATCAACCAAACTATGGGCATGTGTTTTTTCCTCGTGCGAGTAGGTAAAGCAACCCAAACGATCGAATTTGGTTTCGGCAACCCATTCCTTCATTTCTTCAAAATCGTATTCAGTTTCGCCAGGATAACCGCAGATTAAAGTCGTACGCATAGCGATATTCGGAACTTTATCTCTAATCTGGTTAACCAGATCGATGGTTTTCTGTTTAGTGGTACCGCGACGCATCGATTTTAGCATGTTATCGGTAATGTGCTGTAGTGGCATATCCAGATAGTTGCAGATGTTGTCGCGCTCATTCATGGCATCTAAAATTTCCATCGGGAAACCAGAAGGGTAGGCGTATTGCAAACGGATCCATTCGATTCCGGGAACATCCGACAGGCGACGCATCAGCTCATCTAATTTACGTACGCCGTAAAGGTCTAATCCGTAATAAGTAAGATCCTGAGCAATTAAAATCAGTTCTTTGGTGCCGTTTTTGGCCAATATTTTAGCTTCGTTAACCAGTTCTTCCATAGGTTTGCTCATGTGCTTGCCACGCATTAAAGGAATGGCGCAGAAAGAGCAGGGACGGTTACAGCCTTCAGCAATTTTGAAATAAGCAAAATGGGATGGAGTAGTGAGCAAACGTTCGCCAATCAGTTCGTGTTTGTAGTTAGCACCTAGTTCGTGCAGAATATTTTGTAAATCATTGGTGCCGAAAAAGGCATCAACGTTGGTAATTTCTGATTCCAACTCAGGTTTGTAGCGTTCAGATAAACAACCTGTAACCACTACCTTACCAATTTTACCAGCTTCTTTCAACTCGCTGAACTGAAGGATGGTATCAATTGATTCCTGTTTAGCATTGTCGATAAAACCGCAGGTATTGATTACAACGATATCGTCTTTGCCCATTTTGTCTGATTCGTGCACAACGTTTAAATTGTTGCCACGCAACTGCCCCATCAACACTTCCGAATCGTATATGTTTTTAGAACAACCTAATGTAATTACATTAATTTTAGGTTGTTTAACTGCGCTTTTACTTCTTACTATTTTGGTATTCATATTGTGTATGATTCCACCGATTATTAACGATTTCGGTGATTAATCTTATGATTGGATTAATAGATTAAGGGTTTTAATGCCTGTTTTGCTGTTAAATAGATAAGCGTTTTACCTCACAGCTTGTGTTGCCAAAGTTAATCAATAATCCGGTTTTAATTTTGCTCGCTTTTAAGTATGATATAAGTTGACTTTGAAATAACTTAGGTTGATATCCTGTCACCGATTTTAATTCTACAATTACTTTATTTTCAACAAAAAGATCACATCTGAATTTTCCTACAACAATGTTCTCAAATACAACGCTGAATTCTTTTTCTGCCGTGTAATTTAAACCTGCCTGTTGAAGTTTGATTTTTAGCGCATTAACGTATATTTTTTCCAGAAATCCCGGACCTAACTGATTATGAACTTCATAACAACAGCCTATAATGGTTTGTGTTAAGGTGTCTTTTTCATATTCGATCATATATAAATCTATATAAAATCTGTGAATCCACTAATCGGCGTAATCACTTAAATCGGTGGAATCAACCACGAAGTGTTATTTAAACAAACTATTCACAAACTCTTTCTTGTCAAAAAGCTGTAAATCGCCAATTTTTTCTCCTACACCGATATATTTAACAGGAATTCTGAATTGATCTGAAATTCCGATCACTACACCACCTTTTGCCGTTCCATCTAATTTTGTAATGGCCAATGCATTCACATCAGTAGCTTCGGTAAACTGTTTGCATTGCTCAAAGGCGTTTTGTCCGGTCGAGGCATCCAATACCAATAAAATTTCGTGCGGTGCACCTGGTACTACCTTTTGCATTACCTGTTTAATTTTGCCCAGCTCATTCATCAAGCCGATTTTATTGTGTAAACGGCCGGCTGTATCAATAATTACGACATCCTCGTTACTGGCAACGGCCGATTGTAAAGTGTCAAAAGCCACTGAAGCAGGATCAGACCCCATAGGCTGTGCCACCACCCTTACGCCAACGCGTTCGCCCCAAAGTTTAATCTGTTCAACGGCAGCAGCCCTAAAGGTATCGGCAGCACCTAATACTACTTTAAGTCCCGATTCTTTAAGTTTATGCGACAGCTTCCCAATGGTAGTGGTTTTGCCCACACCATTTACACCAACCACCATAATTACGTAAGGTTTATGGTCGCCATATTCGAACTGGCGGAAATCGTTACTGTTATTTTCTGATAACAGCAGTTGGATTTCATCACGCAGAATAAAGTTAAGCTCAGAAGTGTTAAGATATTTATCTTTGGCAACACGCTCTTCGATACGTTTGATAATTTTTAAGGTGGTACTTACGCCTACATCAGAAGTAACCAAAACCTCTTCCAGATTATCGAGTACTTCATCATCAACAGAAGATTTTCCTGCTACGGCCTTGGTAATTTTATTAAAGAAACCGTCTTTGGTTTTCTCTAAACCTTTATCCAGTGCTTCCTGAGCTTCAGGCGCAGTTTCTTTCTTTTTGAAAAAATCGAATAAACCCATATCTAAATTTTTATATAACAAAAAAAGCCCTTCCGGTTAAAACGGAACGGCCTTTAATATTTTTAATATTAAAAAATATTAACCTTATTTAGATGCAATAGCATCTTTTACGTGGTCGTTGTGTACGATAAGTTCTTTGAATGAGTAAGCACCAGTTTTTGGTGATTTTACCATTGTAATTACTTTCGAATATTCTTTACCTGTACCTGTTTTAAGGGTTGCAACTACTTTCTTTGCCATGTTCTTATAATTTTAATTATTAGATTTGAGATATCAGACATTAGATTTGAGACTTGCAAATGCTTTAGTCTTTAAGCTTTGGTCTTTTATTCTTAACCTATTTAATTTCTTTATGTACGGTTACTTTTCTCAATACTGGATTGAATTTTTTCAATTCTAATCTCTCAGTAGTGTTTTTACGGTTTTTGGTAGAAATATATCTAGACATACCTGGCATGCCACTTTCTTTATGTTCAGTACATTCTAAAATAACCTGAACTCTGTTACCTTTTTTTGCCATTTTAATATAAATTGAAAACTGTTAATCTCAACAGTTAATGTTTTTTACAAAAATCCTTTTTTTACGAAACGGTTAATTGCTTCGCTAATGCCCACTTTATTGATGGTTTTAATCGCTGAAGTAGAAACTTTCAACGTAATCCAACGGTTTTCTTCAGGAATATAAAATTTCTGAAGTTGTAGGTTTGGGTAAAATTTGCGTTTGGTTTTAACGTTTGAGTGAGAAACGTTGTTACCTACCATTGCTTTTTTTCCTGTTAAATCACAAACTCTTGACATGACTTGTAAATATAGTTGTTAATATCGTCCGCTTAATTTTTTTAAGAGTGTGCAAATATCTGAATAATAATTGTAAACAGCAATAGCCTAGCTAATTATTTTTATAATTATTATTCAATAAGTCGAGAAGGGTTGTGTAATGCTTGTTCATGCCTTATATTAAAATCTTCAGATCTTAACTGGATTAAAATAAATATTCCAAAATCAAACGTTTGATATTCATTTTGATACGATTAGACTATTTCTCCTTATTATTATTTATTTAAATTAGCCCCACTAATACAATACATAAGAACGAGCAATGCAAATTACATCTTTCAAGCAATACGAAGAAGATTATAAGAAAAGCGTAGAAAACCCTGAGCAGTTTTGGGGCGAAGTGGCGCAGAACTTTCAATGGCGCAAGCCCTGGTTCAAGGTATTATCCTGGAACTTTAACGAACCAAATATCAAGTGGTTTGAAGGTGCTAAACTTAACATCACCGAAAATTGTTTAGACCGGCATTTGGCTACCAATGGAGATAAACCAGCCATTGTTTGGGAACCCAATAACCCGGAAGAAGAAAGTGTTACTTATACTTATAAAATGTTGCATGAGCGTGTTTGCCGTTTTGCCAATGTTTTAAAACGTAATGGTGCTAAAAAGGGCGACCGTATTTGTATTTACATGCCTATGGTGCCCGAACTGGCTATTGCTGTTTTGGCCTGTGCCCGGATTGGTGCTGTTCACTCGGTAATTTTTGGCGGATTTTCTGCTAAATCGATTGCCGACAGGATTAACGATTCGCAGTGTAAAGTAGTGATTACTGCTGATGGTGCTTACCGTGGCAACAAGCAAATTCCCTTAAAAGATGTAATCGATGATGCCTTAATTGGTTGCCCAACGGTAGAAAAATGTATCGTATTAACCCATGTCCGCACACCTGTTTCCATGCTGAAAGGAAGAGATGTATGGTGGGAAGATGAAGTTAAACACGTCAACGATATCTGCGAGGCAGAGGAAATGGATGCAGAAGATATGTTATTCATTCTCTATACATCTGGTTCTACAGGCAAACCCAAAGGTGTGGTGCATACCTGTGGTGGTTATATGGTTTATGCGGGTTATACCTTTTCGAATGTGTTTAATTACCAGCCTGGTGAAGTTTATTTTTGTACGGCCGATATTGGCTGGATTACCGGACATTCTTATATCGTTTACGGTCCACTTTCACAAGGTGCAACTTCTGTACTTTTCGAAGGGATCCCGACTTACCCAAGTCCATCTCGCTTTTGGGATATTGTAGAAAAACACAAAGTAAATACCTTATACACCGCACCTACAGCCATCCGTTCTTTAATGAGTTTTGGTGAAGATCCCTTAAACGGCAAAGATCTAAGCTCAATCCGTGTTTTAGGCTCGGTAGGAGAGCCCATTAATGAAGAGGCCTGGCATTGGTTCGATGAGAAAATCGGTCATGGCAAAGCGCCTATTGTTGATACCTGGTGGCAAACGGAAACCGGAGGTATTATGATTTCGCCTATTGCTACCGTAACGCCAACCAAACCTAGCTTTGCCACATTGCCTTTACCAGGTATTCAACCGATTTTGGTGGATGAAAACGGAAATGAAATTGAAGGAAATGGCGTAATGGGAAATCTTTGTATTAAATTCCCCTGGCCAGGCATGTTGCGTACCACTTATGGCGACCATGAGCGTTGCAAACAGACTTATTTCTCTACTTACGAGAATTTATACTTTACTGGTGATGGCTGTTTGCGTGATGAAGATGGTTATTATCGAATCACAGGTCGTGTTGATGATGTATTAAATGTTTCGGGACATCGAATTGGTACTGCGGAGGTAGAGAATGCCATTAACATGCATGCGGGTGTGGTAGAAAGCGCAGTTGTAGGTTATCCGCACGATGTAAAAGGGCAGGGGATTTATGCGTTTGTCATTTACCCGGAAATGCATAGTGAAGCAGAATTATCAAAAAAAGATATATTACAAACGGTTACCCGCGTAATTGGCGCGATAGCCAAACCTGATAAAATATTGTTTGTTTCTGGTTTACCCAAAACACGTTCGGGCAAAATTATGCGTAGAATTCTGCGTAAGATTGCCGAAGGGGAAACCACTAATTTAGGCGATACTTCTACGCTGCTTGATCCGGGCGTGGTAGAAGAAATTATTGAAGCGGCGAAGAAACTTTAATTGAAGAATTATTATTATTCAATTTTTTTTATTAAGCGATAAACATATAAGATATCTCTGATTTTGCATGGGTATTTTATATGTTTTATTTCGTAAATATATCTATGGCTTTTTGTAACTGGGAATCAATACCTGCCTGATAAGAGGGTAGGCTAAATGCTGCATTGATGTCTGGGGGAAAACCAATTTCTTCATAACTTTGGTTATCCAAATACTTAAATTCTCCAGAAGCCATAGTAACATTCATGAAGCCTTGTATATTGAAGCTTCCGTAATTATAAATATTATTATTAGCAATAGGACCAGTTGCTCCCCAAGTCCTTTCTCCAACAATAATCCCATTTGGTAATGTGTGGATAACCATAGCAAAAGTTTCTGATAAGGAGGCTGAATAATTGTCTACTAAAGCAACTATTGGATATTTAAATTTTTTAGATGTACTCTGAGGGCTTACGGTTGTATTTATCCAAGGAGTATAATCTAAGCGATTATTGCCATTTTTATACCTTACGAAACCAAAATGTACTGGTTTATCGATGATTTTTCCAAGTAAATAATTAAGATCTACAATATCACCACCATTGTTTCCTCTAAAGTCAAATATTAATCCTTTAATATCTGTAGATTCATTTAAATAAAAATCTAATTTATTTAAAAGCGATGTTGTGTTTGGGTCTTTTGATTGAATAGTCCTTGATATTGCAAACTGATTACATGCAAAGTACAGTATGCCATTATTTATAGTTCCTAGCCTTGTAAAGAGTAATTTAGAGGTATTGTTTTCGCTATAAAAGTAAGCGGAAGATATATATCCAGTATCTAAATACTTTGTTACTAGATTGCTGAAGTCATATTTATTGTGTATTTTTTTTAATATGATGTTTTTAGTATAGGCGGGATAGATAATTGAGTCTTTTAATATTTGCTTTTGAAAGGAAATACTGTAATGTGAATCAATGAGTTTGGTAGTTAGATTTTTAAAATATGAAACTGAACTTTTAATGTCGTTTTCATTATTAATGTCAAGTTTGTTGAATAGAGGTTTATATGTACTATATAAACTATCCCAGTTGGTTTTATCTATATCCCAGTAAACATAGTTAACATTCATTTCTCTCCAGAAAGTCTCATAAATTTCATTAAAACTTTTGGGATTTTCATTAAAGGGTTGTTCCTTTTTGCAACTAATTGCTATCGTTGTAATGAAGAAGTAAACAATAAACCATCTACTCATCTTCATGATGCTTTAATTTTTTAGAATATGCAATTTGAAGGGTGATCGACTGATTACTTCGCATTTCTTGATTTAACATATAAGTTTTTTGTTGACTAGTAATCGATTTAGTAATGAAAGCGTTTATGCTTAAAACTGTATTTCGGATATAAAAGCTCTCTCGGAAGCCTAAGTTAATCGCAATGTCATAACGCCTGTCTTTTTTTTTGTCAAAAGCATTTTTTTTGTTAAAATAAATTAAATTATAGTGCTCAGTATTGTTAAACGAACTAAAACTGCTAAAGATGTCAGGAAGGTATCCCCTTGTTTCTGATTTAATCCAGTAGCCTATGGTAGCACCTATAGTTAAATATGTTGTTTTTTTTTTGCTACTAAATATTTTGGTGTCCAAATTTATTGGCAACTGTAAATATTTATTAATAATGGTTTCTTCAATATATTGATTATCAATTGCTCTTCTCTGGTAATTTTTTTCACTTACTCCTGGTTCGAATACTAAATCAAATGATTTATTTAAGAAGAATCTTGAATGAAAAAATAGTGAGTAACCTAGTTTAGGTATGGTTTTTACGTTATTACCATTTTGATGCGGTATGCTTAAGGTATTGAAATTAAAACCTCCACCAATTCCTAATTCTTTTTGAGCAAAGGAATAATTGTTTATTGTTAAGATGAAAAAGATTATTAAATTAAATCTGATTAATAGTGAACAAGAATTGTGTATAAGTAATCTTTTAAGATTCAATTTTTTTTGTAAAAAAAGGTTTTAAAATATGTTGTTGAATTACAAGCTACATAATCCTCTATTGTAGCTTGTAATAAGTATTTAACTGTTTTAATTTACTGTTGCAAGAAAGGTTTTGACATACAGAAATCTTGCTGCAGGATTACTGTTTGGAGTAACATGAAACGAAATTCTAATTGCTGTTCTACCTTTTGGGAATGAATCTGGATTAGACTTAGTCCAATATACACCAGCTTTTCCATCAGTTCCAGATGCTGTGTATACTTTGAGTTTTCCAACAGATTCTAGTGTTCCGTTAAAACCTAGATCTTGTGCAGAATTGTAGGTGCCTGGCAGAAATACGATATCTTTTTTAATATCTGAAGGATCTATGGTTACACCATCCGCACTTGTATTAACAACATCGGGGTTAAAGATTAAATTTACAGAAGAGTTATCTATAGAATAAAGAGATTGATTAACAAAATAAACATCATTTCTGCCTCCGAAACCTTCCTGCCTAGAGTGATACACAACATTTGAATGAGGCGTATTAGATAAGTAAAATAAGCCCATAGGCTCATTATAATAAGGTAAGTAACCAACCGCAGATTGACTGTTTATTGTACCCGGAATACCCAGGCCCAAACCCGGATTCGGCCACAAAGCGCCATTCTGTGTACTGTTTCCTGTTAAATTAATATTAGTATTAGTTGTTAATGAAACAGATTGATTAACACCTCCGGTTTTTCCACCAAAAATGCCGCTAAAAAAACCTTTAACAATGTCTGATAAACCGCCTGTTAATGCCGTGCTTGAAGCATTAAATATTGCTGCTGGTAGACCTAATTTATTTCCTTCACCAGCATTAGCAGTATTGGTTCCCTTATTAGCAGCGAAAAAGGATGCTCCAACTGCATCTAAGGTACCTGTTAGAATTTTTGAAAGAGAAAAAGGGGAGCTACCGGGCGAAGTAATTGAGCCTTTAATTGTGCCTTCAGCTGTTCCGCCAAGAGAAATGGTACTTACATTTGTCCAATTAATAGTAGAATTTACACCTATTTGTTGAAATGTGCTTGTTTTAATATTGCTATCATAAGCAATCTCATATTGCGTCGCATACCAAACGCCTGTTGCTATTTGCGTAGGTTCAATTTTTGATGCAATTTTAATAGTGCTGTCAATATTCATATTAACAATGTCTTGACCGGAATAATTGAGCATATTTGAGTTAATAGCATTTGGGCCTAGATTCAGTCCTGTGGTTAAATAATCAGAGTTTTGAAAACCATTTGTTGTAACATAAATGTAGACTCTTAACAGCGCTCTATATTTATTATATAAAACAAAAAATGGATTACTCGGTAAAGGTTTAGCCGGATCAAATGTATTGTACAGTAATTTCCAACCATCAACAGGTAAATAATCATATTGAATATCAGATGTGAACCCTCTTACTGATCCATTGGCCCAAGGTACCAGTATAGTTTGAGAACCTGCGGGAGTCGGCATATAATCTGCCGTTGACCAATCAAAGTATGGAGTGGGTATTCCATTTTTGTTAAATTCATTGCTTTTAGATGAAATAACGCTTGGTTCTTGAGCTTTTTTACAAGCTGAAATCGATGAAATAATAAAGAAAACGAGAACTGTTTTCTTTAATAAGGTAGTTAAATTAGGGTTTTGTTTCATAAATAATTTTTTTAAGTATCAGAAGATGTGGTTTATACATCACAATGTAGTATTTTACAGTTGCATTTTTGAATTTGTTGTATTGTTTTTTTTGTAGCTTTTTAGATACTTTTTAATTTTCTATGGAGTACCTGTATTAATATATATAGCACAGCTTTAACAATAAATAGCGATTTAAGGAAATGTAAATCTTAATTTAGGTATAACGATGAAAAGAAAAATGCAAAACACTCTATTCTTAAAAGAATGGAATATTAGACTAAAGTCAAACAAGCTGATACAGACTCAGTAAATTTGGATAATTAACGGTTAGAAAGAGGCTGTGTCATAAGTTAACACAGCCTCTCTTTGTCATTTTTACTCGTATCCTTATGTAGAGCATTTTAGAATATTCAATTCCAAGAGGCGCAATTTTGTTTGTGATACAGCCGCTACAATTCATCTCTAGTAACCTGGGTTTTGAACCAGGTTTTTGTTGGCATCAATCTCCCTTTGTGGAATCGGGAAAACTAAGCTGGTAGAATTCCATGGTATGTTTCCAATATTAGTTTGCGTTCTTTTTGCATCGTGTAAAGCAAAACCTTCAAAAGCAAGCTCTAGTTTTCTTTCGTTAAGAATATCTGTGAGTGTAGCTGTAGTGGTTGTTAAGCCAGCCCTGTTTCTAACGGTTGCTAAATCCTGAAGCGGTGTGACACCGCCAACTGGAGCTGCTGGTGCTAAACGAACATTACTTTCTGCTCTTATTAAATACATTTCTGATAATCGCATTACAGGAACATTTCCATATACATTCGCATACTTTGATGTGAACATATCGCCATCTTCATAAAAAGCATTTATTCTGTCATCGTTAGTTGCATAGGTATTGGTAATCCAATCCTGAGAAATTATCGCCTCGCCTCTGCCTCCATAGGTTGATGAACCATAAAATTCGTTGAAGCCGTTAAAACCTGTTAAAGTTGTAACCTGCGTTGCGAAAATATCTTCACTTGAATTAACGCCGGGCGTTGAACCCATTGCTGGAAAGGCATCAATAAATGCCGGTGTTAAGGAATAATTACCTGACGCGATTACTCTGTTTGCTGCTGCTGCTGCTGCTGCATAATTTCCCATTTGCAGATATAACCTTGCCAGCATACCGGCAGCAGAAGATTTTGTTGCAAAAAAGCCATTTGTTGCAGGTAATTTTGCTTCTGCATCAGTTAAATCAGCAATTGCCTGTGTGTAAACAGCCGCTACAGTTGCCCGGCTCACATAACTAGCTTCAGTTACTGCTGTTGTTGGTGTTAAAACAATAGGAACACCTAAGTTTGTTGTTGGGCTCCCGTCATTATAAGCTTTACCAAATAGACGAACCAATTCGAAGTAGGAAGCACCTCTGATAAATTTAGCTTCACCCTCTACTTTGTTCTTTTTTGCCGCATCAACTTTACTAATTGCAGAAATTACATTATTTGCATCGTTTATGGCTGTGTAACCCGCAGCCCAAACGTTATTAACATAACTGTTTGTTTTTTGTAATGATTTTTTAATTGATTGAGTTAGTTCTTCATAAGTGCCGGTCCATTCTATTGCATTGGTATTTGCTAAAAAATCGGCCATTAGGAAAGGGCGGCCACCATAAAAATTTCTACTACCGAATTCTGAATATGCACCAACTAATGCGACCTCTACATCTTTTGAAGTTAAAAGTGCCTTGCTTTGTTCAATTGTATCAACCGGGTTTATTTCCAAAGCTTTTTTGCACGATGATACAGCTAAGAGCATTGATGCAAATATTAAATTATATATATATATCTTTTTCATAACGAATATCTGTTAAATTATAGGCCAATGTTTATACCGAATGATATCACTCTTGGTTGTGGAGCTGAATAAAAATCTACGCCCTGATTAATATTTGTAGACTGATAATCGGCATTCACTTCAGGATCCCAACCTTTATAACCTGTAATGGTAGCTAAGTTTTGTGCGGTAGCAAATAACCTTAATTTACTCAGTTTAAGCTTGCTTAAAACTGTAGGCGTAAAAGTATAACCCAACGTTAAGGTTTTTAAACGTAGATATTTGCCATCAGAAAGGTATCTGGTTGAATTACCGACACCGTTTCCAAATCCCAGACGTGGTTCAGGAACCATTGTAACATCTCCTTTTTTATCCCAGTAAGCCATCTGATCTGCTGTTTGGTTATCGTACCCGTTAGATGAACTCGCACTCATATAGGCACCACCTGCGTTAAAGATTTTATTACCGCTAACACCTTGTAAAAACACACCTAAATCAAAGTTTTTATAAGAAAATGTATTGTTAATACCGAAAGTATATTTCGGATTAGGATTCCCGGCAAATATCCTTTGGGCTAAGTTAATGTTACTAGTTGTACCTCTATCAATATTACCAGTTGTTGCATCAACTGTATTCAAATAATAAATCGCATCACCATTATCTGGATTTACACCAGCATATTCAGGCAGATAAAATACGCCGATTGGTTGACCAGAACTAGCAGCGTTAATTTCATTTGTGTTTAAAATTTGCCCACCTAAATCAGTTATCTTATTGTTGTTAATAGCTGCAGTTATGGCTGTAGACCATTTGAATGCTCCAACAAAATTTTCAGTATTAATCCCCAATTCATAACCTGTGTTGGTTAATTTGCCCAAATTCTGCGTTTTTGTTGCGAAACCTGTTGTTTGAGGTATTGGAACATCTAAAAGTAATTCTGTAGTTTTCTTCTGATAATAATCGAAAGTGGCCGACACTCTGTTTTTTAGGATACCAAAATCAAACCCCAGGTCTAATTGGGTTGTTTTTTCCCACGTTAAATCAGGATTTGCAATTCTCGAAGGTATCTGACCAGCCAAACCTCCGTAAGCGCCTGTACCTTTAAATAAACCACGTGCAGAATAGTTTCCGATTTCTGCATTACCCGTTAAACCATAGCTGGCACGCAATTTTAACAAACTAATGGTTTCGCTACTTTTTAAGAAATCCTCTTCAGATGCAATCCATGCCAATGAACCCGCAGGGAAGTAACCGTATTTTTGATTAGCTCCGAAACGCGACGATCCATCTGCCCTAACACTAAATCCAATTAAATATCTGTCATTGTATTTATAATTAGCTCTTAAGAAATACGAAAGAAAGCTAAACGCACCCTCATTACTTGAAGCCGTAACTTTGGTAGCGGCACTTCCCAGTTTTGTGTAAGAATCACTTGGGAAATCCTGACCTTCTATCGTACTGTATTTAGTAGTCGATTTTTGATAACTTGTACCTAAAATAGCATCAAATACACTTTTCTCTCCTAAATTAGTTCTATAACTAAAAAAGTTATTTGTATTTGCATTGATTACAAACGTAGAAATATTTACCCCATCACCATTTGATGTACCAGTGTTTTTGAATGTTAATGAGCCGTAATATGCTTCTTCGTTTTGATTTAAGTTATCAATTGAAAATTCAGATGTAAATTTTAAGCCCTTTGCGATGTTTACGTTAGCGAAAACCTTACCAATTGTACGATAAACAGTTGCTTTGTAAGCCGCATTTTCGATTCCGATAAAAGGATTATAGTAAAGCGGATAGTTTGAAGCAGCTCCAGGTAACGTTCCACTAATTAAGCCAGAACGCGGATCGATAAAAGGTGTAATAGGAGATAATGCAACTGCTTGTAAGGGACTTGAAAAAGCATTGTCATTTGATAACCTGTTGTTTATACTGTTTGAAAAGTTTAAATTAACACCAAGCTCTATAAAATCAGTAACCTTATTGGTTAGGTTTAATCTGCCGCTGTATCGCTTATAGCTATTACCAACAATAATACCTTGCTGGTCTAAAGCTTGACCGCCAATATAAAATTTAGTTTTCTCGTTGCCACCTGTAACATTTAAGTCATACTGCTGCGTAACAGGTTTATCTTGAAATGCTGCTCTCTCCCAGTTGGTATTTACCTTGTAGGTTTGATAATCATTGTTTCCTGCAGAATATCTGTTTAATCTGCCTTCAACAGCTGAGCTGTAATCATCGATTGCTTCTTGTAAGGTTGCATAATCGTCTGGTTGAGGGTCAGCAGGGTCTTGCGAGTTAAATTTGAAAGTAGCACCACCTATTGCAGCCCTGCGTAAAATTTTCACATATTGTTCAGCATTTAAGAATTCTCTGTGGTTTGACGGGCTGCTGATACCACCTAAAGCACTAAACGTTATTACACTTTTCCCAACTTTACCTTGCTTTGTCGTAATTAAAACAACACCATTTGATGCTCTTGCACCATAAATAGCCGAAGCTGATGCATCTTTTAGTACCTCAATAGATTCAATATCATTTGTGTTAATGTCTGCTAAAGCACTAGTGGGCGCTGAGGTGCCTGAAAAATCACCAGAAGTAATCGGGATTCCATCAACAATGTAAAGCGGCTCGCTACCTGCAGTTACTGATGCAGCACCCCTTACCCTAACGGTAATCCCCTGACCTAATTTTCCATTTTGTGCTGCAATTTGCACGCCTGCTGCCTTTCCTTGTAAGGCTTGCTCAAAAGTCGTAACTGGTAAGTTCTCCAGATCTTTAGATTTAACAGAGGCTACCGATCCAGTCACATCCCGTTTATTCTGCGTACCATATCCCACCACAACCACGTCTGATAGGGTATTGTTTTCCTCATCGAGGTTTACATTAACGGTCTGCCCGGTAACGGGCACTTCTTTGGCTTTGTAACCGATAAAGCTGAAAACGAGCGTTTTTGCATCGTCTGCAACCGTTAATTTAAAGGCTCCAGAGGCATCACTCTGCGTGCCGTTAGCTGGTAAGCCTTTTACAAATACGCTAACACCCGGAATTGGTCCGGAAGCTGATGTAACTTTCCCGGTAATTACCCTGCCTTGTGCGAAAGCAAATGAAATTACACCGAGAGACAAAAGCATACTAAAGAGTAGTTTTTTCATCAAATTAAGGAGTTTAGTTGATAATATGAATAGTTTGTTGAAATGATTTTTTAATATACTTAAAAATATCTGTAAAACCTTGTGGAGTAAAGTAAAATCAGGCCGTTATTTGGTTTTATCAGCTAAAAGCAAAACAAAAAGAGGCGATAACTGTTATGTATCTAGAAATTAGAATATTTTATTATAAAAAATACGAGCATGGATAAGTTAGAATTAAAAGGAAAGTGGAACGAAATAAAAGGTAAGGTTAAACAAGCGTATGGAGACTTAACCGATGATGATTTAAAACACGAAGAAGGCCAGGACGATGAATTGTTAGGCAAGTTGCAACAAAAAACCGGCAAGGGAAGAGATGAACTTGTGAAATGGATTAACTCATTATAACATCAATTTTATTAATCATAAACAGGCGGTCAATTTGGCTGCCTGTTTTGCTTTAAAACATTTTTTATGCCCGATATTGCAAGAAGATTTCCCGAAAACCCAATTTTATGTCCAAAAGATCTAAATTCCAGTAGGGCAGGGCTGGAAATCGTTTGTCTTTTAAATCCCGGTGTTTTTACCTTTCAAAATAAAACATGGCTGCTCATACGGGTTGCCGAAAGACCTGAGCAAAAACAAGGTATTATTTCTTTCCCTGTATTGAAAGATAATGGAATTGAAATTATAGCCATAGCAGAAAATCACCCCGACCTTGATGCGGGCGATCCGAGGGTGATCAATTATAAAGGCGCTGATTATTTAACCACACTATCACATTTAAGGCTGGTTTGCAGTGATGACGGTGTGCATTTTTACCAACCAGCCGGTTATCCTTTAGTGCAGGGTGAGGGAGAAGATGAAACTTTTGGCATTGAAGATTGCCGTGTATCCTTAATCGATAACACCTACTATTTAACTTTTACTTCAGTATCTGCGCATGGGGTAGGCGTTGGATTAAGAACAACAAAAGATTGGAAGCGTTTTGAGAAACACGGTATGATTATCCCACCGCACAATAAAGACTGCGCCATATTCGAAGAATGCGTTAACGGTAAATTTTATGCTTTACACCGGCCAAGCAGTGTGGCGCTGGGTGGTAATTATATCTGGCTGGCCGAATCTCCTGATGGAATCCATTGGGGCAAACACAAGTGTATTGTTAAAACCAGGCCTAACCACTGGGATAGTGCCCGTGTGGGCGCCGGTGCAGCACCCCTAAAAACCGCAGAAGGCTGGCTCGAAATCTACCACGGTGCAAACGAAAAACATCAATATTGCCTGGGGGCTTTTTTAATGGATTTAAATGATCCATCGAAAGTATTGGCCAGAACCGAAGAACCGATTATGGTGCCAACAGCAGATTACGAACTGCATGGTTTTTTTGGCGAGGTGGTGTTTACCAACGGCCACATCGTTAATGGTGATGAACTAACAATTTACTATGGAGCCGCTGATGAGTTTGTTTGCGGGGCTAAATTTTCGATCCAGGAGATTTTGAGTACCTTGAAATATGTTTAGCTGTAATTACGGATGGGGGTGTATATGCTTTACAGCCCTAAATAGTACCACAAATCTCGTTTTTAAACCGGATTGAAGGGGAGATCCTTTTTTGCAGCCTGGCCGTTTAGGTATTGGGCAAAAAAGATCGGATCGGAAAGCCGGAAGAAATGCTAACAAACCTACGGAACACTGCTTTCCCCAACCTTTATTGATAATTAAATATTCATCGCTCAATTCATAGCGAAACATCTTTGAACTAGCGTTGGTATTTGGCATTTCAATTTATTTGAACGACTATCCTCTGGAAACGAACTATTTTACCTAAATAAAAAAAGCGATCCCCGTTTCCGGGAATCGCTTGCAATTTTAGTTTTATGGCAAAGGCTTTTACCTTAAACCCTCCGCCTTCAAACCTTCAACCTTATTAGTATCCAAAAATCTGCTCTAAGCTCAATTTAGTTACCGGACCAAATTTGGCTAAATCGGCCATGTTGATTTTTTTCTCTGACGCAACAACACAATAGCTGTATGGCTTGCCCGAGAGGTTGTTTTGATGGAATGATTTTACATCATTAAACGTTAATGGCTTTAAGTTGGCGTATTCATCAATCCTTGAGTCGTGATCGAAACCTAATTTTTTATCTGCCAGGTAGCTGTAGATAATGCCATCTTTAGTAATACGGGTGGTTTCGAGGCCGTTTAAAGTATTGGCTTTAGATAAGGCAAATGATTTATCAGACTCTGGTAAAGTGGTTAATAACTCATTCATACCTGCTACTGCTTCGTTCATTTTATCGGCCTGTGTACCTACATAAGCAATAATTGCATTCTCTTTCTCTTTGGTGTTTGGCGAAGAATATACCGCAAAGGTAGAATAAGCCAGGGCTTTAGATTCGCGGATGGTTTGGAATACAACTGAACCCATGCCACCACCAAAATAGTTGTTAAATAAAGCAATTTTTGCAGCATTGGCCGGATCGTACAAGCCACCATTGCGTACCCAACGGATTTCGGCCTGTACCATATCGTAATCGGCAAAGTAAACTTTGTTCGAATCGGTTTTGGTATAAACAAATTTCTTAAGCGGTGCAGCATCAGTAAATTCTTTTGCCAATGGATGTGCTTTTACAATATCAGCAGAAAATGCAGGCAATGTTTTAGGTCCGTAATACGTAATGGTGTGTTTGTAATTGGTAAGGTTGTGTAAAAGGTAGATCAAATCTGCCGATTTAATGTTTTTGATCTCGTCATTAGTTAATCCGTAATTAAAAGGATTATCTGCACCATACTGTGCATAACTCATTAAACCACTTAGAATTGACGATTTATTTAATTTGTTGTTATCTCTTGATTTTAACAAACGGCCTTTTAAATCTTCTAAAGCTTTTTCGTTTGGTTTACAATGTGCTAAAACATCTTCAAGTAAAGCCACGGCCTTATCAAAATTCTCTTGTAAACCGGTGATAGAAACGGTAGTTACATCAGTACCTACATTGATGCTATAGCTACAGGCAATATTGTAGAATGCTTTGCTGATATCTTCTGCAGAATATTTATCGGTACTTAAAAAAGATAGGTATTGCGCAGCATAAGGCAGCAATTTGTAGTTATAAGAACCCATATCAAAACGGTAACCCATACGGAAAATGCCATTTTCGGTATTTTGTATGGCAATTACATCAGCAATACCTGCTTTACCAAAATTAAGGTCTTTGGTGTAATCTAAAAACTTAGGTGCGATCGGTTTTACCGGAGCATCGATAATGTTTTTTGTAAATGGAGAAACTTCGTTAGCATTGGTTTTTACTGCTGTAATTGTAGGTTTTTCTACTTTAACAATGCTTTTGTCTTCACCTTTATGTTTTAAGATAGCAGCATAGTTATTAATGAAAAACTTGTTGGCAAACTCTACAATTTCCTTTTTGGTTACTTTGGCCATGGCATCGGTTGATGCTAAGGTTTTATCCCATTCTGTGCCGCGGTTTTGGATAAAGGCATTCATTGCAAAATCTGCGCGAACGTCGTTATTGTCAAAACTTTGTAGTTCGGCCAGTTTAATGTTGGCAACAGTTGCTTTAATCAGGCTTTCGTCGAACTCGCCTTTTTTAAGCAATTCTACCTGCTCTAATAATAATTTTTGAGCCTCTTCTAAACTTTGTCCGGCTTTCGGAGAACCAGATAAAATGAAGATTCCGTAATCTTTCATGGAGTTATAACCAGCACCTGCACGCAACATTTTTTGTTGCTGGTTAATGTTGATATCCATTAAACCCGCTTTGCCATTAGATAAAATGCTTCCGATTAAATCTAAAAGTAAACTTTGATGGGTATTTTGGGCAAAGCCCCGGTAAGCAATATATAAGTTTTCGGCACTTGGACCGTAAATATCAACTGTTTGCACCTGGGTTAATGGTTTTTCTGGCGCAGGGTTGTAAAGTGCAAATGGTTTAGGAACCATGTAAGCAAAATCTTTATCGATTTTTTTAATTAAATCATCATAATTAATATCACCACTCATAATTAAGGCCATATTATTAGGCACATAATATTTGTTGTAATATTTTCTGATTTCGACTAATGATGGATTTTTTAAATGTTCAACAGTACCAATGGTGGTCTGTTGGCCGTAGTTATGTGTTGGAAACAATGCATATAACATTTTCTCATACATTTTACGACCATCGTTATCCATGCCGATGTTTTTCTCTTCGTAAACAGCTTCTAATTCGGTATGGAAGATGCGGAAAACAGGAGCGCGGAAACGCTCAGCCTGTACAGCCAGAAATTTATCAATGGCATTTGATGGAAGGTCTTCTTCGTAAACGGTTTCTTCTACAGCGGTATGCGCGTTGGTAGAGTTACTTCCGATCGACTTCATCATTTTATCGTATTCGTTTGCGATAGAATAATTAGAAGCTTCGCCCGATGTTTTGTCTATTTCCTTATAAATCTCCTTACGTTTGGCCGGATCGGTAGTTTTGGTGTACGTTTCGTAAAGTGCTTCGATCTTATCTAAAAGTGGTTTCTCTTTGGCATAATTTAGTGTTCCAAATTTATCTGTTCCTTTAAATAAAAGGTGTTCTAAGTAATGCGCCAAACCGGTATTGGTACGCGGATCGGTATTACTACCCGCTCTTACCGCCATTTTGTAAGTAATATTTGGCTCCTTGTTGTTTTGAGATAAAATTACAGTCAAACCGTTTTTTAACGTATAAAAACGTGTTTTGGTTGGATCGTTGGTAACGTACTTGTAGGTAAAGCCACCAGAAGTTCCTGTTTTCCATTGATAGATTGTTTGCGCCTTCGCTAAAGAACCTGTAATAAGAAAACAAGCCAAAGTAAATAGTTTAAATTTCATTGAATTGTTTTTGGTTTATGATCATGAATAGGTCTCTGTGGTTTAAGAGTGATCTTAAATACAGTATTCATTTTTAATAAGTTATTTGTTCAAATATAGATGCTTTATAGCAGGGAAAGAAATAATTTTAATTTCTAAACTAAAAAGCCAGGGATAAATGGTTTTAGTATAAAAATGGTGGTTTATTGTGCCTTGAATTTATAATCTGTATTTTTACAGGCATGACAAAGCAGGGCACAAAACCAAATATTTTAGTTGTAAATGATGATGGGATTACAGCTACAGGTATAAAGAATTTAATGGAGGTAATGCAGGAGCTGGGTAACGTGGTGGTAGTGGCACCAGATAGCCCTCAAAGTGGAATGGGCCATGCTATTACCATTGGCAAACCAATCCGTTTTGACAAGGTTGATCTTTATGCAGGTGTAGAAATGTATAAATGCAGTGGTACCCCGGTTGATTGCGTTAAAATTGCCGTAAATAAGATTTTTAAAGGTAAAAAACCTGATTTATGTGTATCAGGAATTAACCACGGATTAAATAATTCTATCAATGTGCTGTACTCGGGTACCATGTCTGCCGCGGTAGAGGGTGCGATAGAAAGAATTCCATCTATTGGCTTCTCTCTCGATGATTTTGCTGCCGATGCTGATTTCAGTTCTACCAAAAAATACATTAAAAATATCTGTGAGCAGGTTTTAGCGAACGGTTTGCCTGAAGGTACGCTCTTAAATGTGAATTTCCCGAAAGGCGACAACCTAAAAGGGGTTAAGATTTGCCGTCAGGCCAATGCCAAATGGATGGAAGAATTTGATGAGCGGACAGACCCTTACAAACGACCATATTATTGGCTAACGGGTGTTTTCGAAAATTTCGACAAAGGCGAAGATACCGATGTTTGGGCATTGGAGCATAATTATATTTCTATCGTGCCGGTGCAGTTTGATTTAACAGCGCATCATGCCATACAAACTTTGAACAGCTGGAATTTCATTAGCGGCAGCGATTCAAAAGCTGCGGGCGCTAAAGTTTCGGCAACAGATGGCATTAATTTAGGCTAAGCGCTTGCCATTATGATTGATCGGTTAAAAAGATTAAATAATTCGGTGTGGATAGGTTTAGGAATTGGTTTGCTTGTACCGGCAATATTTTGCTCAATTGCCTGGTATATCATTCACCATGTGGCTTCCCTGGCAAAAGCAGATTTGTTATACATTGGAGGCATTGCCATAAATGCGTATACCATGCAATACTTTTTTAAATACAATAAAGAAAATATAGGCAGAGGCATATTGGCCGCAACGTTTTTGTGTGCTTTTGTATTTTTTGCATACAAAGTTTTTTAAGGATGGAAAATGGAATAGGTAATACGGATGATGGGAATTTTACCTTAGATCTTCCGTTGTCCATTTTACATCATATATAACAAATTATGAAATACTATCTAGTAGCCGGAGAAGCCTCAGGCGATTTACATGGCGCCAACTTAATGAAAGCCTTAAAAGCTGAGGATAGCGGAGCGGTGTTCCGGTATTTCGGTGGCGATAAAATGCAAGCCGAAGGAGGTGAACTGGTTAAACATTATGCCGATATGGCTTTTATGGGTTTTACTGAGGTGATTTTAAATTTGCGCACCATTTTCAGAAACCTCAAAGCCTGCAAGGAAGATATCATAAAATGGAAGCCTGATGTTTTGGTTTTGATCGATTTTCCGGGTTTTAACTTAAAAATTGCTGAATTTGCAAAGGCCAATGGGATAAAAGTATGTTATTATATCTCACCCAAGGTTTGGGCCTGGAACCAGAAACGGGTGCTGAAAATCAAAAAGGTTGTGGATCATATGTTCTGTATCTTGCCCTTCGAAGTAGATTTCTACCAGGAGTGGGGTATGCAGGTAGATTATGTTGGCAACCCCCTGTTAGACGAAATTGCACAGTTTACCCCGGATGTAAACTTTCGCGTAAACCATCAATTGGGAGATGAAAAAATTATTGCTTTGTTGCCAGGCAGTAGAAAACAGGAAATAGAACGTTTACTCCCGGTGATGTTGAGCATTACCGAAAATTATCCCGATTGTGTATTTGCCATTGCTGCTGCACCAACTTTTACCGAAAGTTATTATCGGCAGTTTACGGGCGACAAAAAAGTTCACTTGCTTTTTAACAGTACCTATAATTTATTGCACCATGCCCATGCTGCAATTGTGGCTTCAGGAACAGCCACATTAGAAACTGCTTTGTTTAAAGTGCCGCAGGTGGTGGTTTATAAAGGAGGCACAATTTCAATTGCCATTGCCCGGATGCTGGTAAAAATTAAGTTCATTTCGCTGGTTAACCTGATCGTAAACAAAAAGATTGTCACCGAACTTATCCAGGAAGATTGTAACACTCAAAAAGTAGATGAGGAGCTTAAAATTATCATGACAGGAGCTGGCAGGAGCGAGATGTTAAAGCATTACGATGAGTTGCTTTTACTCATGGGCAAACCAGGCGCTTCAGCAAAAACAGCCACATTGATTGTCGAAAAATTGAAAGGCTAGTTTTACCTCCCTATCATTGACAGATTCTAAAAATCGGCGTCATCTCGACCGGAGCAACGCGTAGTGGAGAGATCTTTAGACTATATTAAAAGATCTCTCCGCTGCGGTCGAGATGACGATTTCTTAGAAACTTTTTTTGTGCCAAAAATCCTTTCATTCGT
This sequence comes from Pedobacter sp. MR2016-19, assembly GCF_014947265.1. Taxonomy (NCBI): domain Bacteria; kingdom Pseudomonadati; phylum Bacteroidota; class Sphingobacteriia; order Sphingobacteriales; family Sphingobacteriaceae; genus Pedobacter; species Pedobacter sp. MR2016-19. Next base: position 151,568 of record NZ_JADCNK010000004.1, read on the forward strand.
ATTGATTTTTATACCATAAATAAAAATTCAAAATGATGGTATTGCGAATTAAGATACCTCCATAACCAATCAATATCCTAACTGTATTAATATTCTTTATTGCATTTTATTAGTAAATTTTTGTTTTACTTATAATGTAACATTTTAAGGTGTTTTCATTTTTTTTTAAAACAAAACCGCTTTTAAGGCGTTACTAAATCGTTTTGCGGAGAATCTAATCACAACTAATTAATCTTATAGCTCTTATTAATTTAGTGGAATTTTGGCCGCATTGCGTAACTAATTATAAACTAAACTAGTGAGTGCCAATGAAAAACATTTTACTCAGGACGACAGGATTCCTATGCCTTGTCCTACTGTCATGCCCCCAGTTGTTTGCGAAAATTAAGAGCGAAAAAAAGAATTTCAACCGCTATTATTTTCAGCAGGATACAACTAAAAAACAAGACACAACAAAAAAAGTTCCGGTAGCTAAACCTGCTGATTCGGTAAAGGTACCACCAAACCCGCTGGGTGGCTCACGTCCGGTTACTACCCCGGCACCAGCACCAGCTACAACAGCGCCTGCTGCACCGGCAAGCACCGCTCCTGCAGCATCAACAGGGCAAAAAACAATCACCGGTACCGTTGTAGATGAGCAGAAAATCGGTTTACCTGGTGTTGGAATTAAGATCCAAGGCAAAACAGGTGGTACCGTAACACAGGAGAATGGCAAATTCAGTATCAATGTTACTGCCGCAACCGATGTGCTCGTATTTAGCTATATCGGTTACCAAACCAGATCCGTTCCGGCTGGTAACGGAGCAACGCCATTAACCATCAGTTTAGTCCCGTCGCAATCTCAAAAATTAGATGAGGTAGTGGTGGTTGGTTACGGTACGTTAAAAACCAAAGAGGTTACTTCATCCGTTGCACACGTAGATACGGCTCAATTCAGGCAAAGTGGGGCCCGGAATCCACTCGACCTTATTCAGGGTAAAGTTGCAGGATTGAACATTACCAGGGGAAGTTCAAACCCTAACGCTGGCCCAAGTGTGCAACTAAGGGGTGTTGTTTCTGTAACCGGAAGTGCAAGTCCGCTTTTCGTTATCGATGGTATTCCAGGTGGTAACCCCGATCTTTTGCAGCAAGATGATATCTTATCGGTTGACGTTTTAAAAGACGGATCAGGAGCAGCAATTTACGGTACCAGTGCCAATGCCGGTGTAATTTTAATCACTACCAAAAAAGGTAAACCCGGTGCGCCTACTTTTAACTACTCGGCCTATGCAAGGAAAGAGTTTATCCAAAACCGCCTGGATTTTTTAACGGCGGATGAGTTTAGACAAAAAATTGCTTCAAAAGAGATTAATGCAATTGATTATGGTGGCAGCGAAGATCTGTACGATCGATTGGTTAATCACGATAACCTGTCACAAAACCATAACCTTTCATTATCCGGAGGATCTGATAAAACAAGTTACCGTGCAAGTATAAACTACAGGGATTTACAAGGTATTGCTTTGGAAAATGGCCGTAAAGAATATACTCTAAGATTAAATGTAAATCAAAAAGGATTGAATGATAAATTGAATGTTCAGATGAACCTGGCAACCAATTTTAACAATGCCAACCTGCTTGCGAATGGAACCAAAATTGATTTTTTTGACAATGAACTCACAGGAAGCGGTTGGGAAGAAGAAGCAACTAAAAATCCAACCAAGCTGATTTATAACCCTGATGGCTCTTATTATTACGATAACCAGAGTACCAATCAGTTTGCACGTTTATTTCAGGAAACAAGTTACCGTAAACAACAAACCAGTTCGGCAGATATTAAAGCTGATTTAGATATTTTGACAGGTTTAAAAGGAACTGTTTTTGGTTCAGTACAAAGAGACAGTTATATAGATGGTGGCTATGCAAATATTGCCAGCGAAAATTCTGTAGAGAACAGTGATTATCCTAATGGAGGTTATGCTTTTAAAAATAACTTCCTATCTCAGAGTTTTGCCTTCGAGCCAACTTTACAATATACCAAAACCATTGCAGATAAACATTCATTCACTGCATTGGCAGGTTACAGTTATCGCTATTATATCGAAGAAGGTGCAAAAGCGAGTAACCGCGGTTTCTTAAACGATCAGTTTCATGAAGATAATTTAAATGCCGGTCAGGCACTGGCCGATGGTAAAGCAGCGATGGGAAGTTTTAAAAACGACAATACCCTAATCGCTTTCTTTGGCCGTATTAATTATGCATTTGATGGAAAATACCTTGCTCAGTTCATTTTAAGAAGAGAAGGATCATCAAGGTTCGGAGACAACAACAAGTGGGGAAACTTCCCTGCGGTATCATTAGGATGGAATGTAAGCCAGGAAAAGTTTATGGAGAATGTAAAATGGGTTAACAATTTGAAATTAAGAGCGGGTTATGGCGTAACCGGTAACTCAGGTTTTCAGAACAATGCCTCAAGGGTTACTTTGAGTACTGGCGGGAAATATTTATATCCTGATGGTGCATACCGCGAAACGTATGGTCCCAGCCGAAACGCAAATCCATTCCTTAAATGGGAAAGCAAACGGGAGTTGAATGTTGGAGCTGACTTTACTTTGTTCAATAACAAGTTAACAGGTGCTTTAGACGTATTTAAACGTACAACCAAAGATTTATTAGATACCTATACTACACCTCAGCCACCATACGTGCAATCGAGCATTTTTGCCAATGTAGGGCAGATTTCATCAAAAGGTATAGAACTTGCTTTATCATACCAGGCCATTAAAACCAAAGACTTTACTTTTAGTATGGATTTTACAGGAAGTACCATCAAAAATACCCTGGATTCTTACTCTAACGATATTTATACCGTTAAATATAAAACTTTTGGTGACATTGGTGGGGCCGGAGCGCTTGGTGATGCCATTACCACTTACGAAGGGGAAGATGTTGGTATTTTCTATGGTAAACGTTTTGCAGGTTTTGATGCAGATGGAAAATGGTTGTTCTATAACAGAAACGGACAGGCCGTGCGTAACGACCAGATCAATTATTCAAAAGATAAAAACTTAACAGACCTTGCGCCAATTGGAAATGCCATTCCAAAATATTATGCCTCATACACCGCAAACTTTACCTACAAGAATTTCGATTTCAGGATATTCTTGCGCGGTAAATTCGATTATCAGATCTTAAATACCACAGCGCTTTCTTATGGTAACCCATCTATCTCAGGGATTAATTATTTAAAAGAAGCATTCGGAAAGTATAGTCAGATTAACGATACCTATATGTATTCTGATTACTATTTGGAAAATGGAACCAATGTTAAAATCGATGAGGTAACCATCGGTTACAATTTCAAACTTAAAACTAAAATGCTACGTAACATCCGTGTATATGCAACCGGGCAGAATTTGGCTACAATAACCGGATATTCAGGTAACGACCCTGACTTTATTCAGGATACAGGTTTAGGTCCGGGTATTGATAACCGCGGTGCTTATCCAAGTACCAGATCATTCTTATTTGGTGTTAATGTGGGCTTTTAATGATATAACAATGAAAAATAAAACAATATTACATACAGCATTAATTTTATTGGTTGGTATAGTTAGTGCCTGTACCAAATTAGATGAGAATGCATATGATGAGATTCCTTCTGATAAATTTTACACCAATAAAAACGAAGTATTATCGGCAGTTTTGCGTCCTTATACACACGCAAATGCCTGGGTAACGCCATCTGGCCAAGATGGCTGGTGGAGGCCTGCAGAATTATCAGCAGATCAGCTTGCCTGGCCAACAAAAGGGCCACATGGTGAAGATAGTGGGAAATGGAAGCGGTTGCATTATCATAGCTGGACAGTAGACGAAGCAGGATTAAATAATGCATGGTCGCTGATTTATGGCGGTATTGGATATTGTAACGATCCTATTGCAAATATTAGCAAACGCGATATTTCTACCATGGGAATTACCCAAAAGGAAAAGGATGAATTTATTTCAGAATTGAAATTATTACGTGCTTTTCATTACCTGAAACTGATGGATTTATTTGGTGGCGTGCCTATTGTAACTGAACCTGCAGATCCTGCAAATCCGGTTTATCCAGGTACCTCAAGCCGAAAAGAAGTATTTGATTTTGTGGAGAAAGAAATTAAAGACAATATTAACAACGTGCCGAAATTATCAAGGGCAATGTTAGGCAGAATGAGTCAGGCGAGTGGTTACGCCATGCTTGTAGAACTTTATTTAAATGCCGAAGTATGGTCTGGTACAGCCCGTTGGGATGATTGTATTGCCGCTGCTGATAAATTGATTAACAATGAGGCAGGTGGGCAAAATGGAACCATGCAATTGGATACTACCATAACCGACCAGTTTAAAAATACCAACGATTTATCTAAAGAGGTCATCTTTTCCATTGCTTATGATTACACAAGGGCTAAGTTCGAACCATCCTGGACAGGCGAATTTTATCATTTTGCCCAAAAAGATATTTATGGCGGCGGTAGAAACGGTAATGATGGTATTGTACTTATTCCTGGAGTTTATGATACTTATGAAGTTGATGACCGACGTAAAACAGAATGGTTATTAATTGGTCCACAATATAAATTTGCCGATACTAATCTTAAAACAAGAGCAGTATTGGGCACAGTAGAATACCAGGGTTTGCCATTGGTTTTTGTAGATAATATCCGAAAAAATAAGTCAGGCTCTACTGTTTCCAACATGAGTGAAGGAGAAGAAAACAGTGGTGTTCGTTTCAATAAATATAAACTTGGTAATTCAGTTCCTGGTTTTGTGATTAACGGAAAAGATACAACTGCTGTTCAGCCTGACCCTAACTATAACAATACAGACTGGAATGTTTACCGTTTAACGTGGATTTACTTTGCCAAGGCAGAAGCACTAATGCGTAAAAGCGGAGGTGTAGCCACGGCAGAAGCGGTAGCCTTGATTAATACCACAAAAAAACGGGCTTATGCACCGGCCATACGCGATGCTAAAGCTTATACAACTGCTACTTTAACTTTAGATGAGCTTTTGAAAGAACGCGGCAGAGAGTTTATTTTCGAAGGTTTCAGAAGAGATGATTTAATCCGTTTCGGGAAATTTGCAACTGGAACCTGGTGGGACCACACGGCCTCGTCAGCAACCAAAGCATTATACCCGATTCCTCAGCGGCAGCGGGACCTTAATCCTAAATTGACCCAAAACCCTGGTTATTAATTTTGATACAAAAGGCGCTTTAAACAGCGCCTTTTGTTGTTTTAAGCCTGATCATTCAGGTTATGCCAACCATTAATAACCGTTTCTAAAACGATTAATATAAAAAATGTTAAATTGCGCTTTTAAAATTGGCAAAAATTTAAAAGCTGCAATTTTTATTTAGCTTTGAATTGATTAACACAAAAGAAATCCAACCAAATGAAATCGCTTTCTATCAAAGATATAGCCGTAAAAGCCAATGTATCCATTACCACAGTTTCATTCATTATTAACGGTAAAGCAAAAGAGAAATCGATAAGCGAAGCAGTTATAGAGAAAGTAGAAAAAATTATCGAAGAAAGTGGTTATAAACCGAACCAGATTGCAAGAAGTTTAAGAACCGGTAACTCCAATATTATCGGACTGATTATCGAAGATATTTCCAATTCATTCTTCTCCAGGATTGCCAGGCTAATCGAAGATAAAGCTTATAAAAGAGGTTATAAAATTATTTATTCCAGTACAGAAAACAGTGTTGACAAAGCGAAAGAACTGATCAACATGTTTAAATCGCGAAAAGTTGATGCCTATATCATCTCTCCAATAAAAGGAATAGAAGAGGATGTAAAAATGCTGTTGGAAGATGGTAATCCGGTAATCTTTTTTGATAGGAACCTGACTGATATCAATACCAGTTATGTAGGGGCCGATCATTTTAATGCCTCATACCAGTCAATACAGCATTTTATCAATCAAGGTAAAAAGAATATCGCCCTGGTTACTACTGATATTAACGTGGAGCAGATTATAGAACGTTATGATGGTTATAAAAAAGCATTAGAAGATCACGGAATCAAGTATGACGAGAAACTTGTTTTAAAGATCCACTTTAACCAGGAAGAAAGCGAAACCATAGCTCAGATAAAAGAACTTTTCGATAATAAAAAAATTGATGCAGTGTTATTTGCGACCAACTATTTGGCAATTAGCGGCTTAAAAGTATTGAAAAAGATCAATAAGACAATTGGCGACGACTTTGCTGTTATTGCATACGATGACCATGAAGCTTTCGAACTGCACACACCTGGTATTTCAGCAATTCAACAACCACTTGAAGAAATTGCAGAGAATGTAATTAAGCTAATTCTTAAACAATTGTCGACCAAAGCCAAACCCGAAAACCAGGAAATCATTATTCCGGCTAAATTAATTATCAGGGATTAATTCAGTAGCTTAAATGTTACATTAAGCTATTTTAATATGACTTTTATTTCTCTAATATTGAATTAGTAAAACGTTTTACTTTATTTCTTATTGAATAGTATCAATCCAGCAGTCATTTAATATTTTTTATTTCCAGAATAAGAAATTGTCTGAAAGAATTTGGTAAAACGATTTATTAATGAAACCAAATATCTAATTATGAGAAAACTTTCCTTAGTAGCACTTTGTCTTTTTTTTAATTTAATTACAAAAGCACAAGATAAGGCACCCGCTTATCCATTAATTACACATGATGCCTATTTCAGTATTTGGTCCTTCGGCGATGGACTTAACCAATCGGTTACCAAACATTGGACGGGGAAAGAACAATCTTTATCAGGTGTAATAAAGGTTGATGGTAAATATTACCGGTTTCTAAGCGAAAAAAGTAAAACTTTTAAAGATATACTTCCAGCGGCTGATGCATTAACATATCAGGCCAGTTATAGCTTCGATAAAGCTGAAGCAGGTTGGGAAAGCATTACATACAATGATCATGACTGGAAAAAAGCCGAAGCTCCTTTTGGAGACGATAGTTCTGCCAAAACAAAATGGAATAGTGATGATCTTTACTTCAGAAGAACCTTCACTGTGGCCAAAGTATCGGTCGCAAAAAAATACCTTAAACTCAATCACGATGATAACGTAATTGTTTATTTAAATGGTAAAATAATTTACAAAAAGAACGGATGGGTTTCTGATTATAGCTATTTACCGATTGAAGATGGCATTTTAAAAACAGGAAAAAATGTATTGGCTATCTATTGCAAAAATACGGCTGGTGGCAGGCACCTGGATGCCGGAATAGTTGAAGAAGAAGCTGATCATTTAAACATTGCTCCAGCCATTCAAACCAATGCATCCATTCAGGCAACTACAACCAAATACACTTTTAGCTGTGGCCCGGTAGAATTACAGGTAGCTTTTACCTCGCCATTATTACTGAATGATATTAAATTAACCGCAAGGCCAATCAGTTATATTAATTATACCGTAAAATCTACTGATGCCAGGCAGCACAGCGTAGATATTTTCTTTGGGGCATCATCAAATCTGGCTGTAAATACACCAAACCAAAGCGTATCGGCGTGGAAGAGTGCTAAAAACAATCTCTCTATCCTAAAAACAGGAACCGTAGAGCAGCCGGTATTAAAGAAAAGGGGAGATGACCTGCGCATTGATTGGGGTTATTTGTACCTGGCCGTTCCAGCCAGGTTTAATGCTACTCAATTTATTGCTACACAGAACGAGAGCTTAAAAAGTTTCGTTGATTCCAAATATCCAAAACAAGCACAGGTTTTAAACTCAAAAAATCTAAACTTAAACAGTATTATCCCTTTTGGTTCTGTTTCTGCCACACCCGTAGAGAAATATATGATGTTGGGTTATGATGACCTGAAATCAGTTGAATATTTTGGCGAAAAGCTGAAGCCAGTTTGGAGACTTTCGGGTAGTCAACAATTTGAAGATCAATTGGCCGAAGCCGATGCCCAATACCCTTCGTTAAAAACCAAGTGCGCCACTTTTGATGCTAAATTATACACCGACGCAGAAAAGGCCGGTGGCAAAGCGTATGCAGATCTATGTAAACTAGCTTACAGACAGGCTATTGCAGCACATAAAATTGTATATGCACCAAATGACGACATCCTTTTTCTATCCAAAGAAAATTTCAGTAACGGTTCTATCAATACGGTTGATGTGACTTATCCCTCAGCACCGCAATTTTTGGTGTACAACCCTGAATTGTTAAAAGGAATGCTGAATGGTATTTTCTATTATTCAGAAAGTGGAAAATGGAAGAAACCATTTGCTGCACACGATTTAGGCACTTACCCTTTAGCCAACGGCCAAACCTATGGGGAAGATATGCCTGTAGAAGAGGCTGGGAACATGATCATTTTAACTGCTGCCATTACCAGGGCCGAGGGCAATGCCAAATATGCCGAAAAGCACTGGGAGGTACTGTCGGTATGGGCAAACTATCTGCTGAGAGAGGGTTTCGATCCGGCCAATCAATTATGCACCGACGATTTTGCGGGGCATTTGGCCAGAAATTCGAATTTATCGGTAAAAGCCATTGTAGCTTTAGGTGCTTATGCACAAATGGCGCAATTGTTAGGCAAGGCTGATGTAGCTGCAAAATACAGAACAGCTGCTTTGCAAATGGCCCAGAACTGGATGAAAATGGCTGATGATGGCGATCATTATGCTTTAACCTTTAATGATAAAAATACCTGGAGCCAGAAATACAACCTCGTTTGGGATAAATTGTTAAAACTTGATCTTTTTCCTAAAGAAGTATACAAAAAGGAGATTAACTTTTATTTAACCAAACAAAAGGATTTTGGATTGCCGTTGGATAGCCGCAGGACCTACACTAAATCGGATTGGATTATGTGGACAGCCACTTTGGCCGATAACGAAGCAAATTTCCAAAAATTTATAAATCCAATATATCGTTATGCTGCTGAAACAGAAAGTAAAGTGCCATTGAGCGACTGGCATGAAACTACTAACGGCCAAATGACAGGTTTCCAGGCGAGGAGTGTTGTTGGCGGTTACTTCATCAAAATGCTGGCCGACAAATGGAATATTAAATAATAACATTAATCAGCTTTGTCTGCAACCACTTACTTGAGCAGGCAAAAGCTGATTTTGAATATACAGTTGATCTGTATCGATTGAAAAGAACCAACAAATACACAATGAAACTTAAATTAATTGCATCCATTTTATGCTGCCTGGCTGCCAAAGGGTTGTTGGCGCAGCAGAAAGATTGGGTTCACTATGTGAACACGCTGCAGGGCACCAACTCTAAACACGAACTCACCAGAGGAAATACTTATCCAACAACAGCACTACCATTTGGCATGCACACCTGGACTCCACAAACGGGTAGAAATGGCGATGGTTGGAAATATCAATATTTTAAAGATAAAATAAGAGGCTTTCAGCAGGCACACCAATGCAGTTCGTGGACGAGAGATTATGCTGTATTTTCTTTAATGCCTGTGGTTGATGAACTGATTGTAGATGAAGACAAACGCGAAACCAAATTCAGCCATCAAAACGAGATTGCTAAGCCAAACTATTATAAGGTAACATTCGAAAATGATATCACGACCGAAATTTCGCCATCAGAACGTGGTGCACACCTCAGGTTCAGCTATCCAAAAGGCAAAAGAAGCTTTTTAATTTTAGACGGATACAACAGGTTAAGTGGTGTTCAGATCTATCCTAAAGAAAATAAAATAACGGGTTGGGTAAACAATGGCGAAGGTTTTAAAAGAGGTTGGAAAAGTTATTTTGTAATTCAGTTCGATCAACCGATTAAATCTTACGGCACCTGGGAGAACAAACATAATACCATTGCAAAAGATTCGATTTCAGCTGAAGGATTGGGTAAAGGCGCATTTGTACAGTTCGAATCGGGTACAAAGGTGCAGGTAAAAACTGCCTCATCTTACATCAGTTTGCAACAAGCCGAACTGAATTTAAAAAGAGAGTTAGGCAATGATAAAACTTTAGAAGATACCAAAGCCAATGCTGCTGCGGTATGGAATAAATCGCTCGGTAAGATAGAAGTAGAAGGCGGATCAAAAGCAGATATGGAAACTTTTTATTCCTGCTTTTTTAGAGCAAGTTTATTCTCCAGAAAGTTTTATGAAATAAACAAAGCGGGTAAACCATATTACTTTAGTCCCTATGATGGTAAAGTGCACGATGGCTATATGTTTACCGATACGGGTTTTTGGGATACCTTCCGGGCGCAGTTTCCGCTAAATACACTGATCCAGCCAGAAATGCATGGCCGTTACATGCAAGCCATGCTCGATGCCTACGAACAATGCGGTTGGTTGCCCTCATGGTCTTTCCCCAGCGAAGCAGGAAGTATGATTGGTAACCATGCCATTTCTTTGTTAGCCGATGCCTGGGCAAAAGGAATCAGAACATTTGATCCGAAAAAGGCTTTGGATGCCTATTACCACGAAGCGATGAACAAGGGCCCCTGGGGGCCGGCAAATGGCAGGGATGGGGTAACCGAGTATAACCAGTTAGGTTATGTTCCTTATCCAAAATATAGAGAAGCTACCGCAAAAACATTAGAATATGCTTACGATGATTATTGCGCTTACACCTTAGCCAAAATGATTGGCGATAAACATTACATGGAGGTTTTCGAGAAGCCGATGTTCAATTATAAAAATGTTTACGATCCGGCTACCCGTTTTATGAGGGGAAGGAATGCGGAAGGCAAGTGGTCGCCAAATTTCGATCCAACCGAATGGGGAGGTCCATTTACCGAAGGAAATGCCTGGCATTGGCAATGGTCGGTTTTTCAGGATACCAAAGGTTTAATTAATTTGATGGGCGGAAACAGCAATTTTATCTCAAAACTAGATTCGGTTTTTAGCGAACCTAATAAAGTGAATGTGGGTTCGTACGGCGGGATGATTCATGAAATGACCGAGATGGTAATGGCCAACATGGGCCAATATGCACATGGCAATCAGCCTATCCAACATATGGTTTATTTATATAATTATGCCAACCAGCCATGGAAAGCACAATTTTATGCACGTGAGGTGATGCATAAACTGTATGATGCCACAGAAAATGGTTATCCGGGAGACGAAGACCAGGGGCAAACCTCTTCGTGGTATGTATTAAGTGCTCTGGGATTTTACAGCGTAACTCCAGGTACTGGTGAGTATGTTTTAGGGAGCCCAATGTTTAAAAAAACAACCATTAACTTAGAAAATGGCAAAAAATTCGTCATCGAAGCACCTGCAAATGATGTTGCCCATGTTTATATAAAATCGGCAAGCTTAAATGGGAAAAATTATACTAAAAATTTTATAAACCATAGCGACTTGTTAAAAGGAGGGGTGTTGAAACTGGAGATGAGTGTTAAACCTTCGTTAAATAGAGGGGTATTGGAAGAAGATAAGCCATTTTCGCTCAGTAAATAGATATTGAATTACTACTTTTGGCGAATTAGTTCAGATTAATAAAGAATAGATAACAGAAATATATATAGAATGGAAAAGCCTGTTGCATTAGGTGTAGATATTGGCGGCTCGCATATTACGGCCGCATTGGTGGATTTGGAAACAAGAACTTTAGTGAAGGATTCCATCAAGCGTAGCCCTGTGGATTCGCAGGAGAGTAAAGAAGTGATTTTATCCGCATGGTGCGATATCATCAATAAGGCTTTTAAAAATATTAAAAACGGCAATAGGAATGTGGGAATAGCCATGCCGGGCCCCTTTAATTATAGTGAAGGCATTTCATTAATTAAAGATCAGGATAAGTTTAAATCACTTTACCAGATCAATGTAAAAGAAGAATTATCTGAAAGACTGGATATCCCTGCCGAGCATATTCACTTTATAAACGATGCGGCAGGTTTTTTACAAGGAGAGGTCTTTGCCGGCGCTGCAAAAGGAAATGTGAGTGTGTTAGGCTTAACGCTTGGTACTGGACTAGGCTCATCGCTTTGTCTCAATGATAAAGCTTTTGATGCTGACCTCTGGAATTCCGAATTTTTAGATGGAATTGCAGAAGATTACCTTTCTACACGCTGGTTCGTAAAACGTTTTAATCAGCTTAGCGGCAAAACGGTAAATGGAGTGAAAGAACTGGTTGAAATAGTAGAAACCAATCATTTTGCAACCATGGTTTTTATGGAATTTGGTTATAACCTGGCACAGTTCCTGATTCCTATTATTAAGAAGCACAAAATAGACACTGTAATAATTGGTGGTAATATTGCACAATCCTTTAATGCATTTGCCCCCGAATTAATTGCAACATTAAAAGGCAATGGAATAGATACTGATATTAAAATTTCAGAATTAAAAGAACATGCAGCATTGATTGGTGCTGCAAGCTGCTGCGATTTGAGCTTAACTTAGCCTGTTCTGCCAAAATATCCTGAAATATTTTAAAATTATTCTAATATAGCCGCAGAATTGCAATTTTCATAATGTAATTCTGCGGTATACCTCCGCTTTTTCTTTTTTCCTAAAAAAACAGCACTTTTCATAGTTTTTTTTTATTGTAATACGATCTGTTTATGCTAATGTTTACGATTTCAGGAAGTTAACTTTAATAAAAAAAATAAAATAATTTTTGATTTATTAATAATATGCTTATTATTGTTTAATAAAACGTTTTAGTATTCTATTCATTAAGCATTTACTTTATTTACATGAAGTGTTGATCACAAGATCAGGACTTTTTTTTATCAAACAAAAACTAAAACGTTTTAGTTTTTGTAAAATTAATTATCTATTCATATAAAAATAAAAGGAGAATCTCAATGAAGTAAAATTTACATTTTAATATTTCTCTTCCGTCTCCAACGGAAACCAAACCAAACTAAAACCCATTTATGAACAAAAAAATACCCGACCAGAACTGGCCATATCTTTGGCAATACCAATGTTTTTTCTCGACTTAAGAAGCCGACGCACAAGTTAGGTGTATGAGCTTCTGTATAATCTAACCCCTCCTGAAATCAATTTTATACTCCTGATCATTCATTGATCTGCGATTAACTATTGCACATTTTAATAACCACCAAACTATAAATTAATCAATTATGAATCTTTTAAAAATTACCAGGAGCACTTTCGGACTCTGTGTTGCCCTGGTTTTACTTTTTGGATGCGGTAAAGAAGAATACCCTTCGGTAGATCTTTTCACCTGGAAAGCCAAAGTTGATGTAACGGCAAAAGCCGCACTTTCTGTTAACATTGAGAGTTCTGGAGGATCAGCAGGTGCAGAAGGATCTGCAAAGGTGGTGGATAACGATCCAGCCACTAAATTCCTGATCAACCCTTACCAAAACAACTTTTATTTGCAGTTATCTTTTCCTGCTCCTCAACAGGTTGCGTCTTACACCTTAACATCAGGTAACGATGCTCCGGGAAGAGATCCGAAAAACTGGAAATTAAGCGGTTCTTTGGATGGCACCAATTGGGTAGATCTGGATACCAGAAATGACGAAACATTTTCAGGTCGTAACATGATGAAAACCTATAGCTTCAAAAACAAAGTTTTGTATAAGCATTATAGGTTGAGCATTACAGCAATTGGTAGCAGTTCATTATTCCAGTTATCAGAATGGCGTGTAATCGAAGTGCCAGAGGAGCAACAGTAGCTTTCAAGCCAACTTCTGTAAATAAGATACGCAAAGATTTATTCAGCCGGTTCAAGCGGTTAGGCAATAAATCTATTTCAACTGATCAATAGACCTATAACAGTAATCTGTTAACAACAAATGAATTTTATGATGAAAAAAAATACAAATTTAACTGGCGGCAGGCTCAGGCTTAAAGATTGTGCTTTTAAGGCTATCGCTTTTACTTTAGCTTTAAGCAGTAGTTTTTACGCAACAGCTCATGCTTCAGCGATTAATATAAACAGTTCGGTTTCAGTTAATCAAGCCAAGGCTGATATTGTGATACGTGGTATCATTAAAGATGAAACTGGTGCACCATTACCAGGCGCAGGTGTTAAAGTAAAAGGTAGTTCTACCAGTGCTGCCGCAGATGTAAACGGAGCGTTTAGCATTACCGTTCCTGATCAAAATACAGTCTTAATTATAACTTATGTTGGTTATGATACAAAAGAAATTACAGTTGGTACGCAAACCACACTGGATATCCGTTTAAAGGAAACAACAGGTTCTGATTTACAGGAAGTTGCCATTGTAGGTTTCGGTGTGCAGAAAAAGGAAAGTTTAGTAGGTGCACAGTCATCGGTAAACGTTGCAGATTTGAAACAACCGGTTTCCAGTATGAGTCAATTATTGGCAGGTCGTATCCCGGGTGTAATTAACGTATCAAGAAATGGTGAGCCAGGTGCCACCGGATCAGATATTTTCATCCGCGGTATCTCTTCATTATCATCTGGCGATAGAAGCCCACTTGTGATTATTGATGGTGTGCCTAACCGTAACTTAAACGATATCAGTGTTTACGATGTAGAAAACTTCACCGTACTAAAAGATGCAGCTGCAACAGCAGTATATGGTATCCGAGGTGCAAACGGTGTAATCTTAATCAACACTAAACAAGGTAAAACCGGTTCGCCTAGAATTAACGTAGAATATTACGAAGGGATAAGCCGTTTCACCAAAAGACCGCAATTGATTGATGGCGTAGATTACATGAACTTAGCTAATGAGGCCAAATACTCTGATTATTTAAGAGGAGGCGCTGCAGGTGCATTTACGCCGGCATACTCGATAGATGCGGTTCAAAAAACTGCTGCCGGAACCGATCCAATCCTTTACCCGAATGTAAACTGGTTCGATGCCATTTATAACGATTTTGGTAGAAACAGATCCGCAACAGCCAATCTGTCTGGTGGGGTAAGCAATGCAAAATATTATGTATCATTAGGTTATTATGGTGAAGATGGTTTATTTAAAACCGATGAAGCTGTAAATTCTGCGGTTAAACAAAACTATGGCCGCTATAATGTTAGTGCAAACTTAAACTGGGATATCACCGGTACCACCAAGTTGGATTTAGGGATCAAGGGTATTTTGGGGCAAAATAATTACCCAAGTAACTTGCTTGCACAGGACATTTTCAGTCAGGCCTTTTTAATTAACCCTACTTCTTTTCCAGTGCTTTATCCAAACGGCAGTTTACCTGGTATCAGCCCTCAAGCCGATCAGCGTAATCCTTATGGTGATATTACGAGAAATGGATATAGAACCAGTTACACCAACCAGTTGTATTCAAATATCCGTTTAACACAGGACTTAAAAGAAATAACACCCGGTTTATCGGTTACAACGATGTTTTCTTTTGATGTGAATAATACCAATGGAATTAACAGGACTAAAAGAGAGAGCTTGTACAGAATTAACCCTAGCGACCCTTACCTTACTCCTGGAGATCCAAATTCAGGTTATAAATATGGTTTAATTTTACAGGGACAAGACTTTTTAAATTACAACTATGACAATGGTGGCGATAAGAAAATGTACTTTGAAGGAGCTGTTAATTATAACCGCACCTTTGGTAAACATGCTGTAAGCGGCTTATTGTTGTATAATCAAAATGATAATACCAAAGCTTCTGCACCTAACCTAACCCTTTCACTTCCTTACCGCTTACAAGGTTTAGTAAGTCGTGCTACCTATGCTTATGATAATAAGTATTTCTTTGAATTTAACATGGGCTATAATGGTTCAGAAAACTTTGCTCCAAATAAACGGTATGGATTTTTTCCAGCTGTTGGCCTAGGATGGTTGCTTTCGAGTGAGAAATTTTTCGAACCGCTTAAAAATGCTATTCAAATGGTTAAATTCCGTTATTCTGACGGTATTGTGGGTAGTGGAGGTAGTGGCAATAGTTATGCAGATAACGAAGGGCAACGTTTCTACTATTTAACTAAAGTTGGTGATGCGGGTGATTATTTTTTCGGCCAAAATGGAAATCTTGGAACAAACGGTTTAGGTGTAACGGCTTATGGTGTAGATGTAACCTGGGCTGAAACCCGTAAACAGGATTTAGGATTTGAATTAAAAACGTTGAATAATAACTTATCGTTAATCGTCGATTTTTATAAAGAAAGAAGAAAAAACCAGTTTATCAGTAGAGGTACGGTACCCAATTATATCGGTTTGGCCAATACACCAATTGGTAACCTGGGTATTGTTGATAACAAAGGTATTGATGGTACCATCCAATATGATACACAATTCGGTAAAGATTGGTCGCTTAATTTAAGAGCTAACTTTACTTACAATAAAGATAAAGTAATCGAGAACGATCAGGCACCGAAACCTTACCCTTGGATGGAGCAACGCGGTTATAATGTTTTAGCTGCAACACGTGTTGGTTATATTGCCGAAAAGTTATTCGACAGCCAGGCAGAGATCAATGCGAGTCCAACACAATTTGGTACGCTAATGCCTGGAGATATCAAGTATAAAGATTTAAATGGTGATGGTAAAATCGATTCATTTGACCAGACGATAATCGGCAGGGGGGATATTCCGAGCACAACCTATGGTTTCGGGTTCTCGTTAACTTACAAAAACTTCGATTTTGGTTTGTTCTTCCAGGGGCAGGACAATGCTGATGTTATTTTAAATATTCCTTCATTCGCCAATTCGGGTGGTTTGGGTAATATGCTCGCCGTAGCTGCAGACCGCTGGACACCAACAAATCCTCGTCAGGATGCAGTTTATCCCCGTTTATCTTATGGTGGTACAAATAACAATAACTATCAATCAAGTACCTGGTGGAAACGCGATATCAGCTTCCTGAGGTTAAAAAATGCAGATTTGGGTTACACACTTAAAGAAGGTATAAAATCCATTGGTGTTAAACGCTTAAGGATCTATGCAACAGGCTATAATGTGTTCACCATTAGCAAATTTAAGCTTTGGGATCCTGAACTTGGTACTAATAACGGTACACGGTACCCACTAACCTCTAATTATTCTTTAGGTCTTACCGCTAATTTTTAAAATAAAAAGAATGAAAAAAATATTGATATATACAGTTGGCGCATTACTGATCGTTGGTAATTATGGCTGTAAGAAATTTTTAAATCAAGTACCTGATGATAGGCTAACCTTCGATCAGATGTACGAAAAAAAGTCTACTGTTGATCAGGCATTGGCAAACGTTTATTCTACACTTCCGGATCAGGATCAGGACCGGTCACCGTCAGCAGGTGGAAACATTGGTCCGTGGACAGCTGCTTCTGATGAGGCGGATTACACCTTGCCAAACTTTAGCGAGAACGTAAATTCGGGCGCTTGGGATGCAACCAGTGGAGCGGTAAACTACCACTGGCAAAGCTTTTATCAAGGAATACAATCTGCCAGTTCTTTTATGGCGAATGTTAACAGGTGTACTGATTGTAATATTGGTGGAATTGATATTGTTAACCGTTACTATAGCGAAGCCAGGGCTTTAAGGGCCATTTATTACTATTATTTAGTGAGGCAGTATGGCCCTGTAGTTCTATTGGGCAACGATCCAATCGCATCTGATGCTCCGCTACCGGAAATCAGCAAGCCACGTAATTCAATGGATGAATGTATCGATTATATTGTAAGCGAATTAGAGGCAGCAAGCTCGCGTTTACCTGCAACACCACAAGCGAGCCAGGATTATGGACATATTACTGCTTCAGTTGCTGATGCCTACAAAATAAAAGCATTATTAACCGCTGCACGTCCGTTATTTAATGGAAACACCGATTATGCCAGTCTTAAAAACCAGGATGGTAAACAATTAATCAGCCAAACTGCTGATGTTGCAAAATGGACAAAAGTGGCAACTGCTGCAAAAGCGTTTTTAACGAACTCGCGTTATGCAAATTATGCACTTTATAATGTTGCTGCTACCCCTGCCGGTTTGCCGGATAATGCTTTTAACAGGGCTTTCATTGCTACAAGAGATGTATTTTTGAACGGTTGGAACTCAGAAATTATTTTTGGTAGGGGAGGTGATGTTACGCTTTATCAATATTCATTGGCACCAAATCACAACGGTGCTTCCGATGGCGATAAAGGCGGATCTTTTCTGTCTCCTTCGCAACAATTGGTAGATGCTTATTTTACAGCAAATGGGTTACCAATTGAAAATGATCCGGCTTATACTGCAAATGGTACCTCGGCCTATCAGGCGCCAGATCCGAATGATCAGGACGGACCAAGGACAATCAGCAATATGTATGTTAACCGCGAGCCTCGTTTTTATGCAAATATTACCTATAGCGGCCGTAAGTGGATCAATCCATCATCAAATATTATCACAAGTTTTGAATTTAACGGTAATGCCGGCAAAAATGCTATTGCCAACAACGATTATACTAAAACAGGCTATACCTCAAGAAAGCACTTAACTGTTGCAGGTTGGACAGAGGGCAGACCTATTTTTACCATGATCAGATTAGCAGAGATCTATTTAGATTATATCGAGGCATTACAGGAGTCGAATCCTTCAGATCCTGATATCTTGATTTATTTGAACAAGATCCGTGTTAGAGCAGGTATAGCACCTTACGGAAGTGGCGCTGGTGCATTACCTGTACCAACCGATATGAGAGATGCGATTCGCAGGGAAAGACGTGTTGAATTGGCTTTCGAACTAGACCGCTATTTCTATACCAGGGAGTGGAAAATTGCAGAAACTACCGATACGCAGATCAAGGGCTTAAATATTACCCAAAATGCACCAGGATTTTTTACACCAGTGGTAACCGAAAATCGGGTTTTCCAAAAGAAACACTATTTATGGCCTATCCCAAATGGCGAAATTCAAAAAGTTCCTGTAATTGTACAAAATACAGGCTGGTAAAAAATATATAGCACCGGGTGTTTCACCCGGTGCTTTTTTTAAACATTAATACTAGTGCTATGAAAAATATTTTATCGTTATCGGCAATTGTATTATTTGCTGTGTTAGCTTGCAACAGTAAAAAAGTACCAGTTGAGACCGTAAAGCCCGCGCCGCCGTTGATAGAAAGTGTAGATCCACCAGATGCACCACCAAAAACATGGAAGGAGCATTGGTTTGAGCATGTGCAATTGTTAAACCGGGTTTATTATGACACCAGTGTAGTGGTTTATTACGATGGCGATGTTAAACCAACTATTGCCTGGCCAAAAACATACATGGCCGATGCGTGGAACTATACCAAAAAAACTTACGGCAAGTTTGGGGATGATAGTCGCTTATTTGTAATTTATCATGCCGGTAAATATAGCGGAGGCCATCCGGGTACTTACCTAGATGCAGCGCATGATTATAGAAACGTAACCGATTGCGGTGCCAGCAGTCTCGATGCCTGGACGACCGGCATTGATAATGATATTGATTTGTCTACCCACGAAATCGGTCACATCGTAGAGGGAGCATCAAAAGGAGTAAAAGAATCGCCGGCTTTCGATATCTGGCATGATAGTAAGTGGATGGAGATTTATCAATACGATGTGTATTTAGGTTTAAACAGAACTGCCGATGCACAACGTTGGTATAATAAAATGATGACTGTTACTGACAGTTACCCTAAGGCAGGAACACAATGGTTCAGGAATTGGTTTCTTCCAATTTATGATAACTATGGTAAAGCAAAGGTTTTAAATGGCTTCTTTACCTTATTGTCTCAACAATTTCCTAAGCAACAACTCATTGTACAAGGTAAAAGCTATCAACAATATACCCGGAAAATGAATTTTGGTGAATTTGTTCACTTTTGGAGCGGTGCAGCGCAAGCAGATTTGGCACCACTGGCATTAACGGCTTTTGGACCGAAGGACGAAAAAGGAGCAGACTGGGCCCCTATGCTGACAAAGGCTAAAACCGATTTTCCAGCCATCACATATTAAATACAATATACTATAGAAATGATTTTGCCAACAGCAAAATCATTTCTACTTTCAAAACCCACACAAAAGATCATGATTAAGAAGTTATTAATTTTCGCATCAATATCCTTTATAAATGCTTATGCTTTTGCTCAAAGCAGAGAACGAGAATACAAAATTACCATTAACGATAAGGACAGCGCAACAAACGCCATCATAGGTGCTAAACTTAAGGCTGCTTTTTTTCAGGTTTACCCAAAATTTGCCCAGGCAGATGGATACCGTACCAAAAGAAATGTAGTGTTAGATTTAGTAACGGAAGAAACACCAACAATACAAGCTAAAGCCGGAGAAATTAAAGTAAACAGTCAATGGGTTAAAAATAAATCGCAAAAGAAAATCCAAAAGGAACTATTTACAGCACTTTCAAAAAACTGGGTTTCTTACAGTAAAGAAAAACACAAAGGTTATGAATTAACATTTATCAGCAAAGACCCGAATTTAGATCCAATGGTAAGAAAGGAGTTAATTGCTACTTATTTCGAAATCTATCCAACCTTGGTTAAAACATTTAACGATAAATCTACACACGATGTGCTTTTTGTGGTAGACACAGCCTATAAAGCAGTTGCAGAAGCAAGCGGAAATAGAATTTTATTTAGTGCTGGTTACATGAAAGCACACCCAACTGATATTGATGTGGTAACACACGAAACCATGCATATTGTGCAGGGTTATGGCTATAGTGCAGGCCCGGTTTGGCTAACTGAAGGCATTGCAGATTATGTACGGTATAAATATGGGGTTGATAATGTAGGATCAAAATGGAGTTTGCCAGCCTATAATGAAAAACAGAGTTACACCAATAGTTACAGGATTACCGCGCGCTTTTTTGCCTGGTTGGAGCAGAATGTAAAACCTGGTTTAATTGCTGCTTTAGATCAGCAACTAAGGGCGCACCAGTACAGCGAGCAATCGTGGACTTCCTTAACGGGAAGAACCTTAGATCAGCTCTGGGCTGATTATGGCAAAGAAGCACAAAAAGTAAACCTTACTTATAGCAGCAAAAAGTAATTAAAGAGAAGTCAAGTTTTAAATAGCACACTTGCCATAAAACTTGACTTCTCTTTAGGAGGAACATTACAAAAAAGTTTGCATAGAACGGTCGTCATCTCGATTCCATAGCTATCGGATGAAACGCAGTAGAATAGAGATCCTTCGACTCCGCTCAGGATGACTGCTTAACGAAACGATCGTCATCTCGACTGGAACGCAGTGGAATGGAGAGATCTACATAGAAAGATTTAGCTTCGCTGAGCAATCGTGGTTCTCGACTGCATTGCACGCCGCCCGAAATGAAGACCGCTTAAAAGAAAATTTAAAACGAAGCTAAGCTTTACAAGCTATGTGCAAATAAAACTTGCTTCCTCCAGTGCTTGTTTGTAAAAATAATCATCACTAAAGTAAAATTTTTGATCATTTACTAAAACGTTTTACATATTATATTTATTTTGCAGGACTAAACACGCTAACCAAAATAATAATAACACAGATAAATGAAAAAAATAGCTATTCTTTCGATTTTTGTAATGTTTGTTTCCGCATTTTCATTACAACTAAAAGCACAGGAAATTACCAAAAAGAACGGTTATACCTTATCGTTCGAAAGCAATTTTGCGGCGTTGGATCCACAATTGAAAAAGCGCTTAGTTAAGACCTTTTTTGATGTTTATCCAAAACTGGCAAAAGAATACAATCCATCAACCATAAAAATGGTAAAATTTTTTGTTGATACTGCTTATGATGGCGTTGCCGCAACTGCTGATGGAAAAGTAACCTTCAGTTCCATGTGGATGATTAAACATCCCGAAGATATTGACGTTGTTACCCACGAAGTGATGCACATTGTGCAGGATTATGGTCGAAGCGTTGGTCCGGGATGGTTAACAGAAGGTATTGCAGATTATGCCCGCTATAAATTTGGTGTAGACAATGCGGGTGCTAAATGGTCACTCCCTGCGCTAAAACCAGATCACAGCTATACAAACAGTTACCGCATTACTGCAGGTTTTTTTGCCTGGATGGAAAAAAGCGTAAAACCAGGGATTATTAAAACCGTTGATGCTTCTTTAAGAGACCATACCTATACCAAAAATATCTGGACAAAATTAACAGGTAAAGATTTAGATGCACTTTGGGTAGATTATGTTAAAAATTCTCAAGTTTAGGAAAATAAATACAAGCATATAAAAAACACAAGCACAACAAATGAAAAGATTATTTATCGCTTTATTGAGTGTCGCGGCATCAACCAGTTTCGCGCAAACAATTGGCAAAATCACAGATCCGGTAGATTGGATTAATCCATTGATGGGAACAGCTTCGAAACCAGATCTATCAAATGGAAATACCTACCCGGCAATCGGATTGCCATGGGGAATGAACATGTGGTCGCCACAAACCGGTAAAAACGGAGATGGATGGGCCTATGTTTACGATGCCGACAAAATCCGCGGATTTAAACAAACACATCAGCCTTCGCCCTGGATGAACGATTACGGCGCTTTTTCTATCATGCCGGTTACTGGCAAATTAAGATTTACTGATGATGACCGTGCAAGTTGGTTCAGCCATAAAGCAGAGGTTTCTAAACCATATTATTACAGCGTTTATTTAGCAGATGCTGATGTAACCACCGAAATTACCCCAACAGAACGTGCTGCTCAGTTCAAATTTACTTTCCCTAAAACGGATAGTGCTTATGTGGTAGTAGATGCACAGAATAAAGGTTCTTACATTAAAATTATTCCTGCAGAAAGAAAAATTATCGGTTATACCACTAAATATGCCCGTGGTCCACTGCCTAAAAATTTCAAAAATTACTTCGTAATCTATTTCAATAAAGATTTCAAATTGGCTAAAACCTGGAATGATAAAAAACTGAACGACAAAGATTTAGAGTTAACTGTCGATCATGCTGGTGCTGTTATTGGTTTCGCTACACAAAAAGGCGAGCAGGTACTTGCAAAAGTGGCCTCTTCATTTATCAGTTTTGAGCAGGCCGATTTAAATTTAAAAAGAGAATTGTCTAACGATGGTTTCGATGCCACTAAAGCAAAAGGTAGAGCAATCTGGAATAAAACGTTAAGTAAAATTGCGGTTGAAGGTGGTACGATTGATCAAACTCGTACTTTCTATTCGGCAATGTACCGTACCTTATTTTTCCCTAATAAATTATATGAAATTGATGCACAAAACCAGATTGTTCACTGGAGTCCTTATAACGGGCAGGTTTTACCAGGTTATATGTTCGCTGGTACAGGTTTCTGGGATACTTTTAGGGCATTATATCCTTTCCTAAATCTGGTTTATCCTTCCATCAACAAGGAAATGCAACAAGGCTTAATCAACGATTACAAAGAAGGGGGCTGGTTGCCGGAGTGGAGCAGTCCGGGGTATGCCAATATCATGGTGGGTAACAACTCTGCTTCGGTAGTTTCTGATGCTTATATTAAAGGTATGCGTGGTTACGACATTGAAACATTATGGCAGGCTTTAAAACATGGTGCAAATAACGAGGGTCCGATGGAAGCCGTTGGTCGCGATGGTGTTAAATATTACAACGAATTGGGTTATGTACCTTTCGATGTAAAAAAGAATGAAAATGCCGCTAAAACCCTGGAATATTCTTATGACGATTTTACCATTTACCAACTGGGAAGAGCTTTAGGTAAACCGGCTTCGGAGATAGATATTTATAAGAAAAGAGCCATGAACTACAAGAATCTTTTCGATCCGGCTTCAGGTTTAATGCGTGGCAAAAATCAGGATGGAACTTTCCAAAGCCCGTTCAGTCCATTTAAATGGGGAGGTGCATTTACCGAAGGCAACAGCTGGCACTATACCTGGTCTGTTTTTCAGGATATAGATGGCTTAACCAAATTAATGGGTGGCCATAGTAATTTTGTAACCAAACTAGATTCAGTTTTTTCGATGCCTCCGGTATTTGATGAGAGTGCTTACGGTGGTGTAATTCACGAAATCCGCGAAATGCAGATTGCAAACATGGGCCAATACGCACATGGTAACCAACCTATCCAGCACATGATTTACCTGTACAACTACGGTGGAGCGCCTTATAAAACACAGTATTGGGTAAGAGAAACCATGAACAGAATGTACAAAGCTACTCCGGATGGATATTGTGGTGACGAAGATAACGGGCAAACTTCTGCCTGGTATGTTTTCTCAGCAATGGGATTTTACCCGGTAACACCAGCAGTTGATCAGTATGTTTTAGGTGCTCCTTTATTTAAAAAGGTAACGATTACTTTAGAAAATGGTAAAACTGTGGTAATTAATGCAGCAGCCAATAGCGATAACAATCGTTATGTTCAGTCGTTACAGATGAATGGTAAACCATATTCTAAAAATTGGATCAGCCACAGTGGTTTGCAAAAAGGTGCAGTATTAAATTTTAATATGACCGCAATGCCGAATAAAACCAGAGGTTCAAATCCAGCCGATTTCCCTTATTCATTATCAACAGAAAAATAGAGAAAGATAAAGACTGTATCATAAAAATAGAATGTTATCCTGAGCCTCTCGAAGGACAGATTTAGTTTACATTTTATGATACAGTCTTATTTTTAAAGCAATAACTGGCCTCAATAGGGCTAAAACTAACAAACCAAATATATGAACATCTCAAAGACGGGTTTTACAGCCATTTGCTGGCTTTTAGGAACCCTGTTGGCCTTCGGCCAGCGTATTGATCTCAAAGATCTTTCAGCCTTTAAAAATCCTTCAAATTCTTGGTCGCTTGCACAAAATGTAGTAGCCGACCTAAACGCCGAAAATGTTTTAAAAACAACCAAAGGTGAAGGGATTTTAGTTAATCAATCTACCGCGAAAAAAGCAGGTTCCGATTTATACACCATAAATGAATATGGTGATGTAGCCGTAGAGTTAGATTATTTAACTGCAAAAGGAACAAATTCTGGCATTTATCTTCAAGGTAATTACGAGATCCAGATTGACGATGCATGGGGATTGAAAAATGCCACATCATCAAACAATGGCGGTATTTACCAACGCTGGGATGATAGCAAACCCGAAGCCGATAAAGGATTTGGTGGTGTTGCTCCCCGTCAGAACGCAAGTAAGGCGCCAGGTTTATGGCAGCATATTAAAATTATCTTCCAGGCACCAAGATTTGATGCCTCAGGAAAAAAAACACAAAATGCTAAAATCATCAGTGCAGAACTAAATGGTGTGTTGATTCATGAAAATGTTGAATTATTTGGCGCAACCAGAGGTGCTGCAGGAGCTGAAAAAGCAAAAGGACCTTTACGTTTGCAAGGCGATCATGGTTCGGTAGCGTTCAGAAATATCCAAATCACTGAACTATCCGAAATTCCAAAACCAAACCAAAACGATGGTGCAGATCCAATATATATTGAAGCAGCAAGCAACAATATGATCAGAAGTTTTGTAGATGTTGCACCACGAGTGCGTTCGGTACACGCTATTTCGGTAGGCGGACCAGAAAAGGTTGCCTATAGCTACGATTTGGATAATGGTACATTATTACAGGGATGGCATGGTGATTTTATTGATGCTACACCAATGTGGGATGGCCGCGGAAACGGTACCTCACGTGCTTTGGGCAGTGTTACCCGTTTTACTAAAAAGCCAATTTTAGCCGTTGCAAAATTAGCGAGCGATCAGGATAAGTGGATTGTTGATACTACCGGTACTGGTTTCAGAACCAAGGGTTATGTAATGGATAAACAGGATCGTCCGGAGTTTAAGTACATCATTAATGGAACAAATGTTACTGATGCCGTTAAAGTGATGGAAAATGGACAAGGTTTAACGAGAGAGATTACTATTGATAAACCATCAAAAGATTTGTATTTCCTTTTGGCTACTGCTTCAAACATTGAAGAAGCTGGCAAAGGTTTGTATTTAATTGATGATAAAGCGTATTACATACAGCTTGGTGAAGGCACCGCAAAACCGGTTATTAGAAATACTGATGGCAAATGGGAAATTATTGCAGCCATTGGAAGTAAGTTGAATTATACCATTTTGTTTTAATTGTGATAGTAATGAGAAATACATTTAAAAAATTAGCAATACTGGCATTAAGTTTTAGCTTTACTACAGTTTTTGCACAAGAAACACCGAAAGAAGAAGATTTTTTCAGGATAAATAAGGTACGCGTACCCGAAGGCCCGATTTTAGAAGTTGGTGGTCTGGTTACCTTACCAAATGGCGATTTAGGCATATCAACCCGTAGGGGAGAGGTGTACATTGTAGAAAACCCCACAAGTGCTAAACCTTACTGGCGCAGATTTGCTTATGGTTTGCACGAAATTTTGGGCATCGCCTATAAAAATGGTGCAATCTACTTAGCGCAGCGCGGCGAGTTAACCAAATTGATCGATAAAGACCAGGATGGCAAAGCCGATGTGTACGAAACCATTTATGCATGGCCTTTAAGCGGTCACTACCATGAATATAGTTTTGGTCCGAAAATAATGCCTGATGGTACTTTTATGGTTACCGGAAACGTAGCCTTTGGCGATGAAGAATGGTGGCGTGCAGAAAGCCGTGTACCCATGCGTGGTTGGGCCATGAACATTACCGAAGATGGTAAAATGAGCCCTTATGCTGCTGGTTTTCGTTCGCCAGCGGGTATTGGCAGTATTGATGGTCAGTTTTATTATACCGAAAACCAGGGCGACTGGGTAGGTTCAGGTGGTTTATGGAAAGTAAACAAAGGCGATTTTATGGGTCACCCGGCCAGTTTAAGGTGGACAAACCTGCCTAATTCTCCGGTAAAACTTCAGTCAGATTTCTTTTATTCTCAAATGGATGAACGCCGTATTAAAAATGAACAGGGAAGGTACATTAAACCAGAAAACAGGGTAAACGAAACTTTCAAAACCTTATTCGAAATGAAAAAGGTATTCCCTGAACTGCGTTTGCCATCAGTTTGGTTGCCTTACGGTATTTTGGGTATCTCATCTGCAGAACCAGTTAAAATTCCTGCCAATACATTTGGTCCTTTTGCTGGTCAGATTTTGGTTGGCGATCAGGGTATGAGCATCATCTCCAGGATTTTCATGGAAACTGTAAAAGGTGAAGAACAAGGTGCAGCTTTCCTTTTCCGTAAAGGTTTTCGTTCGGGTGTGTTAAGGTTAGAGTGGGGTACTGATGGTTCACTATTTGTGGGCGAAACCAACCGCGGTTGGGGATCGGCCGGTGATGCCAACGAAGGTTTAGAAAGATTGGTGTACAACAACAAAACCCCTTTCGAAATGAAAGCTGTTAGGGCAATGCCAGATGGTTTTGAAGTGGAGTTTACTATGCCTGTTGATCGTAAATCAGCTGAGGATCTGGCTTCGTATGATGCAGAAAGTTTTATTTATAAATATCATCCTGTGTATGGTTCACCTCCGGTAAACACCGAAAAATTAAAAATCTCTGGGGTTAAAGTTTCAGCAGATGGTTTAAAAGTCAGAATTATTGTGCAAAACCTTCGCCAATATTATATCCATACCTTAACGTTAGATGGTTTAAGATCTCAAGATGGTTTTTACTCTTTAGTTCATCCGGTAGCTTATTACACCTTGAACCAGATTCCTGATGGAAATAAACTTTCTACCAATGAAGTAAGTACCAAAAACTCGGCAACACCGGTAAATGTTCCTGCTAAGAAAACAGCTGCACCAAAAGTAACAACTGGAAAAGCACCTGAAGCAAAAGGAACGCCTACTCCGGCTAAGCCTGTGGCTGCTGCTAAGGCACCTACCTTTAAAGAAGTTGAGGGTTTGCTAACTAAAAATACTTGCCTGGCCTGCCATAATCAAACCAAAAGACAAATTGGTCCGCCATTCATAGAAATTGCAAAACGTAAATATTCACCGGAGAAAATATTTCAGTTGATCCACAATCCACAACCACAAAACTGGCCGGGTTATTCAACAGAAATGCCACCAATGCCGCAGGTAACCAAAGCAGAAGCTTTAAAAATTGCAGCCTGGATAAACTCTTTAAATAAATAAAATAGTTTAATTATTAGGAAACGGTTGGTAGAAATACCAGCCGTTTTTTGTTTTATAAGAAAATGAAGTGTATTGGTGTAGCAGAAATTTTTAATTGAAGCGTCACCCTGATCCGATAGCTATCGGATTTATTTCAGGGTCTATTAAATGAAAAGATCCTTCGACTACGCTCAGGATGACAAAATGCTTAAAAAAAAGAATTAGAAAAAGAAATGGGGATTCCACTATTGCAGAATCCCCATCATCTAAATTAACGCTCTCATATACATAAACGCTGTAAATAGGATTTATTGTATTGTGAGTGATTTTTTTTGCCATGATTTGTGAGTGACTGTTCAGTCATTGCGTGTAGTCGTCCTTTCGACCCGATACCTATCGGATGAAGCGCAGCGAAATGGAGAAATCTATTATCAGGAAATTCCATCATTCCGAGTTACGAAACAATCTTATTTGGCTATAACAGCGATCGTTGTAAGATTGCTTCGTCGGCTGAAGAAGCCTGCTCGCAATGGCGATTCGCTTATTGGGACGCTAAAATACCTGAAAAAGAAATAGGGATTCCACTATTGCAAAATCCCCATCATCTAAATTAACGCTCTCACATACATAAACGCTGTAAATAGGATTTATTGCATTGTGAGTGATTTTTTTCGCCTTGATTTTGTGTGTGTTGAGTCGTTGCAGGTAGTCGTCATTTCGACTGAAGCGCAGCGAAATGGAGAAATCTATTGTCAGAAAATTCCATCATTACGAGTTACGAAGCAATTTTATTTGGCTATAATAGCGATCGTTGTAAGATTGCTTCGTCGGCTGAAGAAGCCTGCTCGCAATGACGATCCGCTTATTCGGACGCTAAAATAGCTGAAAAAGAAATGGGGATTCCACTATTGCAGAATCCCCATCATCTAAATTAACGCTCTCGTATACATAAACGCTATAAAAACGATTTATTGCATTAGTAGTAATATTTTTTTTCATTTTTTGCGATGTTTATCATTTAAACCTATTTTTACTTTATGGCTACCACAGATAAAACTCAACAAGATGCAGAAAAACTAGCAGCTGCCCTAGCTGCGGTAAAATTTGTTAAAGATGGCGATGTAGTTGGCCTGGGCACTGGTTCTACTACAACTTTTGCAATTAAAGAGTTAGGTAAACGTGTAAAAAAAGGGCTTAAGATAAAGGCTGCTGCAAGTTCCATTCGGACACAGGAGCTCGCAGAGTCGCTAGGGATCGAAATTCTTGACCTTGGGCACTTAAGCAAAATTGATATCAGTATTGATGGAGCAGATGAATTTACAGAATCACTCGATCTGATTAAAGGCGGAGGCGGGGCATTGTTTAGAGAGAAGATAACTGCTTCACTTAGTGAAAATGCCATCATCATTACCGACGCTTCTAAAAAAGTAAAAAAGCTGGGTGCTTTTACGGTGCCAATCGAAGTAATACCCTTAGCCTATCAATATGTATTAGATCAAATTAATAAACTTGGTGGAAAGGGCATATTGAGAACTGTAGAAAGCCAAACATTTATTACCGACAATGGAAACCTGATTATCGACGTTGATTTTGGCCTCATTGATGATCCTGCAAAATTAGCTTCTAACCTCAATCAAATTAACGGATTATTGGCCCATGGTTTATTCATTAACATCACTTCGAAAGTAATCATGAGCGAAGGGGCAGATATTATTATTTTTGAATAGGGTTAACTGTTAAATCGTATAGAGCGGTTAACTGCAAATTGGAAACTGGTTATGGTTCATTTGTTTGGTTAATCGGTTAATAGTATAAATAGGGTATTCATAAACAGCTAAATTCGTCATTGCGAACCGAAAGGGTGGGGATGTGAGTTGTGTGAAGCAATCTTTTTATTCAGCCACTTTGTTGTATTAATATGATCAGTTCTTCAAATCGATTAATTGACTCTGGACTTCGGACTGCCGACTCCGGACTAATCAACAATTTCACCGATAATTTCTTCTTTTCTTAAATAGCCGTAAATTTTTACCGACAGTTTTATTTCACTCACCGATAAAACATCACAACTAAGGGAAAAGCCATTCCCGAGCATTGCTATTCGTGATACATTTGAATCATAAAAACAAACGGTCATGGAAAATTTAATCAAAAAAAATCACGCAGATAAACAATTTGGTCTAGGCATTTTAATTATCACTATCGGTTCGGTATTCTTATTAAGAAACTCGGGAATAGATGTTCCATACTGGATCTTGAAATGGCACACCATTATGTTAGGTATTGGTTTGTGGGTGGGTTATCGTAAAGATTTTAAGGGAAGCAGCTGGTTGGTATTGACGATTATTGGTGGCTTATTCACGTTTAGAGCGATAAACATATTTGATTTTGATCTGTTTAGGATTAGTATTCCAATGGCATTAATCGGATTAGGACTGTATGTAATTTTAAAACCTAAAAAAGCACAAAACTTCGATCAGTATTTTGAAAAGAAACCAGTTGATTTTACTGATAGGCAAAGCTAAAATTCTTAACTCCATCATATAACTTAAAAAGAGACATTTTTAAAAATGTCTCTTTTTTTGCTTAGTAGCATAGGGCACGGAGCTTCGAGTTTTGATCGCTATGGGCTTTGCTCCATGCCCTATACATTTTTGCCAAAAAAGAAACGGGGATTCCACCCTTAGGCAGTATCCCCGTCATCTAAATTAACGCTCTCACATACATAAACGCTATAAATAGAATATATTGTGTGCAACTTAATTTTTTTTGTTTTTTTTCTGAAGATGCACTTAAACCTGCAAAACAGGTACGGCTTTATGGTATTTATTCCGGTACTCAATCGGTGTTAAACCAGTAATTTTCTTGAAAACATCTCTAAACGATTTTGTGTCGGTATAACCTACATCAAACATTACCTCTGTTATATTTTTTCTGCTTGATTCGAAACTTCGCTTTGCAGCCTCAATTTTAACCCTCTGAATGTACTCGATCACAGTGTTTTTAGTCGCACTTTTAAACCTCCGCTCAAAACTCCTTCGCCCCAATGCCAGCATATCGGCCAGTTGATCAACAGTAATCCGTTCCTGGTAATTGCCATCAATAAATTCCTGTGCTTTTTTAATTTTAGCATCTTCATGACCTTTTTGCCCCTGAAACATCATAAAAGCCAGCTGACTTTCACGGTCGATATCTATGGCAAAGTATTTGGCCGCTAAAATGGCAATATCTCTATCTGTATGTTTTTCAACTAAATATAAAAGTAAATTCCAGTAGGAGTTTGCACCACCGCTGGAGTATAAACCCTGGGCATCGGTAATAATGCTACCATCAACCAATTCAACACCAGGAAACATTTCCCTGAACTGATTGGCAAACAACCAATGTGTAGAACATTTCCGGCCGTTTAACAAACCGGTTGAGGCCAATATAAATGCGCCTAAACAAAGTGAAGCTACTTCGGCCCCTTTTGCATGCTGTTTTACAATCCACGGTACCAGATCCTGATTTGCCTCCATGGCATAACCTACATTACCACTTATTGCTGGAACAAAGATGAGATCGGTATGTTCCACTTCATGCAATAATTTATCGGCATGTACCGTGAAAAGACTATTGTTCAGCTTTACCTCTTTTGTCATGGCTACCAGCTCCACTTTAAAAAGCGGCAATTTACCCGATGCCTGTAAAAATTCGTTAACAGCGGTAAATAGATAGCGGGGATCTGCAATGGCTTCAATCACGGCAGTCTCTGGAATTAAGATAGATACGTGTTTCATATCCTCAAATATAGTAAGGCTAATTGTCGTAAACAACCCCCGCAATTGTCGTTTCTACGTGTTCAGTTTGCTGTAATCTCCCAGTATGTTTGTACTGTTAAGGCTGATGTCAAAGTGTATAATAGAGGAAATGATTGCTGAATGGCATCAAATAAATAGAAACAAAATGGCTAGCATAAATTCATATCTCACTTTTAATGGGAATTGCCGGGAAGCAATGACTTTTTACCAGGATTGCCTCGGTGGAGAGTTGATATTCGAAACCATTGGAGAATCAGCTTTTGCTGAAAAAATGCCCAATATCATACGAAGGAGCGTGATGCATGCCGTTTTAGTTAAAGATGATATGGTAATTATGGGTACTGATATGGTTGAAGAAAGGGGGCTCGTTAAAGGAAACTCCGTAGCTATGATGCTCAACTGCAATTCAGAAAAAGAGGCAAAAGCTTTTTACCATAAACTTTCAGTCGGTGGTAGAGCCTCGCACCCTTTACAGGAAAGCTTTTGGGGCGCACTTTTCGGCGATTTAACAGACCGTTTTGGGAATAATTGGTTAATTAATTACGATAAAAATAGAGAAACATGAAAAAGTTAACAACCTGGTATTGGATTGCGACCATTATTTTCGCTTTAATGATGATTATGGATGGCTTTGGTGGAGTAACACAGGAGGAAGCAGGTAAAGAAGTGCTTAAACACCTCGGTTATCCTATGTATCTGCTCATCATAGTAGGCATTGCAAAATTGCTTGGGGCAGTATCAATTTTACAGAATAAATATACAGCCATTAAAGAATGGGCTTATGCAGGTTTTGCCATCAATTTTATTGGCGCATTTGCCTCCAGGGCATTTGTTGGCGATGGCGTATCGCTGCTGATCCCACCACTTGTTGCTTTGGTAATGATGTTTATTCCTTACATTTTATGGAAGAAACTTAGATCAAATGTTAAAAATAGTTAAAACTAAATATTTAGTTTAATTAAAGGCTTTTGAGAACCAAATATTGTTAACTTTGGGTATTGTAAACAACCAAACACAACAATAAAACGATCATGATTCCAGATTTAATGTGGAATCATAATGGTTTAATCACCCTAAAAACAATATTACACGAATGAAAAAGAGCCTTTTATTCATAATCGCTTTATTATTTACCACTTCAGCATTTTCTCAAAATGTGATCCAGCTTTTCAATGGCGCAAACGACTTTTTTAAACTGTTACAGGAAGAGAAATTTAAAGATGCCCACGCTTTCTTTGATGATACTTTGAAAACGAAATTAACAGAAGAAAATTTAAAGAAACTTTGGGGGGATATCGGAACAAAATACGGAAAGGCAGAATCGTTAGATGCCATTCAAAGTAAAGCCCAGGGCGAGTTTTTCGCTGTAACGGTTGAAGGTAAATTTGCTAACGGTGATCAGAACTTTATTTTAGGATTTAATAAACAACAGAAAATTGTCGGAATCTTTCTGGCACCTTCCCGAAAATCGTCCACTTATTTAAAACCGACTTATGTAGATACCAGTTTATACCAGGAAAAGTCGGTATATATTGGCCCGGCAGGAAAACAATTGGCAGCCATTATCACAACCCCAAAAAATGTTAAAAATTTCCCCGTAGTGGTTTTTGTACACGGCTCCGGACCTGCTGATATGGATGAAACTGTTGGTGTGAATAAGCCTTTTAAAGATTTGGCTGGCGGTTTAGCCTCCAAAGGCATTGCTTCAGTTCGATACGTAAAACGAACTTTAATTTATCCTAACGAATTTAATAAGACTTTTACCGTAAAAGAAGAGGTACTGGATGATGCAACTGCAGCTATTGCACTTGCAAAAACAGTTGTTGGTGCTAATCCTAAAGCGGTTTATGTATTCGGTCATAGTTTAGGCGGAATGTTAGCACCTAGAATAGCCACATTTACACCTGATTTAGCAGGGATTATTTTGGCGGCAGCACCTGCGAGAAAACTCACAGATATTATTGTTGATCAGAATAAGTATATGTTCGATCAGGCTAATGATACAACAGCTGCCTTTAAAAAACAATTGGCAGATGCTGATGTGGAAATTAATAAAAGTAGAATTTCACAGTTGGGAACTACCATAAAACCTGATTCTGTAATTTTAGGGTTGCCTGCTAAATATTGGACAGATTTAAATGCCTACAATCAGGTTGCTGTAGCAAAAAGCCTTTCGAAGCCTAAAATATATGTATTGCAAGGTGGTAATGATTTTCAGGTAGGTAAAGTAGATTTTGATTTATGGAATGCTGCTTTGAGTAAAAAGAAAAATGTGGTTCTTAAATTTTATCCTGATTTAAATCACCTGTTAAGTTCACAAACCGAAAAAGGTACAATGGCTCAATATCAGGCTGCTGTAAGCGTATCTGAAACCTTGGTTAATGATCTAGCTTTATGGATTAAGGCCAAATAAAACTAAAATGACTTATCGATAAAGAAAAAGCTCCGACTAAAACCGGAGCTTTTTTGTTGCATTTGATTTCCTCATATCCTTGCCTTCGTTAATTAATTAACAAACAATTCAAAAAATAAGCGGTTTAAGTTTAGGGCGTCTCATCTTAAATAGTTTATTTATGGCAAAGAATAAAATCACTTTAAAAGGAATATGGAGCATTTTAAAAGCATCGTTTACAGGATTTAATGATCACAAAGTAACGAAGCTCAGTGGCTCATTAGCTTACTATACGGTGTTTTCTATGGCGCCACTACTTGTAGTTATTATTTCGTTATGCGGTATATTTTTAGGGAGGGAAATGGCCGAAGGACAGGTTTATGCCCAGCTTGAAGGGTTTTTAGGTAGAGAATCGGCCATTTCTTTACAGCAATTAATCAAGAGTGCTTATCTGGATGGGAAAAGTACCATCGCTTTAATTATTGGTATCATCACCCTACTCATTGGAGCAACTACTGTTTTTGGTGATATTCAGGATTCGATTAATACCATTTGGGGTTTAAAGCCTAAGCCAAAAAGAGGGTGGGTGAAACTGTTACAAAACCGTTTCCTTTCATTTTCGGTAATTGTCAGTTTAGGTTTTGTACTATTGGTTTCTTTAGCAGTTACCTCTGTGCTTGATGCGTTTAGTAACCGTTTGCAGACCCGCTTTGCCGAAGTATCTGTTATCGTATTTTACATTGTTAACCAAATTGTAACACTGGCTGTTATTTCATTAATATTTGGCGTAATATTTAAGGTATTACCCGATGCAATTATAAAATGGCGTGATGTAATCGCCGGAGCAATAGTAACTGCTGTCCTGTTTATGATCGGCAAATTTGCGATCTCAATTTATATTGGGCAAAGCAATGTGGGTAGCACTTATGGCGCGACTGGATCATTGGTAGTGGTTCTTCTGTGGACCTACTATTCTTCTATCATTTTATATTTTGGTGCCGAATTTACCAAGGCCTATGCGGTTGCTTTTGGATCGGAGATTTACCCTTCTCATTATGCGGTTACCACCAAAGAAATTGAAGTAGAAATGGATGGAAAATCTATACAGGATAATCATCCTGAAATTATGGAAGAAGTGAAAAAAGAATAATTTATTCTCCCCAGGCAGTAATAATTAATCTTCTTTGTCCTCCATGGTTGCGGTGTTTGCAAAGGTAAATTCCCTGCCAGGTACCAAGCGCCAATCTGCCATTTCTAATCGGAATGGTTACAGAACTGCCCAAGAGTGCAGATTTTAAATGGGCTGGCATATCGTCAGATCCCTCGTAGTCATGCTCATAATCCGGATCGTTCTCCTTAACAGTTTTATTAAAAAACATTTCAAAATCTACCCTCACTGTAGGATCTGCATTTTCGTTAATCGTAAGTGAAGCCGAGGTGTGCTGTATAAAAACCTGACAAATACCAATGTTAATCTCGTCAATTTGGAGCAGGGCATCCTCAACCTCATCGGTAATGATATGGAAACCCCTTCTACGTTCTCTGAGTGTTAAGGCTTGTTGATATATTTTCATTTGAATTAATTCATTTTAAATTTTCGAGGTAGATCTGAAATTTTGAGATTTTCAAATTCGTCAGACAGCGTCTGACTTTTTCAATTCATAGATCTCTCCACTGCGGTCGAGATGACGATTAGTGTATTTTAATTAATCTCAGGATTCTATTTCAAAAACTCCACATTCCATATTTTCTCTGCTTTTCTGCCAATCAACCAAAAAGATGCAGCCAATACAGAAAAAAACAGAGCCTTATGCCAACTGTCCCAAAAATATTCAAAATAGCGTGTGTAGAGGTTAATAAAGAGAAAGGTAATGCCGAATTCCCTTGCAATATCGTCGTGGTATTTTAAGCCAAATAAAGTGCTTACTACACATATTGCAGCCGAAATTAAGGCCCAATAAAACAAACTTAACTGCCTCACGGTATACCATTCTTCTAAGCTGGCGAAATTACCGAACACCGATAAAGCCCAAAGTGATACAAACAAGTAAACCATACCTGCGATATAGGTAACCTGAAAGAAATTTTGCGTTTTAGGAAAAGCTTTCATAATAAACGATGCTGCGGTTAATGCTGCTCCGAAAACCACGAAACGTAAAGGATAATTCATACCAAGGAAGTAATAATTCCAACGGCTTAAATATCCCGTTTCTGTGCCAAACCAGGCACCTAAAGATATTAAAGCAAAAATCCAGATTAAACGTGAATTGAAGATGTAACCTAAAGCACCATAAATAAAAACAGATGTTAAAATCAGGATGGAGAAATTGCCAGAACCATTATCCACCACCTTTCCAAAATAAGCAATAGCATTTGCTGTGAGTAAAATTGCAGAAAATACAATGGCTTCATTGCTAAACTTTAAATGAGTCAGTTTCTTTTTTCGCCTAAAACCCAGGATGTAAAGCCATCCCGCCAATCCGCCAGAAACAATAGCAATAACTATATTAGGTGTATTGTAAACCCTTTTTAAATAGTTTAAGATGGAATTATCAATAAGGAGTGATCCAAGAGCAATAAAACCGCAAGCTAAGGCTACCCAAAAAGCATATTGTGCCAGGCGTAACCAATCGAAGTTTTTGGCTTCATAACTTTTACGGAGTTTATCGCCTGTTTCATCATTAATTAAGCCATCGCTTTGCCATTGCTCAATCATGTCATCTAGAAACTCACTCTTTTCTCTGTCAACTTTCATAGGTTAGGTTATACACGAAGATATGCTTTTTAGTCCTTAGTCAAAAGTCCTCAGTCAATAGACTCCCGACTTCGGACTAATGACTCCTGACTAATCTATATAACCTCCTTGATCTTCTTGTTATTCCCAACGATCCAAATTACATCGCCGTTGTCGAATACAAAGTCGGATGAAGGATTCAATATCCGATCAGTACCCCTTTCTATACCAACAATTAAAGCCTGTGCTTTTTCGCGGATCCCTGCATTTCTGATACTCATGCCATAAACAGGCGATTCGGCATGAACAACAACCTTTTGCAAGGTCATTTCTTTATTCGGAAAATTACTTTCTTCAGCTATTTCCGGAGCATCAACTTCTAAAAGTGCTTTAACAGCTGCCAGCTGATCATCAGCTCCGATCAACAACAGTTTATCGTTTGGATAAAGCCGCTCATCTCTGCCTGGTGTTGGAATGTTATTTCTTCCCCGCTCAATTAGGGCAATATTTACACCATATTTTTCCCTGATCATTAATTCGGTAAGCGTTTTTCCTACCACTTCCGATTCAGGTGAAACAGTGAGTTCTGTCAAATGGGTATCCCAAGGCAAAATGTCAGGTTTTTGATTTTCACGGGCATTTAAATTCAGCATGAAACGTCTTTCCAGTTTATCGTAAAAAGACTGCAGTTTCCTGGAGAAGATAACCATGCCTAAAATAATCAGGCCTAATGCGATTACAGCTGCAATCCAGGTATCAAAGAATTCATACATTAAAAATCCTACAAAGAAGATCCCTAAGGCTATTCTGAAAAATTCAATTGCAATTAACGGACCACGGGTGTATTTTTTATTCAGCCAAAGGTGAGAATAGGCTGTTCGTTGAATCCTTCGGATAGATAATGCCCATAAAAATGGCGACATTAAAATGAACGAAACCACTACGCTGATGATAATAGAAGTTAAGCTATTGGAAATATTGCTTACAATAAAAGGCTGAACGTATCGGTAAGCCAGAAATATGATGGCTATGATGATTACCGAGTGGATAATTGTATTAAAAATATAAGACCTTAATAAAACTTTCCAATCGCTTAATGTGGTAATCCCTTCAGTACTGGAGCTGTACCTTTCTATACCATCAAGCCATTTTTTTGGTAAAACACGGTTTAAATACTGGTAAAAAGGTTCAGATAGTTTAATCAGATATGGTGTGGTAAAGGTTGTAATAGCTGCCGCTGCCACAGCAATTGGATAAAGGAAATCGCTGGTTACTTTAAGGGTTAATCCTAATGAGGCAATGATGAATGAAAACTCGCCAATTTGGGCCAAACTCATGCCTGACTGTACCGAAGTTTTTAGCGGCTGACCAGACAATAACGCACCTAAAATGGTAAATATAATTTTCCCAAAGATAATAACCACGGTGGCCACTAAAATTGGAACCCAGTACTTAACCAGCATAGCAGGATCAATCAGCATACCAACCGAAACAAAGAAAACTGCGGCAAATAAGTCTTTTACCGATTTGGTTAAGTGTTCTATTCTTTCTGCCTGTGTAGTTTCGGCTAAGATGGAACCCATTATAAACGCACCTAAAGCAGGAGAGAACCCAACCTTATCAGCCAGTAATACCATCACCAAACATAAACCTAATGATACCACCAGCATGGTTTCATCATTCATCAATTTTTTTGTTGCTTTAAGGAATGAAGGAATTAAGAAAATTCCGCCTAAGAACCAAAGAACTAAGAAGAATGCCAGTTTAAGAATAGAATACAACATTTCTGTACCTGCCGATTGCTGACTTACCGCTAAAGTAGAAAACAACACCAGTAACAAAATGGCAACCAGATCTTCAACAATTAAAACGCCGAAAACCAGACCAGCAAACTTTTTATGCTTTAAGCCAAGTTCTTCAAAGGCTTTAATGGTAATCATGGTTGATGATATGGATAAGATCCCGCCTAAAAATAGACTATCCATATCTTTCCAGCCCATTGCTTTACCAACTAAGTAACCCGCCAGAATGATAAAAAGGACTTTTACAATTGCGGTGATGGAAGCGGAACCGCCAACTTTAACCAGTTTTTTGAAACTAAATTCTAAACCTAGGCTGAATAAGAGGAAAATTACACCAATTTCGCCCCAAATGTTAATACTCTTGGTATCGGTAACAGATGGAAAGAAATCTAAATGAGAACCAACTAACAGGCCAGCCAGTATGTAGCCTAAAACCAGTGGCTGTTTAATTTTTTTAAATATCAGAGTGGTTATTCCTGCGGCAGCAAGAATTAATCCTAAATCGGCTATTAAATCGGGTAAATGCATCTATAAAAATGGGTAATATGAATTAAATAATTTATTCCCAGGCATTGTTCGCTACCTGGCATTTTACTGAAAGTTCCACGTTAATGTGGTTCAAAAAAATGAAATTACTTACCAAAAAACATGTTTTGGGTAGAGCATCTTAAAAAGGCACCAATAGTTATATTTTAATCTTCTAATTACAACTTTAGCGGTGATCGTTTTGTTCTTAAAAAAAAGAAATATCAAAAAAGAAAGAAGTATAAAAGCGGCAAAAGATATTTTTACAATAGAAGAGTTGATGAAATCTTTTTGCAAATTTTCACTGTCCTGATTGAAATCGGAATTATGTTTATTGATTTTTTTATCGGTTATAAAACTTATTTTTAAGTTTTTGGTTGGCGCACCGTTTCTTTTTCCCTGCGATGCGAAGGCCGCAAAATTAATGGAGATACATAGAAAGAAAATGATGTAAAAAAGCCTCATTGCCGCTAATATAACGAAAATGAGGCTTTTTTGAAAGGGAAATATGATTTAAACTTACTTGACAGCCTTTTTACTTGGGTTACCAAATTGATTTATACAATCACTCATGTCTCGCTTTACCGTCATTTCGAGCGAAGTGCAACGAAGTCGAGAAATCTGTTTAGATAGATCTCTCCATTCCACTGCGTTTCAGTCGAGATGACGATCGTGTTGAATAAGCTAAAATATTTACCTGTTAAAATAATCCAGCGTCGCTTCTTTGTCTTTTTGCAATTGAACGGTCAGCGCTTCTAATCCGGTAAATTTTACATCGTGACGCAAAAATTTTAAGAAATTCATCTTGATGTCCTGGCCATAAATTTCCTGGTTAAAATCGAAAATATTTACCTCAATGTTTCTGGTCATCCCGTTAATAGTTGGACGCTGCCCGATGTAGGCCATCCCTTTATAAGTCCGAAGTCCGGAGTCCAAAGTCGGAAGTCTGTTTGTTGATTCTGAATCTTCTTTAAATTCGGCGCTCATTTCTACCGTTACCGCATAAATGCCATCGCCCGGAATCAGTTTATAAGTTTCTTCTACAAAGATATTAGCAGTTGGAAAACCGATTGTTCTGCCTATTTTATCGCCTTTAATTACCCTTCCAAAAATAGAAAAAGAGTAGCCGAGGTAATCATTAGCTAAACTTACATCTCCAACCAAAAGTGCCTGGCGGATTTTAGTTGAGCTTACCGCAACGTCATGGATATCCTGCTCCATAATTTCCTCCACAGTAAAGCCGTAGTGTAGGCCAGCAGCTTTCAAATCGGTTAGGTTGCCCGAACGGTCTTTACCAAAGCGGTGATCGTAACCAATAATAATATGTTTGGTGCCAATGTTGTTCACCAGGATGTTTTTTATATAATCTTCAGGAAGCTGATTGGAGAAATCTCTGGTAAAAGGTGTGATGATTAAATGATCTACACCCAAACCTTTTAAAATTTCTGCTTTTTCATTAATGGTATTAATCATTTTTAGATCCTGGTTTTCAGGATCAATAATCATTCTCGGGTGTGGAAAAAAAGTTAATATTACACTTTCTCCTTTATCGGACTTTGCTTTTTCTACCAGTTGTTTAATGATTTTCTGGTGTCCGAAATGCACGCCATCAAAAGTGCCAATGGTTACAATGGCATTATCTAATTTTTTGAAATCCGAAAGGTTATGGTATATTTTCAATGGTAAAATCTATTTTATTGGTGTGGGTTTGCATGAGGGATGGAAGCGGTATCCCCCGTCCCGATAACTATCGGAATTTCCCGGGGATTTAGCATACAGCCCGACCCTTTGCGTAGCTTAGGGGCATGCCCAAATTCCTGTTATTTATTAATGTAAAGCGTGGCGTTTCACTACCCCGCCTTTTAAATCGGCAATTTGTTGTTGTATCACAAATGCATCCTGATCAATCTGGCGAATAGCAGTTTGTAATTTGCTCATTTCTAGTTTGGTCACAACGGTAAAAATAATATCGATATCTTTCTTTTCTCCATAGCCACCTTCGCCTTTATAGATGGTTACACCTCGTTTCATTTCGTTGATGATAAACCCTTTTATAGCTTCCTGATGTTCTGAAATAATGGTCACACCAGTGTATTGTTCTATGCCATTTACGATGAAATCGATAGTACTGGATGCCGATAAGTACGTTAGAATGGCATAAAGCGCAGTTTCGATGTTTAAGAAATAAGCTGCGAAAGCAAAAATAATGATATTTAAAATCAGGATGATATTTCCAACAGTTAAAATGCTGTTTTTACTGATGTAAAGTGCTAAAACTTCTGTACCATCAATTACGCAGCCGCCACGCATGGCCAATCCAATTCCGCCACCTAAAAACAAACCCCCAAAAAATGCAATAAGCAATTTATCGTGTGTAATGGGCTGAAAGGGTAGGATAATTAGCGCCAGTGAAAGCGCAGCAATGGCAATAGCAGTTTTGATGGCAAAACCTTTACCAATCTGCCTGTAACCTAAAATTACAAATGGGATATTGATGATGGCAATGAGGTATGATAAATTCCAGCCTGTTAAGGTGCTTAGCAAAAGGGAAATACCGGTAACACCGCCATCAATAAAATGGCTCGGCATTAAAAAGCTTTTTAGGCCAAAACACGCCGAAGTTACACCTGCAATAATTAAAAGAATTTCTTTTATAAATCTGGTGTGCCTGTTTTTGATTCGGTTCATGCTTCTGTTTCAGTTTTAGCTTCTTCTTTCTTACTGCGAATATAATTAACAAGTTCTAATACCTCAAACGCATCTTTTAGTAAAAAGTTTCCGCTTCGGGTACGGGTAAGTTTAGAAAGATAAGCGCCATTATTTAAAGTTTTACCAAAATCGGATATTAAGGAGCGGATATAAGTGCCTTTGCTACACACAATCCTGAAATCTATTTCTGGCAGTTCGATCCGTGTAATTTCAAATTCCGGAACGCTTACAAAACGTTTCCTTAATTCAACCTCTTCACCTAATCTTGCTTTTACGTATAAACGTTCGCCATTTACCTTCACTGCTGAATGTGCAGGTGGATATTGTTCAATATCGCCTATAAATGGTTTGCAGGCAGTATGAACTTCTTCTTCAGTAATGTGGCTGATCTCGAAAGTTTGATCAACCTCGGTTTCCATATCGAATGATGGGGTAGTAGCGCCCAAAATCATGGTGCCGGTATATTCTTTCTCTTCAGCCTGAAAAGTGTCTATCTGTTTCGTTAGCTTGCCGGTGCAGATAATCAATAAGCCTGTAGCAAGGGGATCTAAAGTGCCGGCATGACCAACCTTTAGTTTTAGTGGTTTTAAAGAATTACGGATTTTGCCCACCACATCAAATGAAGTCCATTTGTATGGTTTGTTAATTAAGAGCAATTCGCCTTCAGCAAAATTGAAATCTTTAAATTTTGAATTTTCGGTACTCACAAATCTTTTTTGCGCAAAGATACGGATTAGTTTATATCAATATGATATCCTGATAAGAACAATGCCAAGATGATAATTCCCAAAGCAATACGGTACCAGCCGAAAACTTTAAATCCGTGTTTGGTTAAAAAGCCGATAAATGATTTTATAGCAATTATGGCTACAATAAAGGCAACAATATTACCCACTAATAACAACTTAATATTTTCTGTATTTAACAAATGATAGCCCTTTAAAAGCTTGTATCCTGTTGCTGCGCACATTGTAGGTACAGCTAAAAAGAATGAAAATTCTGCGGCCGCACTTTTTGTCAATTTTTGACTCATTCCGCCCAAAATTGTCGCGGCACTTCTACTCAGGCCAGGGAAAGCAATAGCAAGTACCTGAAAAAAACCGATCTTTAGCGCAGTTGCGTTTGTGATTTCTTTTTCACTATCAATTGTAGCGTTTTTAAACCACTTATCAACCAATAGGAGTATTATACCTCCAATTAATAAAACTGCAGAGATAAATATAGGATTACCTAAAGTATTATCGATAAAATCATTCAATAGAAAACCAAAAACTAAAGCAGGTATAACAGCAATAATTAATTTCAGATAAAACTTCCAATCAGAAAAGTTGAAGAATTTTTTCCAGTAAATTACCACTACTGCCAAGATTGCACCTAATTGAATAGCAACTTCAAAAAGCTTTACAAAGTCATCTTTACCGATCCCCATAAGGGCAGATGTTATGGCCATGTGTCCGGTGCTCGATACAGGTAAAAATTCAGTTAAACCTTCAATAATTGCCAGAATAATGGCTTCGAAATAGTTCATGTTTTTAGGAAAGAAAGAAAATAAAGAAAACGCTCAATCAATTAATTAAGCGTTTTAATATAAACCTAATAGGATAAATTTATTTTTTTAAGATGGCATAAATACCAAAAGCAAAACCTGCCAATACCACAATAGGTGCCAGTAAAGTTCTTCTGAAATCATAAATATCGCCAGTAGTACCCATCATTAATATAAAACCTACCGCTACAATTGCTATGCTGATTAACAATAATTGATAGTTTTGTTTGGTAAAAACCAATTCGCTTTTAACGTCCTTTACAACCGGACCTGTTTTTTTTTCTGCCATTATCTATAAAGATGATAAGATTTTAAACGTAAATATCTGCTTACCGCAAACCATGTACTAATGCCTGTTATAAAAATACCCACAATTAAGAGGCCTATAAATACGAAGCCAAATTCCTGGTAGTTATTTAAAATAATAATTTCAGGTACCTCTTTGCGGGCATAAATTAAAGTTGCCAATAAAATTATAATGGCAATAAATGCGGCAATCAGGCCGTG
Source organism: Pedobacter sp. MR2016-19 (assembly GCF_014947265.1). Classification (NCBI taxonomy): domain Bacteria; kingdom Pseudomonadati; phylum Bacteroidota; class Sphingobacteriia; order Sphingobacteriales; family Sphingobacteriaceae; genus Pedobacter; species Pedobacter sp. MR2016-19. The sequence goes on from NZ_JADCNK010000004.1 coordinate 195,453, forward strand.
CAAAGCAGCGTATAATAAGAAAGGACGTCGAATAAAATTTTTCGTTGCACCAACCAGTTGCATACTTTTAATTAAAAAGCGCTGCGAGTAGATCGCTAATCTTATCGTATTGTTAATCAGGGCGATAGAAATGATGAGTAATAATGCTGCAAAAGCTAAAATAATCAAACCGATAGTATTGATATTTTTATTTACCATATCTATTAAAGAACTTTGATAAACCACTTCTTTAACTACAGGATTTTTAGAAATACTTGTTTTTAAGGCATCTATGCTTTTATTATTAGCATACTCTGCCTTTAAATACACATCGAAGGTAGAAGTTAGTGGGTTGTACCCTAAAAAGTTAACAAAATCCTCACCTAAATCCTGGGTTAAATTTCTGGCTGCAAGCTCTTTATTTACATATTGGGTTTGCTTTACCGCAGGGTTCGCATTTAGCTCTTTTTGGAAAGCCAAAACATCCGCTTCTTTTGCACCTTCATCAACAATAATGTTTAAAACGATGTTTTCTTTTACATAGTTAGATAGGTTTTTGGCATGCACAAGTACCAAACCAAGTAGCCCCAGCATTAATAAAACCAAGGCAATACTGATTATAGTGGAAATATAAACGGTTTTGGTTTTCTTAGATGCATCACTCACTTCGAATTCTTCCATGTATTTCATTTTTGTTTCTGCGAAAATATAAATTATACCTGATAAACACCAATTAATGATGGCTAAATGAATAATAACGTATGCGATTAGCTTTTAGTTTGAAGATTAAATTCCTCAGTAAATCTGATTCTTTTTCGAATGGCGGTACGAAATTTGCTAAAACGGCGTTAATTATGGATATCTTAAAACTAAATTTAACTATGAAAAGACAAATTACAATTCTAAGCTTGTTAATGCTGCTTACCTCAACCATTATTTCATGCAAAAAGGATACTACTTCTTTAAAAGCTCAAATGATGGGCCGTTGGACGTTAAATAAGATTGTGACCACAGGTTATACTGACGAAAAACTTAATGGAGAGGTTAATTACGGCAAAACTACTGATTATATTGATTATAAATCAAATAATGATGACCAGGTGGAGATAAGTTTATCTGGAAACAGGACAATTGGTGAATATGTGATTATTTATTCTGATCAGTTTAGTATGAGTATTAATGATGGACTTAATTATTGTAAAATAAACAGTATTACTGCAAACAAATTAGAGTTTACTGCTAAAATTGATAAAACAAATGTGACTAAAGTATATTCTTTATCAAGATAAGATCTTAATCCCCCGATTATTTGCTGCGCCATTGGTTTATATCAATGGCGCATTTTTTTTGTGGATTGATAGTTGGCTGTGGTGTCGGTTGTTCCCAACTGACACTGAATAGCATATAAGATTTATTTGATAGTAAGTCAGATGGTAACATCTGACTTCACGGGTATTCTAAATGCAAAGAAACTTCTGCAATACTTTCTGCAACAGATTCCTTATTGTTATTTTTCTGTTGCCCATTTCCTGATTAACTTTTTGCTATGAGCACGCGCTTCATTAATAGAAAATGTTTTTTCAGGATGATGTTTTAAAGCTGCATTTTTTTGTAATTCTTGATAACTTTCTTCTGGGATGAGTACGTATTTCTTATTTTCAATGGTAAGATGTGTCATAACAGTCGTTTTTTGATATACGAAGATACTAAATAATAAATTATGCATTTACTTTCTTTTACAGTCGGATGGTAACATCTGATTACACAAAAGGTGCCTAGGTTTTACCCTTAACTTCTTCTAATTCTGCATTTCTGTTGGCAAAATAATATCATGAATCTCCTTCTTTAAGCCCCTTAATTTCCGTATTTTCGCCCCTTTAAAAATTTAAAACTTGCAATGGATTACCAATTCAAAGAAATAGAACAAAAGTGGCAGAAATTCTGGGCGGATCATCAAACATTTAAGGCCGAAAGCAATTCTGATAAACCAAAATACTATGTATTAGATATGTTTCCTTATCCATCCGGAGCAGGTTTACACGTTGGTCACCCGCTGGGTTACATTGCATCAGATATTTTTTCAAGATACAAACGCCTTAAAGGCTTTAATGTATTGCACCCAATGGGATATGATTCGTTCGGATTACCTGCAGAGCAATACGCCATACAAACCGGACAGCATCCGGCCATTACTACTGAAGCAAATATTGCAACTTACCGCCGTCAGTTAGATCAGATTGGTTTTTCTTTCGATTGGAGTAGAGAGGTGCGCACCAGTGAGCCATCTTATTATAAATGGACACAGTGGATTTTTATGCAATTGTTCAACTCATGGTACAATATCGAAAACGATAGGGCAGAAGATATTACCACCCTGATCGAAAAATTCAACGCGTCTGGTACAGCTGATGTAAAAGCCGTTTCTGATGAAGATACAAAAGAATTTTTGCCAAGCGACTGGGCAACTTTTACCAACGAAGAGAAACAGATCGAATTGTTAAAATACCGCTTAACTTATCTTCGCGAGAGTACCGTAAACTGGTGTGCAGCTTTAGGTACCGTTTTAGCAAATGATGAGGTAAAAGATGGTTTCTCTGAGCGTGGTGGTTTCCCGGTTGAGCAAAAGAAAATGATGCAGTGGAGTATGCGGATTACAGCCTATTCTGACCGGCTTTTGCAAGGTTTAGATACGATTGATTGGCCTGAACCGATTAAAGAAATGCAACGCAATTGGATAGGCAAAAGTGTTGGGGCATCCGTTAAATTTCAGGTAGAAGGAAATGACAAACAGATTGAAGTATTTACAACCCGTGTAGATACGATTTTTGGTGTTTCTTACCTTGTTTTGGCGCCGGAACATGAATGGGTAGCCGAATTGACCACTCCTGAGCAAAAAGAGGACATTGCAAATTATATCGCTTTAACGAAAAAGAAATCAGAATTAGACCGCATGGCGGATACTAAAACGGTATCCGGTGCTTTTACAGGGACGTATGTTATCAATCCGGTAAGTGGCGAGTGCGTTCAGCTTTGGATTGCTGATTATGTACTAGCTGGTTATGGAACAGGTGCAGTGATGGGTGTGCCAAGTGGCGATCAGCGCGATTGGTTATTTGCTAAACACTTTAATTTACCGATTATTCAGATTCTGGACGGACAAAAAGATATTGATGTACAGGCAGATCCGACTAAAGAAGGAAAATACATCAACTCAGGTTTTATTAACGGAATGGAATATAAAGAAGCCGTTTCATTTTTAAATAACTGGTTAGAAATAGAAAAAGTAGGAAAGGCAAAAGTAAACTTCCGTCAGCGTGATGCGATTTTTGGTCGCCAGCGTTATTGGGGTGAGCCAATTCCGGTTTATTTTAAAGATGGATTGCCTTATTTGGTAAAGGAAGAAGAATTGCCATTATTGCTTCCTGAAATTGATAAATATTTACCAACTGAAACAGGTGAACCGCCTTTAGCCAGGGCCGAAAACTGGATTCCAAAAGATGGCGGACATTATGAATTAAGCACCATGCCGGGTTGGGCAGGAAGCAGCTGGTACTGGTACCGTTATATGGATGCCAATAACAATAACGATTTTGCTTCAAAAGAAGCTGTTGAATATTGGAAAGATGTAGATTTATACATCGGTGGTTCTGAACATGCAACCGGTCACTTATTGTACAGCCGTTTCTGGAATAAATTTTTAAAAGATTTGGGGTATACCAAAGAAGAAGAGCCTTTCAAAAAACTGATTAACCAGGGGATGATCCAGGGCAGGAGTAATTTTGTTTATCGTATTAACGACGAGAACGGAAAACCTACCAATACTTATGTGTCAGCAGGATTAAGAAAAGAATACAAAACTTCAGCCTTACATGTTGATGTAAACATTGTTGAAAACGATACTTTAGACGTTGCTAAATTTAAAGCCTGGAGAGAAGAATATGCCAATGCAGAATTTATTCTTGAAGGTGGGAAATACATCTGTGGTATTGAGGTAGAGAAAATGTCGAAATCAAAATTCAATGTGGTTAATCCAGATGATTTGATTGAGCGTTACGGTGCCGATACCTTGCGTATGTACGAAATGTTTTTAGGTCCGTTAGAGCAGAGTAAACCCTGGAACACGAATGGCATTGAAGGCGTATTTAAGTTTTTGCGTAAATTCTGGCGTTTGTTCCACAACGAAGACTGGACTTTCCATGTAAACGATAACGTACCTTCAAAAGCAGAGCTGAAATCGCTGCATAAAATTATTAAAAAAGTACAGGATGATATTGAGCGTTTCTCGTTCAATACTTCTGTGTCAAGCTTTATGATTGCGGTAAATGAGTTAACCGATCTGAAATGTAAAAACCGTCAGATTTTGGAAGATATGGTGATTATCCTTTCGCCTTATGCGCCACATATCTGTGAAGAACTTTGGGTATTATTGGGTAATGAAGCCGGGACTTTATCCTATACTGCTTTCCCAATATTTAAGCCTGAGTATCTGGTAGAAGATGAGTTTGCTTACCCGGTTTCCATCAACGGTAAAATGAAAATGAATCTGAATTTGAGCTTAACTTTAGCCCAGCCAGAGGTAGAAAGCATTTTATTAGCTGATGAGCAATTCCTGAAATTTTTAGATGGGAAACCAACCAAAAAGATCATTTTCGTTAAAGGGAAGATTATTAATGTGGTTGTTTAAGGTAGAAGGTGTAAGGCTTAAGGTTTAGGGTTTTTCTTTCTCTTGCCTAAAAAAATAGAAAAACCCGATTTGCGTTTTGCAAATCGGTTTTTTTGTTTTATAAAAGTTTCATCATTCTCGCGCAGGCGGGAATCTTAAAGCTTATTGCATTATGATTCCCAATCAAGTTGGGAATGACGCAACGTTGGTAGCGGTCGTTGTAAGATTGCTTCGCTGGCTGAAAAAGCCTTCTCGCAATGACGACCGCTTTTACTTATTTTTCGCCCCCAAATTAGATAGGTGCAAAAAACAAAACCCGAGCTGTGTTTACAACTCGGGTTTTTATGAGATTTGCAGGAAAGCTTTAGTCTTTCTGCTTTAGTCTTTCTAATCCTATCTTTCTCCTTTTTTCCTGTTTCCACCAAACCTTCTGTTGTTGCTGGCATTGCGTGGTTTGCCACTCATATTGCCATCACTACTTTTTTTAGCACCGCCGCCACCGCCTTTAGATTGGGCTTGTGGTTTGCGTTTAACCTGGTTTTTGGCCAGCATACTTTCCCAGCTTAACGGGTAAGGGTGGTCATCAACTACTGGCAAAGTAATTTTGATCAGTTTCTGGATATCCAATAAGTATTCGTTTTCTTCTGCATCACAGAAAGAAATTGCAATACCGTTTGCACCAGCACGGCCGGTACGGCCAATTCTGTGAACGTAAGATTCAGGAATATTTGGTAATTCGAAATTGAATACATGTGATAGCTGATCAATATCAATACCACGGGCAGCAATGTCTGTAGCAACCAAAACGCGGATTTTACGGTCTTTAAAATCAGTTAATGCCCTTTGTCTGGCATTTTGCGATTTATTGCCGTGGATAGCAGCAGATTTAATTCCTGCATGGGCTAAATCCTTAACAATACGGTCTGCACCATGTTTGGTACGGGTAAAAACCAGGGCTGTCTGAATATTTTTATCTTCAAGAAGATGGATCAATAATTTTTTCTTGTCTGGTTTATCAACAAAATAAACAGATTGAACAATCGTTTCAGCAGTAGAAGAAATTGGAGTAACCTCTACTTTTGTGGGACTAGATAAAATGGTATTCGCCAACTTCTGGATTTCATCTGGCATGGTTGCCGAGAAAAATAAAGTCTGACGTTTAGCTGGTAATTTAGCTACTACTTTTTTCACGTCGTGAATAAAGCCCATATCCAGCATACGATCGGCCTCATCCAGTACGAAAAGCTCAATGGTGTTTAAGCTAATGAAACCCTGGTTCATTAAGTCTAATAAACGACCAGGTGTTGCCACTAAAATATCAACACCTTTTCTTAAGGCTTCTACCTGCGAGTGTTGGTTTACACCCCCAAAAATTACCAGATGGCGTAAGTTTAAGTGACGGCCATAAGCTTTAAAGCTTTCTTCAATCTGAATGGCAAGCTCGCGTGTAGGTGTTAAAATTAAAGCCTTTATGTTTTTTGTTGCTTTGGTATTGACGTGTTTTTCGTGCAGTAACTGCAACATCGGGATGGCAAAGGCAGCGGTTTTTCCGGTACCTGTTTGTGCGCAGCCTAGTAAATCTTTGCCTTTTAAGATCGTTGGAATAGATTGCTCCTGTATTGGTGTTGGTTGTGTATAACCTTCGGTCTCAAGGGCCTTTAAAATGGGCTCAATGAGGTTTAATTCTTTGAATAACATGTATTTTCTGTGTAATATTTATCGAAGAAGCTAGAACAATCATTTGTTGAAGGACTAACTTGCGGAGAGAATATGCCATTCAGAATGGCAAGCCCTTATTCCTGCTTCAGCGGCAAAGATACAAAAAATGTATAAAGAATGTGTTTTTGATAATGTAAATCTCAATCATCACCGCATCACTCATGTTTGCTTATATGACAATCTGTTTAATTGGTATTTTATAAATATATAATTTGTAGTATAATTATTTTTTATACGTATATTTATTTTTATTAAAGTGTATATATTACACTAATTTATTTTTGTTTTAAAAATACCAGTATGTAGACTATAAATAAAAACAACTAATAAAACTTATCTAACCAAACTACTTATGAGAAAAAAACTACTCCCTAACGGAAGAAATCCATTCTTCCTGCATTCCTTCGTTTTTTTTAACGATGGTAAATCCTGTAAAGCAAATTACTTAAATACGCCTTCGTAGCAGAGCTAACAAACTGATGTTGTCTGTTTATTAGCTATAAGAAGTATGAGTACGCATTATTAACCTAATCATTATAAACTTATGAAACAAAATCTATTTTGTATCAAGAGGAGTTTTCTTCTCTTGTGTTTGGGGATGCTGTTTGCCCTTGGTGCAATGGCCCAATCAAAAATTACTGGTAAAGTTATTGCCAGTGATGACAAATTACCTGTTATTGGTGCCACAGTTAAAATTAAAGATGCCGCCGGAGGCACCACCACCGATGGCAACGGAAACTTCTCTTTAAGTGTAAAGCCTGCAGATATTTTGGTGATTTCTTTTGTTGGCTACGGTAATAAAGAAGTGGTAGTGGGTAAACAGACCAATATCACGATTATTTTACAGGCCGAGAATAACAATTTAACAGATGTGATTGTAACCGGTTATTCTTCTCAACGGAAAAAGGATTTAACCGGTGCCGTTGCTGTGGTTAATATGGAACTATTAAAAGCGCAACCTGCTGCAAGTGCGGTAGAGGCCTTACAAGGGAAAGCCACAGGGGTGCAGATTATAAACGACGGTGCGCCGGGTTCAACACCGCAGATCAGAATCAGGGGAATCAGTACCATCAATAATAACGAACCACTTTATGTTATTGATGGCGTTCCTTTTGAAGGTAAATTATCATGGCTTAACCAGAATGATATCGAAAGCCTGCAGGTATTGAAAGACGCTTCTTCAGCTTCCATTTATGGCTCAAGGGCAAATAATGGCGTAGTAATTATCACCACTAAAAAGGGGATAGCTGGTGCACCCAAAATTACGCTCGATTCTTATTATGGTACACAGGTTCCCAGAAAAAATAGTTTTCCTGAAATGATGAATCCCCAGCAATATGCTCAGTATATATTTGATGGTTATGCCAATGCAGGACTTCCAGTTGCGGCAGGGAAAAATTATGGTTCTGGTTCTACCCCTGTATTGCCAGAATATTTGGTTGCCGGCTTAAGCCTTGGTCAGGATGTTACTGCTGCTGATGCGGATCCATCTAAGTATAACTATAGTCGTGATCCTGACCTTTTTTATCAGATTACAAAAGCAAACAAAGCAGGCACCAATTGGTTTGACGAAATTACTGAAACCGCTCCTGTTCAAAATTATCAGCTTAGTGCTACCGGAGGTGGAGAAAATGCAACTTATACTTTCTCCGGCGGTTATCTTGATCAGAAAGGAACCATTAAATACACTGGATTTAAACGGTTTAATTTTAGATCGAACACCAATATTTCGGCATTTAATAAAAGGGTTCGCTTTGGCGAAAATGCACAGTATAGTTATTCAGAAGGCTTTGGTTTAGGGGTAAATCCAAATGTTTCCGGCGATTATCAGGATCAGGGCAGCGCACTGGGTTGGGCCTACCGGATCCCTACCATTATTCCGGTTTACGACATTGCCGGAAATTTTGCCGGTAGCCGGGGAAGCCAGCTGGGAAATGCAGAAAATCCCGTTGCTTTTCTGTACCGTGCCAAAGACAATAAGAATAAAAGTAATTTCTTTTTCGGAAACGTTTATGCAGAGGGCGATATCATTCCTGGATTAGTATTAAAAACCAATTTCGGTTTGCGTTATGAAAACTTTAATGGTTTATCTATGCGTTATCCAAATCTGGAATTTTCTGAAGGTAACAATTCGAATAACCTGAACGAGTATCAGGGATACAATACCGAATGGACCTGGACGAATACCTTAAATTACAGCAAGGTATTTAATGAAAAACACAGGTTAAATGTGTTGGTGGGTACTGAGGCTATCAGATCGCGATCAAGACAATTGAATGCCGGAAGAAATGGCTACTTTATTTTAGGCAGTCAGGATTATTATTACCTCAATACAGGTTCATCTAACATCAGCAATTCGAGTTATGGATCAATAGGCTCCCTTTTCTCGTTGTTTGCCAAAGCAGATTATTCTTATCATGACCGTTATCTGGCCAGTGTTACGGTTCGCCGTGACGGTTCTTCAAACTTCGGTCCTGCAAACAAGTATGGTTATTATCCGGCAGCAAGTGCAGCATGGAGGTTATCGGAAGAAGAATTTATGAAAAGTGTTAAATGGATCAGCGATTTAAAATTGCGGGTTGGATATGGCCAAACCGGTAACCAGCGGATACCTCCATATCAATACATCAACAGGTACCAGAGCTCAATTGTTAACTCGGCTTATGCTGTTGGCGGTGGCAATGGCCTTACGACAGGTGTGTGGCAAAATGCTTACCAGAATCCTGATGTAAAATGGGAGTCGTTAAAAGCCTTAAATATTGGTCTTGATTTTACGCTGCTAGGCGGTGCCATTGATGGATCATTAGATTGGTACAACAAAAAAACCTCCGATATGCTTTATAATTTGCCATTACCATCGAGCGTAGTTGGTTTAGGTAGTTCGCCTTATGTTAATATCGGCGATATGAGCAATAAAGGGGTCGAATTTAATGTTGCTTATCACTACGGAAGAAGCGCAGATAATCCTTTTAAATTTGATATTGGTTTAAACCTCTCCAAAAACGACAATAAAATTGTAAGGTTAGCGCCTGGTATTTTTAATCAGATTTATGGCAATTACAGAAGCCTACAGACCAGTGTGTTGCAGGAGGGTGAGTCTTTTGGTTCTTTCTTTGGATATAAAACAGCCGGAATCTATCAAAGTGCTGCAGATATTCAAAACAATCCTTCGTATGCTGGCGCAAGGGTTGGCGGTTTGCGTTACCAGGATATTAATGGCGATGGTATAATCGATCCTAAAGACCGGACGATTATCGGCGATCCGAATCCAGATTTTACTTATGGTGTAAACTTAAACGCATCTTATAAAAACTTCGATATTTCAGCTTTCTTATACGGTGTTCAAGGCAATGATTTGTTTGAGGCTACCCGTTATTTTACAGATTTTCCATCTTTTGCAGGTGCTAAAAGTACAAGATTGTTAAACGCCTGGAGCCCTAGTAATTCATCAAGCCTTATTCCATCTGCTTACGTGGGTGCATCAGATGTTGAACTGGCATCTTCAAGTTATTATGTTCAGGATGGCAGCTTTTTAAGGCTGAAGAATGTTCAAATCGGTTATTCTATCCCAACAGCTAAAGCATTTGGGCCTAAATCGGGCATTACCAGAATCAGAGTTTATGTAAGTGCGACTAACCTTTTCACCATTACCAATTACACAGGTCTGGATCCGGAGGTGAGTCAAACCAGAGATGCTGCTTCTTCTGTAGGAAGTTCGGGTCCTCCTGCCGATACTTTTTCGGCACTTGGGGTTGATAAAGGCGTTTATCCTTCGCCACGTCAGTTTTTAATCGGTATTAATGTTGGGTTTTAATTAAAAGATATCAAAATGAAACATATAAAATATATTCTTCTTTCCTTATTGATTTGCAGTACGTTTTCCTGCAAAAAGGAGTTTTTAACGCTTCAGCCTCAAGGCGAATTAACAGAAGCCCAGCTGACTACGCAAGATGGGGTAGAAGGTTTGCTGGTGGGGGCCTATGGTTTACTTAATGGCAATGTAAACGGAACTTATGGCAATTATGGCGCAGCGCCAAGCCAATGGTTGTTTGGCGAGGTGGCTTCTGATAATGCACACAAAGGGAGTGAAATTGGCGATCAGCCACCAATGAATGCCATCGAGCAACATGCGCCAACCAGTACAAATGATAATTTATCGAATATTTGGGACAGGTGTTTTGAAGGGATCCAACGTTGTAACAATACCCTTAAAATTCTGGCTAACCTCCAGGCTGGAAAAGGTACCGCAAAATTTAGCGACGCCCGTGCAAAGGAAATTCAGGGTGAAGCCAGGTTACTTCGGGCGCACTATTATTTCTTTCTGGTACGGATATTTAAAGTTGTGCCATACCTTACAGAGGCCACAAGTGGTACTTTTGTTCCGAATGATAAAGATATTTATCCAAATATTGTAGATGATCTTCAGTACGCTGTTGCTAATTTAAGCACAACCAAACCAAAAAATCAAAAAGGCAGGGTAGATAAATATGCGGCTCAGGCTTATCTTGGAAAGGTATTTTTGTATCAAAAAAAATATCCTGAAGCCTACGATTTGTTGAATGCTGTAATTTTGGCAAAACCATCTCTGATTGATATGCCGTATTCGGATAACTTTGATATCACTAAAGAAGACGGACCTGAAACCATTATGTCTGTTCAGCATTCTGTTGGAACAGATGGCACCGGAGGTGATAATGGCAATGTGGGCGATATACTAAACTTTCCGTATGGTAATGCACCGATTAACTGTTGCGGTTTCTTCCAGCCGACTATAGATTTGGCAAACTCATTTAAGGTGAGTGCTACAGGTTTACCGTTATTGGATGGAAGTTACCGTACTAATCCATATAAATCTGATTATGGATTAACGGGAACAGATAAAACCAATTATACTGTTGACAAAACCTTACCGTTAGACCCGAGAATTGAATCGACAATAGGAAGACGCGGTGTTCCATATCGCGATTGGGGTTTAATGCCGGGCGATACCTGGATTCGTGATGCCAGTAACGGTGGTCCTTTTTTAGCCGTTAAGAATACCATTGATGCGGCTCAGATCTCAAGCGGAACCGCTCCTGGCACTACCAATGTAACCGGACTAAATGTGAACCTCATCCGCTTAGGTGATGTTTATCTAATGGCAGCAGAATGCGCGGTAGAAAAAGGCGATTTAGCCAGGGCCTTAACTTTGGTTAATATTGTGAGGGCGCGGGCGGCAAAAATAACACCTCAATCTATAAATGGGGTGCCGGCTGCAGCCTACAAGGTTAGTGAGTACGTATCGTTCCCGAACGATACCTATGCCAGAAATGCGGTACGTTTCGAACGCAGATTGGAATTGGCAATGGAAGGCCACCGTTTCTTTGATTTGGTACGTTGGGGTGTAGCCAAACAAACCCTCGAGAGTTATTTTGCTTTTGAAGGGGGATACTTTAACTACTTAAAGGGCATTACCATCGAAGCCAGGGACGATTATTTTCCTTTACCTCAGGATCAGATTGATCGAAGTAAGGGCACATTAAAACAAAGCCCGGGATATTAGGATTTAGGTTATAAATGAAATACATTGGCGGAGCGATGAGCATTAACATTGCTCCGTTGATGTATTCGAGTTGATATGGATTTAGGCGGATGAAACTGCTACTATTAGTTGTAAAATAAACCCGACCGCCAGCGTTATCCCGATTAAGAATGGTTTAATTTGAACGTTTCTTTTATCGGGATTAAGCAAAGGGCGGGGCTAAAGGAACCGAAGCACCACAGAAATTGCTTTCCATAAAAAAAAAATGGAAATTAGAGCAGCCACTTTTATTAAGGAAATTAAGTTATTAGATGGTTCCGACTTCCAGCTTAAAATGCTCAACGCCAAATTTATTTCTCCTCTTTAAACCTGCTAAAAAACAATAACGCGATTAAACAGAGGCCGAAACCTACAATTCCATTTAATCTTAATCCGAAATCATTTCCCGGATCTTTGCCGTAAATGGTGAGCATGGCAAAAATGGCAATGCCTAAGGTTTGACCAAGTTTTACAAAAAGGTATTTCACCGCGAAGAACATGCCCTCATGGTTTTCTCCGGTTTCTAAGGTATCTCTTTGGGCAATGTCGGCTAAGATGGCTGTCGGTAAAATACCAAGTGCTGCTAATGGAAAAGAAGCGGATAGTACCAGGATGTAAATCTGTGTATGTGGACCAAATGGTAATTTGCCTAAAAAGAAAATGGTGACAAAGATTAAGCACAACACGCCAAAGGCAAGCAATACAAAAGGTTTTTTGCCAATTTTAGCAGAACCAAAATTAACCAGCGGGTAAAATAGCAGAGAAGCTAAAACCATGGCACCCATAAATTTTCCGCCTTCTGATTCTGGCAGGCCCAATAAAACGGTGCAGAAAAATAATAAACCGCTAGAAATAATGCTCAATGCCGTATAAAAAGCGAAATCAGATATCAGGTAGTATTTAAAATTGCTGTTTTTAAAGGTACTCTTAATTGCTGGCCATAAAGGTACATGGGTAGGCTTGGCAACCGAAAATTCCTTTTCGTTAATAAAAAAAATGGGTAATAACATCACCAATCCGGATAAGATACACAACCCCCAAATTGCGATCTGGATAGCCTCGCTGCGGTTGGCCACATGAAAATGAGCCTCAACCAGATCGGCAAAGTTGTTGGTGCAGGCCGATAAAATGATGCCGATTACAAAACCGACCTGCTGATAACTTGATAATTTAACTTTTTGTCTTGGCGTATTGGTTACTTCAGCCAGTAGCGCGTTATAAGGGATTATATAAGTGGTAACCGATACAAAAAACAAACAAAGCGTTATGGTTAACCACCAGGCATTGTGCAGGCTTTCTGTTTTCTGGAGGGGGTAGAATACCAGTGCGCAAAATATCATTGACGGAATAATCGCCCATTTCATAAAAGGCATCCTGCGACCATTTTTATTGGTGCTGGCATCACTTTTTGAGGCAATAAACGGATCGTAAAGGGCATCGACCAATCTTCCTGAAGCAGCAATAATTGAAAGAATATTAAACGCGCCCAATAAAACCAATTGTGGTACCAAAGGAGGTAAGCCAGCGTTGCTTGGGGGCAGATAGAAAAAGGGAAGCATTACGATGATAATATTTGTCATCGTGCTCCAACCAATCATACCGGCGGCGTAAGCAATTTCTTGTTTTAAGGAGAGTGTTTTGTTCATTAAAATTTTATAATTAATTTTTTTTTAAGTAGGTTTCTGTGTTAATCGATTAGATCAGTCTTGCTTTCCATTTTATCCCAATGAAAAATCGGGATGTTCATTCCAATCAGTTTATTACTTTGGTTAGTCTCATTAAACCTCGCAGGTTTTTAAAACCTGCGAGGTTTAAATCATGAATAAACTATTTCTTGTTAAACCATCTGTTCACAAAATAGACTACCAGAAAGCCAACAAAAATATATAAACCATTAAGTGCTGCATTCGGATCGTCGGCATAAATGCTAAAGGCAACAAAAGTATAAGCAGCAATAAAAATAATAGGCAATATAGGATATAAAGGAACAGTATAGATAGATTTTTTATCAAGATGTGCTGTTCTCTTTCGAAGGATGAAAATTGTGGCTGCCGAACTGGCCATACTGATGCATTCTAAGAAAATGGTATAGTTTAAAATTTTGTCGAAAGTTTTCGCAAAGAAAATAATCACCACGGCAATTAACGTAAAAACTGTTAAGCTGATGGTCATTACCTCTGTTTTTTTATTCATCCTGCTGAATATTTTTGGTAGGGCACCTTCTTCGCCCATAGCAAACATAGCCCTTGGGTTACTCAACAGGTTTACATTTATATAACCCATTACTGAAAAAAAGATAATTACAGAAAGCGCATTAAATCCGGCGGGACCAAATATCTTCGAAGCTAATATCGCTGCTATACTTTCTGCTGATTTTAATTCTTCAAAACCAATCACCTTTACATACACATAGTTGATGGCCAGATAAAGAATTACAATAATGGTTAAGCCAATAATGATCGCACGTGGAATCACTTTTTTAGCTTCTTTAATTTCGCCGCCAAAGTTGATGGTTTGTGCATATCCTGCATAAGAAAAAGAAACGGCAATTAAGCATAAGCCCAAAGCTTTTCCATAATCAGACCAGATTGGTAAAGTACCTGTTGCTGTTTTAAAAACAGGAGTTATTGTTTCGGTTTGTCCGCCAAAAAATACCGCGCAAATCAACGTTAAAATCATTCCAATTTTAATTACCGTTAGTACATTTTGCGTTTTAGAACTCGCTTTCAAACCTAAAAGGTTAATGAAATAGAATGTTAAAATAGTAATAATGGCAATGGCGACCCGGTAGGTTTCGGTTTGTTTATCAAGAGGCAAAATAATTTTACTCAGGTATTCTGCACCAATAATTGAAATCGCCGCTACAGATGCTGCACTGGAAATAATCACAATACAATTAATTGCAAAAGCGATAGAGGGATGATAGGCTGCAGAAAATATTTTATAATATCCACCTGTTACGGGAAAACGGGAACCAATTTCGGCGTAGGTTAATGCGCCGCAAAAGGCTACAAAACCACCAATAAACCAGGCCATGTAAAATAACTCTGGAATTTGCGCTTTCGCCGCTACGTTTACAGGCGTACGGAATACGCCCATTCCAATAACCAAACTCACCACAATCATGGATAAGTCGAATAGCGAAAGCTGCTTCTTTTGTTGCATTAAATAGGATTTTGAATAATCGGATGAAGATAGGGAAATTATGTAAAGATGGAAGATGTAGGATGAGTTTATGGCTTATGGTCTTTTGGTTCATGGTTGATAGCTTAAGGGGTTATCAACAATTGCCTATAAAAACCATGAACTATCAACGATCGCTCTGCTACCTAGCCATCGTCCATATTACCTAATACCTCTTCCATCTTTTTGTTGATATTTTCTTTTGCGAGCCTCACAGAATAAATCTATTATTGTATAATAATTCTGAAGAGCGTATTTAAAAATATTTTTATTTCAATCGTCAGGGTTATTTCTACAAATTCTTCATCGCTTTGCAGGACAATAAATGCAAAGTTTTTCATTGAAGAACAGATAAACACATTATGGCAGAAGTAATTTATAACGACGACAGTATTCGTTCATTAGACTGGAAAGAGCACATCAGGCTTCGTCCGGGGATGTACATTGGTAAACTTGGCGATGGTTCTGCCCAGGATGACGGTATTTACGTTTTGCTTAAAGAAATTGTAGATAATTCTATCGATGAGTTTGTAATGGGCACCGGAAAAACCATCGAAATTACCCTTTCGGAGCAAAAGGTGAATGTGCGCGATTACGGCCGTGGTATTCCATTGGGTAAGGTGATCGATTGTGTAAGCAAAATTAATACCGGCGGTAAATACGATAGTAATGCCTTCCAAAAATCGGTAGGTTTAAATGGCGTAGGTACCAAGGCGGTTAATGCACTTTCTACCAGTTTTACCGTACAATCTTACCGTGATGGGAAAACGAAAAAGGTCGAATTTTCTAAAGGAGAAATTGTAACTGAACAACCTGTTATTGATACTACTCAACGTAATGGTACGGCCATTACTTTTTATCCGGATGAAACGATTTTCAGGAACTACCATTACATTCCTGATTTTGTAGAGAGCATGGTTTGGAACTATGTTTTCTTGAACACTGGTTTAACTGTAAATTTTAACAACCAGAAATATTTTTCAGAAAGAGGTCTGTATGATTTGCTTTCTAAATTTAATAAACCAGAAGAGATCCGCTACCCGATTATTCATATGATTGGACCAGATATCGAAATTGCCATGACCCACGGTCAGCAATATGGCGAAGATTACCACTCATTTGTAAACGGACAACACACTACGCAAGGTGGTACCCACCAGGCGGCATTTAGAGCTGCGGTGGTGAAAACCGTTCGGGAGTTTTTTAAAAAAGAGTTTGATGCGGCCGATGTGCGTTCTTCTATCATCGCGGCAATTTCTGTGCGTGTACAGGAGCCGGTTTTCGAATCGCAGACCAAAACAAAACTGGGTTCGCAGAACATGGGGCCAGAAGGCCCATCAGTAGCTACTTTTATTAACGATTTTGTTAAAAAAGAGCTTGATGATTATTTGCATAAAAACCCCGACGTTGCCGATGCGTTACTGAAAAGAATTATGCAGTCGGAGCGCGAGCGTAAAGATATTGCAGGCATTAAGAAACTGGCAAACGACAGGGCAAAAAAAGCATCCTTACACAATAAAAAACTGCGTGATTGCAAGGTGCATTTTAATACTACGCATGAGAAACGGTATGAAACTACCTTGTTTATTACTGAGGGAGATTCGGCATCGGGTTCAATCACAAAATCGCGTGATGTGGATTGCCAAGCCGTATTTAGTTTAAAGGGTAAGCCGCTTAACTGTTATGAACTTACCAAAAAAGTAGTTTACGAAAATGAAGAATTTAACCTGCTACAACATGCTTTAAATATCGAAGATGGTTTAGAAGGATTACATTATAACAATATTGTAATTGCGACTGATGCCGATGTAGATGGTATGCATATCCGTTTGTTGATGATGACTTTTTTCCTTCAGTTTTTCCCTGATCTGGTAAAAGCTGGTCATGTTTATATTCTGCAAACGCCACTTTTCAGGGTGAGGAATAAAAAGGAAACCATTTATTGTTATAGTGACGAAGAACGTAGAAACGCCATCGAAAAACTGGGCAATAAACCAGAAATTACACGATTTAAAGGTTTGGGAGAGATTTCACCAGATGAATTTGGTTTGTTTATCGGGAAAGATATCAGGTTAGACCCTGTTATTTTGAAAGATCAAACGATTAAAAGTTTGCTTGAATATTACATGGGTAAAAATACACCTGACAGGCAACAACACATTATCCGTAACCTGAGGGTAGAGAAGGACGAAGTAACCGAAGAACCTAAAGTGATTACGGAAGAGGTAGCTTAGCAATATCCGTGGTTCGTGTCTTCACGAACTACGTTTACATTACCTAAAAAGGAAGTCAAGCTTTTAAAGCTTGACTTCCTTACAGGGCCCATAGAAAAATCGTCATCTCGACTGGAGTGTGACGAAATGGAGAGATCTTTGTACCGAGTTATTGAAATCTAATTTAAAAGATTTTGCTTCGCAGAGCCTTCGGGTTCTCCACTGCGGTCGAAATGACGATACTTCGAGACCATTCACTTGAAATTGCAATAGGACTATTCTCCGGCGTCTTTAAGAATTTGTGAAGCCAACCAGTCAGAAATCCTGAAATTAGTTTCCTGTATTTTAATGATGTAAGGTTTAACAGCGGGAATAATGCCATTAAGTTTTGCGCTAAGTATTATCCCAATTGTACCAGTAATATTAAGCTCAAGCTTTTTAGCAAATCTCCTGGCTTTCGCATCATCTATAATAAGTAAATCTGCACGGATTTCTGTTGCAAGAGCCATTGCACTCGCTTCTCCAATATCTACAGTTTCAGCATAGTCATATAACAAGTCACGATTTAATACCGCTTTTACATTAACCCAATCAGGTAGTCTTTTGCCGAATTCAGCAGCTATCTCGGGAGTTGTTATTACCTGCTTGTAAAGGGAGTGGAGTAAATTTATACCATCTATTTTGTCCAGCGTAATGAAACAGCTGGCATCGGTAATGACAATTTTATCCTTTAAGAGCATTTCTGAATGTTTCAAGATCTTCAGTCGCACTCTCGTCCAGATAATGGACATTGTACTTGATCAGGATTTCAGCAAAATCCCATTTTTTCATTTTGCACATTTCAGCGGCTTGTCTTAACGTAAGTTTACCCGCTTCATATAGTTTGGCTGCAATAAGGCGCGTTGTCTCCTCATGCTCTTTCTCAAGAGCATCAGGAACTTGTATGGTCATTGTAGTCATTATATAAAGATACATATTATTAAAATTTAAAACAAAATGTAGGCTGGTAGGTTTTCTACTCTAATTTTAAAAGTAGGTTTAAATAGAGATGTAATTATCTCCGCTGCGGTCGAAATGAATATTTATATTGACTTGTTATTGAGTTATTTAGTTTTTTTGAAAAACAACAGTTGGTAGCGATGACCGTTTTTTGAAAAGATCCTGAAACAAGTTCAGGATGACGTTATGATCTCAAATGGTAATTATTCTTTAGGGGCATTCACCGTATCTTCCGGGTGTTGCGGTGGCAATACATCTACCTTTTTCTCTATTATGGTGATTTTGGTGAACACTGCATATTTACTAGGGGAGATGCCGTTATCATATTTTTCGGCATAAGCCTGGGTAAATTCTGCCCCGAAATATAAAATGATAGAGGTGTAATAAATCCACAATAAAATAACAATGATGGAACTTGCGGCTCCGAAAGCAGAACCTGGATTACCTTTTTCGATATAAATCCCGATCAGATATTTACCTAAACTGAAAAGTACAGCAGTAAATAATGCGCCAATTATGGCCGATTTCCATCGG
This sequence comes from Pedobacter sp. MR2016-19, assembly GCF_014947265.1. Taxonomy (NCBI): domain Bacteria; kingdom Pseudomonadati; phylum Bacteroidota; class Sphingobacteriia; order Sphingobacteriales; family Sphingobacteriaceae; genus Pedobacter; species Pedobacter sp. MR2016-19. The sequence goes on from NZ_JADCNK010000004.1 coordinate 214,303, forward strand.
ATGATCACATCAGGTAATACTTTAAAAATAACAGCAAATACGGCGGTAACTGCCGCTAGTGTAATTACGTTATTCAGGATATAAATAATCAGCGCCATGGTATCATTAGCAACCGGAATGACTTCGTTAATATTGCTCCGCGAAAGCAGACTGGCCAATTTAGAACCCAAACCCACAACTACGCTATTTACCACCAGCGATACCAGCAATAAAAAGCCCATCGAGACGATTAATGAAAATGATAATAATCTGTTGGTAAGCATTTTTATCCAACCCTTTTTGGGTACGGCCTTTACTTTCCAGATCATATTGATGCTATCCTGTATTTCGATAAATATAGCCGTCGAACCAATAATCAGTACCACAATACCTACAATTAAACTAAAGGTTGATTGCCCGGTTTTATTTGCGTGTTCTACAAAACCCTGGATCTGGCCTGCCGCATCTTTCCCCACCAGTTCGGTCACCTGTCCAAAGAATTTCCCCCGCGTTTCTTCATTTTTTTTATCGCCCAAAAATAAGGTGGCTGCAGAGAGGAGGATAATGATCAGCGGTGTAAGGGAAAAAATAGTGTAATAGGCCAGCGAAGCACTTAATTTAGTTACCCTGTCTTCTACAAAGCCTTTTCCTGCCGCAATAAAAAGATGGTAAAGCGCTATAAAGAAATTTTTGATCTTATGGAATACTTTCATCGAAGAATTAAAACGGATATCCTATCCCAATGTTATAAATTATATTCTGTTTTCGCCAGTCTTTGTTTCCAAAGGCAATATCATCTAATACCCATCTTTGTCCTTCAGGTAAATACGGCTTACGAATTGGGAAGGCTACATCTAAGCGGATTACAAAAATGCTTACATCTACACGTAATCCTGCACCAGTACCCACGGCCAGCTCGTTAAAAGTATTTTTCAGCTTAAAGCCAGATCCAAGCCTGGCCGTTTCCGGTTTGCCAGGTTCTCCAAGATCTTCTTTTCTTAACCAGACATTTCCCGCATCTACAAACAAAGCGCCATACAGTACACTTACTATTTTAAAACGCAGTTCTGAGTTAAGCATCAACTTAATATCACCACCCTGATCGGCAAAAATTGCATCATCTTTAACCTTAAAAGTTCCGGGACCTAAAGTTCTGGCTGGAAAAGCCCTGATGTCATTGCTACCACCAGCAAAAAACTGCCTAACAAATGGCAATGAGGTAGAGTTTCCATAAGCATAACCATAACCTAAGTTTAACCGGTTTGCCCAGATTAAGTTTCTGGTAATTTTGTAATAGTCTCTTAAATCGGCTTCTGCCCTGATAAACTGGGTTAGTGGCACATTAAAAAGTGTACGTTTCCCTTCTTCATCTTTTGGTACAAAAGTTCCCCAAACATTACCCCCGGTTTCTAATCCTCCAAAGAAGTAGGTGTTATTTCTCCGCCTATCCTCCATCTGGTTGGTATAGGTGAAATTATAGTTACTGCCAATAATAAACTGACTTTCCAAAGTAGTTCTTAATAGTGGATTAACTTCATAAAGACTATCTCTTGTATTATTGGGAAAACTTGTAGAAATATAGCTGATAGATATCGGATTAAAATTATGCTCTTTGTACAAATTCTCTTTAAAGTTGTAACCATATTGGCCTTTAAATGCATGTAAGGTATATTCAGAACCACGATTAAGCATTTGATAAGAAAGCGACGTAATCGTTTTCGGGATGAAAGCGTTTGTGCTATTCGGTTTGTAAAAAGGAACAATAAACCTGGGGAAGGTTAGTTTTCCTTCGGCAGTTAACGATAAGGAGTTTTTGCCTAAAGAAGTTCCTTTAGTCTGGGTTTCAAAACCACCACTAACACTCAAATCCAATTGTTCTGCATTTCTAAACAAGTTTCTGGTGGTTTGTGTTACTTTCACCTCCGAACCGACGAAATTGTTCGATTTACTTGTGCCTACAACCGAAAAGGTAAGTGAGTTTTTCTTTAAAGGAGTTAAATAGATATTCAAGTCGAGTTGATTGTTTTTGAAACTATCAACAGGTAAAAATTCGGCTCTTACATCCTGAAAGGCACCCACATTAACCATGCGGTTTAATGATTGGTTATGGTCTTTACGATTATAAAGTTCATTTTTTTGAAAGAATACCAAACGGTCAAAAAGTCTTGGTTTAAAGGTGTTCCGGTCATCGTATATATTGAAATCGTTATACTGAAGCGGTTTTAGTTTTCTTAATGTACTATCTCTCCTTAACGAATAATTAGGGTAGATGTTAATGTTTTTTATAGTATAAGGTTTTAATCCAGCATCAGGAGCAATGTCTTTTACTTTAACCGAAACATTAACCAGGTTTTTACCTATAGTACTATCTACCTGCATAATTAAATAATCGGGGCTGAAATAGAAATAACCACTTTCCTTTAAGTCGTTATCAATCCTGATCCGTTCATTTTTGTAAGTATCGATATCGTAATAATCGCCAACTTTTAGCAAGGTTTTCTCTTTGTTGGCATTGATGATTTTTGTGAGTGCCCCGGTATCAGGAGGGAAATTAATCTTGTTGATTTTATATCGTTGCCCGGTAACGGCAGTATAAATGGCCTTACCTTTTTTTCCTTTTACAAGGGTATCGCCGGTAACGGTTGCCTGTAAATAGCCTTCACTAATAAGATAACTAGATAATACATCATTGTCGTATTTTAGCTTTACCTCGCTTAATAACACAGGAGCTTCCCCTTGTTTGCGTAACCAGTTTCTAAAACCTTTTGGCTTTTTGGGCTCGCCAGCAAAATTGTAAATGCCAAGTTTAAATTTTATACCCAAAAACGACTTATTAGGGCGTGGTCTTGTTTTAGCTTCCAGATCGGTTTTAACCTGTTTTTCATTGTCAATTTTCCCCGATGAGTCTGGATTGATTTTTACTTCAGCACCGGTATACAAAATCTGCCCTGGTTTTAAGGATTTGGTACTGCTGCAAGCCGCCCAAACTAAACAGGCCAATAAAAATAAAAGCGGTCTAGTTAGTTTTCTCATCTTGTGCTTTCTGTTCAATGTTTCTTATTCTTCTTATTCTTTTCTTTTGAAAAATCTCTCTAAACTTATTGTAATCTACTACCAGGGTAAAGCCCAGGCCTGTTTCAACAATCTGTCCCTGTACAATCATATCATTCTGATTTCGGCGGTAAGCCCTCAAACGGTACCGTCCATCAGCAGAGAGGGCATATTCTACGTTTACGTTTCCGGCAATATTAGTCGATTTTTCTCCTGGTGCCTGAGGCCCTTCTAAAGCAAAAGAGCTTCCTACGCTAACGGTTAATCTATCGTTTAGCAGTTTTTTAGATAAGCCAACCTCCAGATCTGTTTTTTGCTGCATCGAACCGGTTGAATAATCTTCAGATGAATTTACGCCGAAGTTAAGATCAACACCCTGAATTAAATCAGAGGTTAAATTATTCAATTGCTCGGTTAACAGTTTGCTTACGCTCGAACGGGCAAGGGTAGAAACACCACCACCTCCGCCTGCCAGACTTTGAAAAGGATTATTCGCAATAAACCTGTTTAAGGCAAGTAAAGCAAGAACCTGTTTGTTCAACTCACTTTCATCGCGGTTTACATTAATTAATTTAGTATAAACCTGGCCATTTAAAGCACCACGTTCATTTTCTGGCAAGTCGAGTTTAAATGAAATAGTTGGCTTTAATAATTCGCCTTTTATCATCAGATAAACCTGGAAAGGTAGTTTTGTTCTCGCCTCGTAAAGATCTGGTTGGTTTAACAGATCGATAGGAGCAGCATTAACTTCGTATAAAGCAGTAATGTTTGCAGTTGCAGAAGTAGGTTCGCCTGTCCAGACGATGCTGCTGCCTTTAACCAGTTTAAATTCCTTTTTTACAACGGCCAGTGTTAAGTTATACGAACCATCAACAATGTCATAGCGGCCAGTCATGCTGATTTTTCCGCTTGGATCCATCGTTACATTTAAGTCTGCGTCGCCTCTAACTTTTAAATTATCGCCGGTAGATGCATCTACAACCACATTCAGTTCTGCCTCCGGATCTACTTTTACAGCTGCTACAAGGTTTAAACCTTTAATAGGGGATTTACTAATGCTATCAACCTTTAAAGCTTTTTGTCCGTTAAACGGCGGTGCATCAGCATCAATAAACTGTACTATACCCTCCTGGTCAATAATCGCCGGATCACTTGAAGGCAAAGCGAAGAAGAATTTTGTTCCCTTATTCACGTTGATATTCATGTTTACATCCGGCTGATTCAAATCTCCGCGTACTTTGATATTGCTGGTTAAAAATACCGTTCCATAAATCATATCATTATCGGCAGCGGTAGAATTGATTGCCCTGAAATTGTTCATCCGGATATCTAAACCGAATCGATAATTTTTAAAATCGGTCGTATAAACTTTTCCGTTGATGGTTGCTTTCTGATTTAGTGAATCAATCAGTGTAAAGTTGTTAAAACTGATACCTTCATTGGTAAATGATATTTTTTCATTCGGCAAACGGAAATAGGAGTTTACATAAGCCACTCTGATACCCGCATTATTGAAAGTTAAATCACCGAGTATTTTAGGGGCCGTTAATGCGCCTTTAACAGTAAGGGCGCCGGTTAAGGTACCTGTGCCATTTTTAAGCTGACCTGCGGATAAACTCTCGATATTTTTCATTTCGATTTTATCGATGTTCACGGTAAGATCTAATGCGCTTTGAGGTGCAGTATAATAAAATCCATTTACCCTCAGTTCATGTACGCCAGTTAAGGCCATATTTACCTCGAAGGCATTTTGGGTATCGTTGTTTACCGCTAAACGTAAAGTACCCAACTGATCTTTCTGATAGCGCAACTGGTCGATGGTTAAATTCGCTTCAAATTTTGGTGTGCTGGCCAAATCTTTAACATTTGCGGTTCCGTTTAAACGGCCACCAACCAAAGTGGTATCGGTTTCTGCAAATTTGGTTAAGGTTTCCAATTGGAAATCTTTAAATGCTACGGTTAAAGGTGCATTTGGTTGGGTAGGGTTACTGTTAATGGAAAGCGACTGCCCGCTGTTGCTGATCTGGAACTGATTAACCAATATGCCTGATGCACCAAATTGAATGTAATTATCTTGCGAAACCACCCATTTTTGATAATCAAGCAATAACTTTTGAGGATCTAAAGCAAATTTAAAATCCTTATTAATCGATTGGAAAGTACCGCCTATTACATATTTGTCTTTAAGTTGTCTGTCGCGAAGGAAAATATTAACGCCTAAATTATTATTTAAAGCCTCACCGCTTACTTCTGTATTAAATAGTGCGACAGACGGGCTTTGAAGGCTTTTAACCGTTAAACTATAGTCCAGTTTATTATTCTCGTTATTGATGTTTAAAACCGTTGTATCTACTTTGAAATCTCCATAAACTACCTGCGGGAAATTACCTTTGATCTGTAGGCTGTCTTTTTGTGTATCAATCAATCCGTAAAATTGAGATTGTTTAAAAACCGTTAATTCAGGTACAAAACTCTTTAATAGTTTAGAATCATAAACCTGAACAAAAAAGCGCAAACGCTGATCCGGAACCTTTTTAACGGTTCCGAAAGCATAATATTTATTGATTTCGTTAATTATTGCACTACTTACTTTGGTCAGTTGGTATTTTCCGTCAATTTTTGCTGAGAGTATTTCAGATTTTAGTGTAAGTTCATTTTCTGTTGCGGTAGATTTTGCACGGATCGAAATCGTATCGACATTAATTCTCTGTTTATCTTTCACCAGTTGTAAACCCGTAACATCAACCGATCCATTCAAATAATCTGCATCGGCAGTGGTCAGATTTACTTTAACCACTCCTGCGGCACTTAAAACCGTCGGACTAAAGTTTAGTGCCTGAAGGTTTACCTGTTTTAAATTTAAATCGGCTTTTACCGCCGGATATTTACCCGCCATATTTACTTTAGCATCTAAATTAAAGTTGGCATTGCTATCGGGCATGCTACTTTTAATGCTGATGTTCTGGTTGCTATAATTGCCGGCAAGAGTTAAATTGCGATAAGTATATTTATTGTAATAAGCACTTAACACCCTGGCATTAAACTTAGCATTGATTTTTTTGGGATCTAGGCCGGTACCTGCTACATTGGCCTTAACCGAAACACGGCCCAGTTTTGGCTGCATTTTTAACAGCCTGCCTACGTTGAAGTTGTTTAAACTGATATCTGCCTTGTAACTTTCTTTTCCTTTAGGGCCATTCATGCCTGCAACTATCACTGCACCACCCATATCGGTGTTGATGTTCAGGTTGGTATTGAAATCAGTCATTGAGCCTTTAAAATTACCTTTTGCATCGATTACATTAGGCAGTTCAATTGAAGGAGGAATTGATTTTTTAGGTACAGCTACCAAAATATCACCTTTGGTAATATGAAGTTTTTTAATGTTTAAATCAAGAAAGGTTTTTTTAATATCGGGCAAACCTTTGGCATTTCCGCTGATATCAATCTGGGTGTTTTTTAAGCCGCTGATCTGCAGTTTTGGGATATTCAGGTTGTTTAAATAACCATTAACATCCGCATTGATTTTTATTTTTTCGTTGCGGTAATTGGCCGGTATGGCAGTGCTGAAAAAGCCAGCATCTTTCAAACCAATGGTGGTGTTTTTAAGGGCAATATTCAGTTTTACACGTTCAGGATGTTTGGTTAAATCCTCCATTGAGGTGAAATTTAACTCAGTTGCATTTTCAATAGAGGTATTTGGTGTTTTCAGGATGAAATTGTTCAGTTTAATCTGTTTGTCGTTATACACCGCGTCGCCACGTAATTCATCCAGAACAAAGCCGCTTTTCTCTTTTAGTGATCCATTTTTAACATTTGCTTTTATACCTGCGGCGCTATAACTTACATCACTAGCCCCCAAATTAAGCTTGTTAATTTTAAGGTGGTTAAAATCCATTCCTTTAGGAGCAGGTTTAGCTGCCAGGTTATCAAACTGTACATCGTTATCGGCTAAACTAATGTTTTTGATAACGAGGCCTAAAGCTGATTTTTGGGGCGCTACAGTATCTTTAACTTTCTTTAAATCGTTGCTTGGTGCTGGCTTAAAGGCGAAAAGAATATTCGATTTGTTTAAATGTGCATCATCAACTGAATATTTACTATTGGTTAAATCTACTTTCAGGTTTGCCAGGCCAAGGTCGTTTACAGTGGCAATGGCTTTGGTTGTCGAGATCTGGTCGTCGTAGTTTACCTTTACATTGTTAAAAACGAAGTTCTGTACCTCGATTAATGGCAATTTGCCCTGTTCTTTTTCCGTACTATCTACGCTGTTGGTAATATGCTGAACCAATTTGACAAGAGGTTTTTGCTGTAAATAACGAAGCGAAGTATTCACCAGGCTTAACTCTTTAATTACATAATGCTGGTTGGCCAGATCGAAATCTTTAATTTTTGTTTTAAAGGCGCCTAAATATAATTTCACATCATTACCTGCAACATCATCACGGTAGTTAATGCCAATATCTTCGAAAGAAACTTTATCAACAGAGAATTTTAGGGTAGAAGTGGTATCTTTTTTTACTTTTTCTTCTGGCTTTTTCTGATCGCTTGTAAAAGCATCCACCAGGAAAGAAAAGTTAAAGGTGGTTTCGGGAGTGATGCGCTTCACATTGGCGCGTACATTTTTTAGTTCAATATTATTGATCTCAACTGTATTTTTTAATAGCTTAAATAAACTGATATCAACCGCTAGTTTTTCGGCATATAATAAAGTATCACCTTTACGATCTTCGATGTAAAATTTGTTTAGAACCACATCTTTTGGCAATGCGATTTTAATGCTTTCTAAACTTACCTCTGTTTTGGTCTTGTTTTTCAGGTAATTTATGGCCTTGCCTTTAACAAAATTTTGAACAGCTGGAATATTTAAGGATAGCGCTACACCAACTACCAGAATGATGATGGAAGCAATTACCCACAATAGAATTTTTAGACTTTTGCGTACGTATTTATTCAATGCTAAGTGTGTTTGGTGTTTGATAAATGCTAAAAGCAAGCCATTAAAATTAATTTTAAGGCCTGTTTTACTAAATAATACAAAAAATAACTTAAATTGTTCGCCCGCCATAAAAATTTAATATTGGCGGTTTACTAATTAGTTACAAATGAATTCATTAAATCTAAATATATCTTTTGAACAATACGAAAGTATTACAGAATTAACATTGGCAGATAGAACCCTTTGCGAACTTTCAGAACAGGCTTTAAATACCTCTTATTCTCCCTATTCTAAATTTAGAGTTGGTACGGCAATCCGCCTGGCCTCAGGCGATACCGTTCTGGGCAGCAACCAGGAAAATTTAGCTTATCCATCTGGTCTTTGTGCAGAACGTGTAGCTCTTTTTAGCATCGGCGCTACCTACCCAAATGCAGTGATTGAAAGTATGGCTATTACTGCCCAAACGGATAACTTCGAGATATTAAAACCTGTTACCTCTTGTGGCGGCTGTTTGCAGGTGATGGCAGAGTTTGAACGTAAGCAAAATGCACCAATCGAGGTGATTTTTTATTGCTTAAACGGAGAGGTTTTAAAAGTACCGAGTGTAAAGAGTTTACTGCCTTTTTCATTTGTAGAGGATCGGTTGGAGCGATAGTGGCGAAAGAAAAATCGTCACCCTTTTAAAGGCTATCGTGTGGACACATCTTTTTGAGGTTGATTTTTTAGGCGTTTTGCTAGCTTCCTTAAATAATACCTTGTTTTAACCGAAGAACGCAGTCAATCCCAAGGGCCAGAGAAATCAAAAAAACAGTTGTAGGAAGGAACAAATAGCACTGCCAAACCTAGAACGCAGTGGTTTTGTGTTCATAGACGCTAATTTAAAGCTTTAAGAAATATTGAACACAAAACGAAGTGCCGCTGTTTTTTTGATGAGTGTAGGGTGTGTAAAAGGCCCATTGCTGGATTGACAGAGCGCTTTGGGTACTTTGGCACTCCAAAGTACCATGCCCCGCGGCATAGAGCGATAGAAGAATGTTTTACTTAATTGTGTCGACACGGATAAGGCATAGAGCGGAAAAAAATTAACTTTTATCTCCAAACTATAGTTTTTGAGATATCAAAGCTCGTTATTTAGCAGGAAAGATGCTGAAATAAATTCAGCATGACGATCGAATTAGAAATATGCGCTAAAACAAATACAGGCTAATGTAGATGTGTCGATAGCCTTTAAAGGGGTAAGGGGGATGATGTAGCGTTTACTATTTCTTGTTAGCCTTTGTAAACATAGGAGACAATTTAAGAAGAAGATGTAAGCTCTAAACATCAGCTGTGGATAGTTCTACGTTTTGCCACCCTAAATAGCACCACAAAACTATTTATCTAAACCGGATTGCAGGGGAGATCCTTTTTGCTGCCTTGGGCTGAGCTGGAGCATCAAAAAGATCGTATCGGAAAGCCGGATTAACACTTAACAAAACTTACGGAACCCTGCTTTCCAAATCAACATAACAAATTTAGATTTCGGCAGGTGAGACACCAGCCGATAGGATAAATTACAATATTATTTTCTAGAGATGGGTACCCAACGATCGTCATTTCGAGCGGAGTGCAGCGCAGTCGAGAAATCTATCTGGATAGATCTCTCCGTTCCACTTCGTTTCAGTCGAGATGACGACTTTTTAGATCTCAAAATGTGAATAACCTCTCTTCACTCTGTGTAATCATTTTTATTATATTTACGGCTGCCAATTTTTGTAGATAAATGAGTGAAGAATTAGATCAAAACGTAAACGAAGAGCACAAACATACCATAACCCCAATCAACGGTTTATACGAAAACTGGTTTCTCGATTATGCGTCTTATGTAATTCTCGACAGAGCAGTTCCACACATTAACGATGGTTTAAAGCCCGTTCAACGACGCATTATGCACTCTTTGAAAGAGATGGATGACGGGCGTTTTAATAAGGCGGCCAACGTAATCGGTAACACCATGAAATATCACCCGCATGGTGATGCATCTATTGGCGATGCGATGGTACAGATTGGTCAAAAGGATTTATTAATTGATATGCAGGGTAACTGGGGCGATCCGGTTACTGGCGATAGTGCTGCTGCACCCCGTTATATCGAGGCACGTTTATCAAAATTTGCCAACGATGTGGTGTTTAACCCTGATACTACCGAGTGGCAGTTAAGTTATGACGGGCGTAATAATGAACCAATAACTTTACCGGTTAAATTCCCTTTGTTATTGGCACAGGGTGCTGAGGGTATTGCCGTGGGTTTGGCTACCAAGGTAATGCCACACAATTTTATCGAATTGCTGGATGCCTCGATAGATGCGCTGAAAGGGGTGCGCCCAAATATATTACCCGATTTCTTTACGGGCGGGATGGCCGATTTCTCGAATTATAATGAAGGGCAGCGTGGTGGTAAAATCCGCGTTCGTGCGAAAATAACCGAGAAGGATAAAAAGACTTTGGTAATTACCGAAGTACCATTTAGCACCACCACTGGTTCTGTTATTGATAGTATTTTATCGGCCAATGATAAAGGCAAAATCAAGATTAAAAAGATTGAGGATAATACAGCGGCCAATGTAGAAATTGTAGTGCATCTGGCACCGGGTATTTCGCCTGATGTTACCATTGATGCATTGTATGCATTTACAGCTTGTGAGGTGTCGATTTCACCAAATACCTGTATTATTCAGGGTGATAAGCCACTCTTTTTGAGTGTGAACGATATCCTTATTGAAAATACCAAACACACTAAAAATTTATTAAAGAGAGAGCTGGAGATTCGCTTGCACGAGCTGCAGGAGAAAATTTTCTTTAGTTCTTTGCTTAAAATATTTATTCAGGAGGGGATGTACAAAAATCCTGAATATGAAAACTCATCTAATTTTGATACTGTAGTTGAGGTATTACATATTTTATTTGAGCCATTTAAACCATCGCTTTACCGCGAAATTTTACCTGAGGATTTTAAGAAGCTGATTGATAAGCCAATGAGTAGCATCACCCGTTTTGATGTGAAAAAAGCCGATGAGCAGATGAAAAACCTGGAAGATGAGATTAAAGTCGTTAAAAACCACTTAAAACATCTTACCGATTACGCGATTGCCTGGTACCAGAAATTATTGAGTAAATATGGAAAAGGAAGGGAGCGTAAAACCGAAATCCGTTTATTTGATCGGGTAGAAGCATCTAAAGTTGCATTGGCTAACGTAAAACTATATATGAACCGTGAGGATGGATTTATTGGATCAGGTTTACGTAAGGATGAATTTGTGGCTGATTGTTCGGATATAGACGAGGTAATTGTTTTCCGCGAAGATGGTAAATGTATCATCACCAAGGTGGCTGATAAGACCTTTGTAGGTAAAGGTATTATTCACGCCCAGGTTTTTAAGAAAAATGATGAGCGTACCATTTACAACATGGTTTATAAAGATGGTGCCAGCGGTACATCTTATATTAAAAGGTTTGCCGTAGTTGGGGTAACACGCGATAAGGAATACGATTTAACCAAAGGATCTAAAGGTTCGAAGGTTTTATATTTTACTGCCAACCCGAATGGTGAGGCGGAAATTGTGAATGTTGCCTTGAAACCGCATTCTAAATTGCGTAAACTTCAGTTCGATCAGGATTTTGCAGAAGTGGCCATTAAAGGACGTGGATCGCAGGGGAATATCATTTCAAAATATCCGGTTAAGAAGATCATTTTGAAGAGTAAGGGTGTTTCTACCTTATCGGGTCTGAAGATCTGGTACGATGATTTATTGAAACGCTTAAATGTTGATGGTCGTGGAAAATACCTGGGCGAATTTGATGGTGATGACCGCATTTTACAGGTACATAAAGATGGTTACTATGAGTTAAGTTCTTTCGAACTGAGCAATCACTTTGATGATGGATTAATCCTGATTCAGAAGTTTGATCCTGAACAGATTTTTGCCGCTGTTCATTTTGAAGGCAAAGCGCAGAACTATTTTATTAAACGTTTTGTATTCGAACTACAAGCTAACGGGAGGAAAACCATTTTTATCAGTGAGGAGCAGAAATCGAAGTTGCTGTACCTTACTTCAAATCCGGCAGCGAAAATTATCGTCGATGTTTTAAAAGGTAAAACCCAGATTCCGGAAACGTTGGATTTAACCTTAGCTGAATTGATTGATGTTAAAGGATTAAAAGCAAATGGTAATCGATTATCGCCACATGATGTACAGAAAGTGGTATTAGAAGAGCCTGAAGTGGCTGTTGAAGAACCTGAAGAAACCAGTGTTGATGAAAATGAGGATGATGGCATAACAGCTAATGAGGCGGTTAATAATGAAGAAACGGCAACTGATACTGAAGCCAATGATGCTACAATTACGGATGAAGCTGTTGCAACGCAGCTAAAGCCTAAATTTGAACGTGCAGAATCGCCTGTAGTTAAAGCGGATAAGCCAGAGGTAAAAGAAAAACCTGTTGCAGTAGAAAAGCCAGTAGTAGAAAAAACAAAGCCAGCAGCCGAACCTGTTAAAAAGGAAGAGGTTAAAACCGAAGAGAAACCTGAGTTAGAAGAAAAACCTGCTAAAAAGATAGATTTCGAAATTACCAATCCGGATGATATTGATATTGACGATAAGGGGCAGTTGGGCTTGTTTTAAATAGACTTGAGAGTTGTCAACTTTAATGGCCTGGTGGCAAGAAAGTTGACAACTCTTCGTATTTCAACCAAAACATTTCATTTTTAAAGCTATATTTGCCATGCTCAAAGGGGTGCTTTTTGATGTTGCAATTTCTGTTGCCATCAATTTGCTGAGATTATACCCATTTAGAGGTTTAAGCCAAAAGGTTTAAGGTATAGGGTTTGACCTTATGCCCTATACCTCAAACCTTACACCTTCTAATGAACCTGATGCGGGTAATGCCGCCGTAGGAAGAGGTTAAAATTTACAAAACTGTTTCGCCCTGAAAACAGTAGCTAATTGTTTTTTTACCGGCTGCAAAGCAAATTATTGTAAATGAATTTTCAAGATTGGTTTAAGCTTTTTCAGGAGCAAATTTTACACACCTCATTAATCGAATGGCTCGCTGTTGGTTTCGGCGTATCTGAAGTTTTATTAGCAAAGAAAAATAGTATCTGGCTTTATCCAACAGGGATTATTTCTATTTTATTGGTGATGAGCTTACTATATAGAGCGAATTTATATGCAGAAATTGTACTGAATGTTTATTATTTGGTAATGAGCGTGTATGGTTGGCTAATTTGGAAAAATCAGGAAAATCATCACCATAGGGAGGTTCTATGGTCAACAAGAAAAGAATTACTTATAGCTGTTTTAATTTCTGTAATAGGGTTTGGAATTTTCTACACCGCTCTAATCAATTTGCCTGAACATTTTGTGATTGCTAAAATAGATATTTTCTTTACCAAATCGGATGTTCCAATCGCAGATGCCTTTGTTTCTGCTACTGCCTGGGCAGGCATGTGGCTGTTGGCCAAACGGAAAATAGAAAACTGGATATTCCTTAATATTTCGAATATTGTGGCCATTCCGTTGCTATTTCATAAAAAGCTTCCGCTTATGGCCTGTTTAACTACGTTTTTGTTCGTCGTAGCTATATTTGGATTTTTTGACTGGAAGAAAATTATTAAAAAAGCAAACTCAAGTTGGCTTAATTAGATTCTATAAAAAAACATGAGTGAAACATTAGCAACTACCTGGCAGGAAAAAGTAAAAGATTATGCCGCACTTTCTGAAAAAATGGGTAAACTTCATCCCGAAATTTTAGAACTGGCCTATCAGGAAAACTGGTTTAAACTTTTTGTACCCGAAATTTATGGAGGACCAAACAAAAAGCTCCCTGAAATTTTAAGACTGGAAGAAGAATTAGCAGAAGCCGACGGAAGTTTAGGTTGGACCATTACACTTTGTGCCGGTGCAGGCTGGTTTGCAGGGTTTTTAAATCCCGAATTGGCCGCAGAGATTTTTGCGAATCCCCAAGTTTGTTTTGCCGGAAGTGGTGCTGTTGGTGGTGTGGCCATTAAAACGCAAACTGGTTATCTGCTCAATGGAAAATGGAGTTATGCCAGTGGTGCATTACACGCCACTATATTTACCGCTAACTGTACACTTAAAAACGAAAATGGTGATGACATTTTGGATGAAAATGGAGAACCGGAAATTAAGTCATTCATCCTTAAAAAAGAGGAAGTAAATATTTTACCTGGTTGGTCTTACTTTGGTTTAATAGCCACAGGGAGCCATGCTTTTGAAGTTTGCGATTTAAAGGTTGAAGAAAATCGTGCCTTTAAAATTAACCAGCAAATTGAAGTGGCCGATTCTGGCTTTGACTATCCCTTTTTGCAGCTCGCAGAAACCACGTTAACGGTAAATAGTTTAGGGATGACCAATCATTTTATTAAGCTGGTAGAGCAATCATTTTACTCCCGTTCCGGGTTAGGAAGATATAGCGAAGCACAAATTTTGTTTTTTAATCATGAACTTAACCGCTGCAAAGAAGAAGTGTTAAGCCTTCGTGCAAAATTCTATTATAATTTTGATGCGTCCTGGAATCAGTTAATGAGTAATGGAGAAATTACTGATGACAAACTAAGCGAGGTAAGTTCAATCAGCCGTAAATTGGTCCATACCTGTTGGAAATCGGCAGCTACTTTATTTCCATACTGTGGCCTGGAGGCTGCAAAGAAGGAATCAGAAATTAACAGGGTTTGGAGAGATATTCATACAGCTAGTCAGCATGCTTTACTTACTTTCGAAATTTAATTATTCCAAAAGCTCTGGTTTAATTTTATCTCTAAAATCAGTAGCAAACTTATTCAGTTTTGGTTGTATTACAAATGCGCAATAAGGTTTTCCCTGGTTGTTGCTAAAGTAGTTCTGATGGTAGTCCTCAGCCTCATAAAATTCGGCTACAGGACAAACTTCTGTTGTAATGGGCTTATCGAAAATTTGCTGTTTGGTTAAATCTTCGATCATTTTCTCCGTCAGTTTTCTCTGATCTTCATTTTTGTAAAACACTACCGATCTGTATTGCGTACCCACATCATTACCTTGTCTATTCAGGGTTGTTGGGTTGTGGGTTTTAAAGAATACCAATAACAACTCACTAAACGAAATTACGCTCTCGTCAAACGTAATTTGAATTACTTCTGCGTGTCCGGTGTTGCCATTACAAATTTCCATATAAGTAGGATGCTTTAAATCTCCTCCCATGTAGCCTGATGTAACCTGGCTTACCCCATTCAATGTCTGAAAAACGGCTTCGGTACACCAAAAACAGCCTCCGCCAAATGTTGCTATTTGCATATCCTACATATATAAAATCTGTTCCAATTTTTGGATCAATCAAAAAAAAGACATTTTTTTGATATTACAGTATAGTTAAAGATTAATTATTCCTGGGTGTTTTAAGGAAGACATGTTTTATATAAAACCTAAAAATCTTTCTCTTAAATATACGCAAAGACATTTAATATTCCCCTAATTTTTGAAAGTCACGGCGCGACGCTAAAACTAGATAGAAATATTTCAATAAACGCTGGTCTTAGCATCTCGCAAAGAAATTTATTATTTTCTAATTTTTTGAAAGTCGTAGCGTGATGCTACGACTTGATATGCTTTTTCCAACTGGGAAGCAAATAAAAAAAGCCTGTAATCGTAATTACAGGCTTCAGTTTTATTGATATTGGATATATATCGGTTTTGGTTTAAGCTTTAATAGCTCTTCCGGAGTCATTAACCGTTTAGGCTCTTTCTTCAGATCATTTTTATAAAACAGCTTAAATCCAGTAAACTGTACAGGCTCGCCCTGTATAAAGTGGCGGTAGGTACCTATTTTTAAATCGGGTTCGCCCCATCCATCCATATGCATTACCACCTGCACTTCAGGACGTAATTTAATGTTAGCTGAGTTGGTTACCATTTTCTTTGTAAAGCGGTGCAATACAAATACTTTTGGAGGCAAATTGTGTTTTTTAACAATATCGGCCAGGTACTGCGTTACATAATTTACATCTGCAGCATCATAAGTACCGATTTTTCTGCCAGGTAATGAACCATCCTTCATTGAAAATTCCGGGTCGATACCTAAATGTACATAAGGCAGTTCAAGATATTTTTCGATGTGCGGTAATTCTGCTTTTATAGTACTTAAAGCCACCTGAAGATCTAAAAATACAATTGTGTTGGGTTGCATTTTGGCAATTTTTAAAACAGAATCGATCTGTTTATTGCCCATCCTGTTGATATATTTTCCATCTTTCCCAGGTGTTCCACTTGCTACTGCGGCAATGTAATGTAATCCTGGTTGTACAGGGGTGGTAGGATCAGCCTTTTCCCAATGTTTAACCTCAGCATTTAACCGTTTCCACATTTCTTTAGGCGCATACTCGCCAAGAGCGCCCATTTTTTTTGAATGCAGGTTTCCATAATAAACAACAATGCGTTTAAACGGTAAAATAGCCCCAGCTAAAGGATATGGTTGTTTTTTTACCGGCCATCTTCCGGTAGTATCTCCATTTGCCAGTTTTTTTACTAACGAATCGTAAAGTTTTGGATCAACCGGTTTCATTACGTTTACGGTCGAGTCGGTTTTCTTTTTAGTGGTATCAGATGAGAAGATTTTACCAATGCCGCCACTGCTCTTACCGTCTGAATTACAGTTGGCAAATAAGCTGATTGCGGCAAAACCAAGTATTAGGGTGCCTGCTAATTGAGGGAATTTCATAGAATATATTAGATAATTAAAATTTAGTCTTTTTCCGGACCGATGAAAGTAGGACGGAAATCTGATAGTTTAAAATAAAGTAATTAACATTTACACATTACAGAATTTACCGAAAACGCCTAATGGCAATTTAATGCCTGATGTAGCCTGTAGAAACAATTCTCCTGTTTCGAGATTTTTAACCGAAGGAAAAGAAGTACGGATTAAATTTTCAACAATTACCGAAGAAAAACCAAGGGAGTAGGTATTTAAGATTAAGAAATGTTCTTTTTCATCTAATAATTGTACTACATCCTGCATCATTTCCTGGATATGGTCTTCGAGTTTCCACTTTTCGCCATTAGGACCGTGGCCATAAGCTGGTGGGTCTAGAATAATACCATTGTATTTTTTGCCCCTTTTTAATTCTTTCTTTACAAATTTTAATGCATCCTCAACCATCCAACGGGTATCTTTCAATCCTGAAAGCTCCTGGTTTTCATTTGCCCAGGTAACAACCTGTTTAATCGAATCAACATGGGTAGTTTCTGCACCTGCTGCATTGGCAATTAGTGATGCGGCACCGGTGTAGGCGAAAAGATTTAAAACTTTAGGCTGTGGTGTTTTAAATTTTTTAATCGATGAAGATATGAAATCCCAGTTTACTGCCTGCTCGGGGAATACGCCCACGTGTTTAAAAGACGTTAAACCTAAGCGGAGTTTAATGGCCACTTCATCATTTTTATATTCTACATGCCAACGATCAGGAATAGATTGGTTTTTCTTTACCCATTCGCCCGAAGTAGCCGAACGGCCCCTGAAAGTGATGTTGGCCGTTTTTTTCCAATCCTGTTCTGAGTATGTTTTTTTCCATACCGCCTGAGGCTCAGGACGGATAAGGGTTACATTTCCAAAACGTTCTAATTTTTCAAAATCCCCGCAATCAATCAGTTCATAATCTTTCCAATGAGTTGGGGCAAGTAATTGTATCATGTATTAAATAACTTTAAATTTGGGTAATTTATAATGTATTGATCGTCAGTTATCAAAGTGAGATTGTCTGCTAATGCCTGTGCAATAATCAATCTGTCAAATGGGTCTCTATGGATCAAAGGCAAAGCCAAATACCTGTCAAGATGTTGTTTTTGGATATTCAATACTGATATACTGAAATTATTTATTACCTCATACATCTCTTCCAGGTTTCTGGTAATAATCAGTTTTCCTATGTTAAGCTTTATAATGATTTCCCATAAACTGGCAATGCTTATAAATTTTTCATTTTCAGAATCAATAATGCTGTTTATTGTTGACTGATCAAGATTATGATCTTCATTAATTAATGAAATGAAAATATGCGTATCGAGTAAAAGACGCATTACATATAATCTTTTAAATCGTCTATTGGATCATTAAAATCTTTAGGAATGATAAATAAGCCTTTTGCAGCACCATACAAGCTTTTTGGTTCTTCGACAATATTTGTTTTTTCGTTTTCCGATTTAGGAAAGCTCTTCGAATGTTTGACTTTTAAAAAATCAATAAAATCTTCTACCTCGTTTACCATGCTTTCTGGTAAGGTTTCTAATTTGTGAATGATATTTTTTGTAGCCGCAGTCATAATAAACAAATATAAGAATTTTCTTAAAACTTATCTTTTGCAGCCTTCATGAAGCGGCTGGCAAATACGAAATCGTTTAGTTCCTTAATGTCTGTATGTGCAATTTCTTTATTACTACCTTCCCAGAATTTTTTTCCTTCGTGTAAGAACAAAATGTAATCGCCGATACCCATAACCGAGTTCATATCGTGTGTTACTACAATGGTTGTGGTTTTGTATTCTTCGGTAATTTCCTGAATTAACTCATCAATTACGATCGAAGTTTTTGGATCTAAACCTGAGTTAGGCTCATCACAGAACAAATATTTTGGGTTCATAGAAATGGCACGTGCAATACCCACACGTTTTTTCATTCCACCAGATAATTCTGCCGGGAATAATTTGTTTTTACCCGCAAGGTTTACCCGTTCTAAACAAAAATCAACTCTTTCCAGCTTTTCTTTTCTGCTTTGATCAGTAAACATGTTTAATGGAAACATGATGTTTTCTTCAACAGTCATACTATCGAACAGGGCAGAGCCTTGAAACAACATGCCAATTTCTTTACGTACTTCAATACGTTGCTCGTAAGTCATTGGTGTAAAATCGCGGCCATCGTACAATACCGAGCCCGAATCTGGCTGATGCAAACCAACCATGCATTTCAGTAAAGTAGTTTTTCCTGATCCGGAACCACCAATAATTAAATTGGTTACACCTTCTTCAAACTTTCCGGAAATACCTTGCAATACATCATTTCCGGAGAAAGATTTATAAATATCTTTAATTTCGATCATTACAATAAAAGTTGAGTAACTAAATAATCGCAAACAAGAATAGAGATACAGCTAATTACAACTGCTCTGGTACTGGCCTGCGAAACTTCTAAAGCACCGCCACGAACATAAAAACCTTCATACGCCGGAACTGATGTAATGATGAATCCAAATACGAAAGCTTTTACTAGTGCTACTACGATGGTATAAGGATTAAAATCAGTGGTAATACCCTGAATATATTCTGAAGGTGTAACCGCCCCAGAAATAGAACCGCCAATATATCCACCGCTTATACTTAAAAACATAGAAATGATCACCAACATGGGTACCATGGTTATGCCCGAAATAATTTTAGGAAGAATAAGGTAGCCAGGTGCGTTTATACCCATAATTTCTAAAGCGTCAATCTGTTCAGTAACACGCATCGAACCAATTTCTGATGAAATGGCTGATCCTATTTTTCCTGCCAGAACAATTGCACTAATAGTTGGACTTAACTCTAAGATGCTGGAGTCGCGGTTTACAGAACCGATAATTGTTTTTGGAATAAAATCACTAACCAACTGGAAAGCAATTTGTAAAGTCATTACTGCACCTATAAAAGTAGAGATAATGGCAATTAAACCTAAAGAGCCTACACCAACATAATCCATTTGTTTGGCGATTTCTTTCAGGTATATTTTCAGTTTTTCCGGCTTTCTGAATACAGACTTGAGTAGCAGGATGTATCTGCCGAAATTGGTAAAATTCATTCCGTATGTATTTGCTTAATTTAAATGATCGTTCTATACTACTACAAAGAAACGATAAAAAAGTTGGAGCGCTTTGTTAATTGTAAAAATATTCGTGGTTTTGAATATAAATATGGTTTTTTGTCAACAAAAATTAAACCATAAATAATGAAAGCTGTAATTACGGGTGCAACTAAAGGAATTGGCAGAGCTATTGCGACTAAATTTGCTCAAAATGGATACGATTTAATTTTGGTAGCAAGGGGGGTAGATGAACTCAAAAAGTTTCGGCAGGAATTAATTCCTTATGGGAATGCTGTTTTTACGCATTCAGCTGATTGTTCGGTTAAAGAAGAAGTATATAATTTTTTAAATTCGACCAATGTAGATTTTGATCACGTAACCGTTTTAGTAAACAACGTGGGAATCTTTTTGCCTGGCAGCATGCTTGATGAGGATGACGAAACCTTCGAAAAGCAACAGCACTTAAACACAAATGCCTGTTATTACATCAGTAAATTTTTTGGGAAAAAAATGCGTTCAGCTCAGCGAGGCCATATATTTAACATCTGTTCGGTCGCCAGTAAAGTACCTGTAAAAAATGGAGGCAGTTATAGTGTAACAAAAGCAGCGATGTTAAGTCTTAATCATGTATTGCGGCAAGAGTTAGCACCTCACAATGTTAAAGTAACTGCATTTTTGCCAGGCTCTACTAAAACTTCATCCTGGGAGGGAACAACAATTCCCGATGAAAAATTTGTACAGCCAGAAGATATTGCAGAAACTTTGTTTACCATTTTAAACTTAAGTAAAGGGGTAAATGTAGATGAGGTTTTGATTACCCCGCTTGATTTTTAAACACAAAATGAACAACGTTATGGAAAAGAAGCTTTTTAGAAACGAACACGATAAGATGATTGCCGGTGTAGCTTCGGGACTTGCAGATTACATGCAGGTGGAGGTTACCATAATTAGGTTATTGTTTGCATTATCGGCAATATTTATGGCTGGAGGAGGCTTGGTTGCCTATATTATAATGTGGATTATTGTTCCGGTTAATAACGATCCGGCGGCAAGATTCTCAAAATTTAATGATTACTTCGGTAATAAAAACCCAAATCCACAACCATTTGGAACAGCCGATCCCTTTGCCGGACCTGCTAATCAGGAAAATCAGAATTGGACACAACCTGTGGACGGTACACAGAAAACACCTTTTGAAACGCAGCCCAATTTCGACAAATTCAATAAATCTAATGATACTGGTCGCACGATAGGCGGATTGGTGCTGCTCGTAGTAGGATGTTTTTTCCTGATGCGAGAAATGGATTTTATACCTGATTGGTTTAGCATCCGCAACTTATTCAGGTACATGTGGCCGTTAATATTTATTGCTTTAGGCATAAGTATCATAGCCAAATCAAAAAGAAAGAATGACTGGGCGGCTTTTCAGCACCAACAGGAAGCTGAGCAACAAAAAACAGCTGATTTTTCTGAAACCATTGAAGAAAATGAACCTGCGACACCAGTTAACAAAGATGATAATTCAACATCCGCTAACCCTCAAGTATAATTAAAATGAAATTAGATAGATTAATCTGGGGTATTATCCTGCTTTTTATTGGCGGTGTACTTCTACTCGAAAACTTTGGCGTAATCACTTTTTATTGGCGCAATGTTTGGAGCTTTTGGCCGGTATTCTTAATTATAGCAGGCTTAAATATCCTGTTTAATAAAAACAATTCGCAAACAGGCAGCATCATTTCTCTTGGTGTTTTAGTGGTGGCCCTGTCGTTCCTTTTTTATAAAGGCCAACAGGTTCCCGAACACGGCAGTTGGTGGGGTCGTCAATTTAAAAAAGATGTCGACATTAATATTGAACACAATAATGACGACAACGATAACGACGACGATGATCATGATAACGACACATCATATAATCACTTAAGTTTATCTGAACCATTTGTAGCTGCAGATAATGCAAAAAAAACGGTATTAAATATTTCCGGAGGTGGCATCTCTTTTAATCTTGATGGTGAAACAGCTGAGTTGATCAATGCAGATGTAAAGAAAAAACATGGCAACTTTTCTTTAAAGAAAGTCCTTACTGATAGTGCTACCGTGCTTACGTTCCAAATGGACGATAAAAAGAATAAATGGAATTTTGGTGATGGTGGTAACGATGTTGACTTCAAATTAAATAAAGAAGCCAACTGGGATATATTGATGAAACTGGGGGCTGGCGAAGCAAACTTTGACTTTGCCAATTACAAAGTACGTACTTTCCGATTTGATGGTGGAGCTGCAGCTTTGGATATTAAATTCGGAGATTTATTGCCAATAACCGATGTAATCGTAAAATCGGGTGTTGCCGATGTTAAAATCAAAGTTCCTACTAACTCAGGCTGCAGGATTAGAACCAAAACAGGTTTATCAGCTAAAGATTTCGATGGATTTGAGAAATTGAGCGATGGTGTTTACGAAACTTCTAATTATAAAACTTCCGCTAAAAAAATCTTTATCAATTTAGATGGCGGATTGAGTAACTTTGAGGTAAGCAGATATTAGGAAGGTAGAAGGTTTTAAGGTGGAGGGCGTAAGGCTTAGACTTCGCTAACTGAAGTCTTAATAGAGTTTTTGATCCTGCAATCCTAAAATCCAAACAATCCTGATCCTATCTAATGAATCCTGATATAAAGGCAGAAGGTTTTAAGGTGGAGGGTGTAAGGCTTTAGTCGGTCTAACTTTTATAAAACGCTGATCTTGAAATCTTATAATCCAATGAATCCTGATAAAGAAAAAGTATATATAGTTGTAATTAATGGTAAGCCACAAGGGCCGTATAGTTTAAACGAACTGAAAGATTTAAACATCAGTGCGAATACTTTTATACGCAAACCTGGAATGGACGATTATAAAGAAGCTCATGCAATTCCCGAATTGCGTGAGCTTTTAGGTTTTAGCTATCAAAAAACTGCACCTCAATATTTCGCCGCTTTTGATCAAAGATTATTGGCATCAGTAATTGATCATTTTATTATTTTTGGAATATATAGCATCATTATTTTAACGAGTTATATTTTTATTGAAGGAAAAGATCAGCGGATTATGGCTTTTCTGATCCCATTCCCATCCATATTTATTATAAAACTCATTTATGGCAGTATTGCAGAGGCATCAGCCGGTCAGGCCACCATTGGTAAAAAACTGCTCAATATTAAAGTAACTGATTTAGAAGGAAGCCGGATTTCTTTTGGTATTTCCTTGGTAAGGAATTTTTCTAAAATCTTATCTGTAATTCCTATTTTTTTTGGTTATTTATATAGCTTTTTGAATAAGAAAAACCAGTGCTGGCATGATATTGCTGCAAATACTTTGGTCATAAAAGATAGATTGATCTGATTAGAAAAGCAAGATTATCACATCTATTTTCGTTACCCGGGCTGTCCGCTATATCTTTGGCTGTCCTTCGACTCTAATCTAGCTGACAGCAAAAGGATGCCGCTTCCATCCCGTTTATGAAACTTAGGCCAGTGCAATGATGCTAAACCCACCCACCGTTAAAAATAAACCCGATCAAAGCGGGATGCCGATATTTCCATCGGCAGAAGCTGGAGCGGGCTACATTTTCCAAGTAATATTGCTCTCCCGTTTCCAAAAACAAAAGCTTTGATTTTCTGAAATAATCAGGCCGATTTAATTACAACATTCCAACATTAAAACATTCCAACAATCCTTATCTTTGCAAACAGATGGAAAATATATTGGCAAAACATGATCTGGCTGGCGGATATTGCAACAGTTTAACCACTTATTCGAGGTATTTAACCCGGGAAGTAAACATTGGTGATATCGCATTGGGGGGGCACAATCCGATCCGTATACAATCGATGACCACTACCGATACCATGGATACTTTGGGTACGGTAGAACAGACGATCCGCATGGTAGAATCGGGTTGCGAATATGTTCGCATCACCGCACCTAGCATTAAAGAAGCCGAAAATCTGGCTAATATTAAAAAAGAACTGCGTTTTCGAGGTTATAATGTGCCGCTAATTGCTGATATCCATTTTACACCAAATGCTGCCGAAATGGCCGCCAGGATTGTAGAAAAGGTGCGTGTTAACCCAGGTAACTACGCCGATAAAAAGAAATTCGAAAATATAGAATATACACAGGATGCTTATAACGCAGAGCTGGCCAGGATTTACAAAAAGTTTATCCCTTTAGTTAAAATCTGTAAAGAGTATGGTACGGCCATGCGCATCGGTACCAATCATGGTTCATTATCTGACAGGATTATGAGCCATTACGGCGATACACCCCGCGGAATGGTTGAATCGGCAATGGAGTTTATCCGCATGTGCGAAGACCAGAATTACTATAACCTGGTAATTTCGATGAAAGCCAGCAATACCCAGGTGATGGTTCAGGCTTATCGCTTACTGGTAGAAACCATGGCTAAAGAGGGCATGAATTATCCTTTGCATTTAGGCGTTACAGAAGCTGGTGACGGCGAAGATGGCCGCATTAAATCGGCCGTTGGTATTGGAACTTTATTAGAAGATGGACTGGGCGATACCATTCGTGTTTCCCTAACCGAAGATCCTGAATTTGAAGCACCCGTAGCTAAAGCTTTGGCAGACCGCTATGCTTTGAGGAGTCCGAAGTCCGAAGTCGAAAATCCGGAGTCGATTAATTCACACCCAACGCCTCACGTCCCACGCCCAACTTACTCTCCTTATGAATACAACCGCCGCATTACCACTCCGGTTCAGCACATTGGTGGTGGTCACCATCCGGTTGTAATGATTGATGTTTCGAAAGAAAATTTAAAAGATCCTTACTTTTTAAGTTCGGTTGGTTATAACTATAGTGCAGGTTTAGATAAATATAACTTGGCCGATCAGGCTTGCGATTTAGCTTATTTAGGTGATAATTTACCTTCTTTCTCTTTTCCGGGAAATTTAAAACAGGTTTATAATTATCAAGCCTGGTTAAAACTTAACGATAAAAACAATTGCCATCCTTTATTTACGCTTGCAGAATATGATTCAGCGGATGTTAAAGATGAATTTTTGAATTTTTTACAGATTGATTCAAAACAATTTAGCAATACAACAATTGCACAATTGGATAGTACGGTTGTTTTAATTCTAGAGACTTCTGCAATACATGGCATGGCCGAGCAAAGGGCCTTTTTTGTAGCCCTGCAAGAACAAAAAAATCAGGTTCCGATAATTATTAAAAGGACTTACCAGGATGCAGATGCTGATCATTTAATGCTTTATGCCGCTACCGATATTGGTGCTTTATTTACTGATGGTTTTGGCGACGGCATATGGATTGACGCACAAGGGCAAAATCTCTCGTTGATCAACTCAACCAGTTTTGGAATTTTACAGGCAACACGTACACGCATCAGTAAAACAGAATATATTTCTTGCCCAAGTTGTGGAAGAACACTTTTCGATCTACAAGAAACCACACAACTCATCCGATCGCGTACCGATCATTTAAAAGGTATCAAAATTGGTATCATGGGCTGTATTGTTAATGGTCCGGGCGAAATGGCTGATGCCGATTACGGTTATGTTGGCACCGGACCTGATAAAATTACTTTATACCGTGGTAAAGAGGTGGTAAAGAAAAATGTGACTACGGCTTATGCTTTGGATGAACTCATCGATATCATTAAAGGTGATGGAAACTGGGTAGAAAAGAATTAATAGGAAAGAGGTTTAATAGCTCCGTGGTCTGTGCCTCACAGACCACTATACTTTCATTTTTAGCGCAGCGAATAATCTATATCCTGGTAGCACCGAATTACAAACTATGGCGCCATTATCAATACTAGCATAGTTTTAACAGCACCAATATTCTCACAGCAGATTCTTCATTGCATTCAGAATGACAAAGACCAGAGCAACATTAAATTTTCTGACCAATAAATACTAAATTGCCTAGATGAATATCCCCGAGTTTCAATACCTGTTTAGTGAACTTAGAAACGGGCTGGCTGGTAAAGGCTTTGTCGGTAGTGAACTTGTTTATTCTTATTTTTTCATCGGACTGGTAGGCGTTACGTTATTCTTATTTATCACTATTTTTGTAACTCGACAGGCTTTTATCGTTGTCGTAAAAAGTGCCAAAACCAAATCCGATTGGCAAAAGGCGTTGTTCGAGTTTAGGGTTTTTAGGGCATTTGCCCTAATATTTGGAGCATACATTATTCATAATGTTGTTCCTTATCTTTTTATTGATTTTAAAAACGGGTTATTTTATGCTTTAATATTTGCTAAAATCTACATGGTTTTAGCTGTAATGTTTGCTGTAAATGCATTTCTGAATGCTTTGGTGTCCATTATGGAATCATCAAAGAAATATGCTGATAAGCCCATAAGGAGTTACAAACAGGTAGCCAAAATTGTGTTTTATATTGTTGGCTTCGTGTTAATTCTATCAATTATTCTAGGTGAATCACCCCTATATGTATTTGGTGGTTTCGGTGCCGTTACTGCTGTTTTTATCCTTGTTTTCAGAGACCCGATTTTAGGTTTTGTAGCTTCTGTACAAATGAGTGCCATCGATCTGGTAAGGGTAGGCGATTGGATTACAGTAGAAAAATACGGCGCCGATGGCGAAGTAACAGAGATTAATTTAACTACCATTAAAGTACGTAACTGGGATAAAACGGTAACCATTGTGCCTAGTTATGCTATTGTAAGTGAGTCGTTCAAAAATTGGCGTGCCATGGAAGAAAGTGAGGGCAGGAGGATTAAGCGCCACATTAACATTAAAATTTCCAGTATTAAATTCTGCGATGAGGAACTGATCGGGAGGCTACAGAGCATCGATTTTTTAAAGGATTATCTGAAAGAAACTCAAACTTTTATTGAACGTTATAACGCCGAAAATACGGTAAACCCAAATAACTTGGTTAACGGTCGCCACATGACCAATATTGGTACTTTCAGGGTTTATGCTGAAAAATACCTCGAAAGCAATCCGCATATCAATAAGGAACTCACCTTTATGGTACGCCAGTTACAGGCTACAGAAAACGGATTACCGATTGAAATTTATGTATTCTCGAAAGAGAAAGGTTTAAAACGTTTTGAAGAAGTGGCTGCCGATATTTTTGACCACTTGTTGGCTGCGGTTCCCTATTTTGATTTGGAGATTTTCCAAAGCCCTAGTGGAAGTGATATGCGTAATTTTGTAAGGAGAGGGGATGATTAATCATCCCCGGCGTTCTCTAGCATAATAATATCTTCAATCCTGTCCTTTACATACTCAATCATTTTTTGATTTTTAAAATCAAACCACAGCTGTCGGTAATCTCCTGAATTATCTATTTCATATTTAAATTCTCTGAAAGGTTTTCTTTTATTAAGTGCCTCGATTAGTGTAACTTTTATCCGTGTATTATCGGGTAACTCATCTGTGAAATCTTTCATAAACCTAAAAGACTCAGTCGAATCTGGTTTTTCAATTTCCTTATACTCACTTGAATTTATTTTTAACTCTTTTATATCCTCGTCCCATGCATCATTGTCGGCAGGATCAAAGCCTTCGTCGTTTGGTATAAAAATCAGGCTGTTATTTTTAATGTTCCAGTGGCATACGAAACCGCAATCGATTGTGTCTGCAATTTCTTTAATTTGTTCTGAGGTTAAAGCAGTCATAACATTTAATTATTCTTCCCCCAAAAATATCAAAACCTTTTCACCAACCTTAAACAAAAGCGGTGGTAAAGTTTCACTGGTATAAGGCTGCGTTGCACCATACACGTGATTAGCACCTTCAATTTTAACCAACCTGCTGCCCGGATTGGCTTCTGCCAAAGTTTGTGCGGTTTCAAGAGGAACATTTACATCATCATCGCCATGGATAATCAACCAGGGAATGTTTACCCTTTTTGCTGCATCTAAAATATTCAATGCAGCTGCATTTTCCTCTAAATCTTCCAATAAACTAACATTTAATGGCATCTGCTCTTTGGTACGGGCATTGGTGACGAATATTTTGCCGTTCTTTTTCCATTCTGCCTCCTGTTCTTTTTTCCACAGGCTGGCAAAATCGGCAATGGCACTCCAGGTAATCAGTTTGTTGATCCTTAAATCGTTAGAAGCCTCTATGATGGATAAGCCACCGCCGCGGCTATGGCCGATCAAGTTTACCTTGGTGTCTTTACCGTAGGCTTTTTCGATAAAATCGAGTACCGCATTTACATCAAAAAGTTCTTTCGATACGGTATTACTGGCAAAGGCATCCATATCCGTTACGTCAATAGGATCATCAACAGGAACACCGCTATGTGATAAATTGAACTTGATGTAACGGTAACCATTGCCGGCAAAATGCCTGGCCACTAGATTATGAGCCCCCCAATCTTTAAAACCTTTAAAGCCATGTATAAAGAGTATGATGGGCGTATTTGGATTTTTTTCATCAAAAGTGATGTCGCCGATAATTAATTTTCCGTCAGCACCGCTAAGGCTAAAATTGTTTTGTGTAATCATAGTTTAAAGGAATTGGTATAAAATATAAACCTACAAAATCTAATTTTGTTGTATTTGGGATAGTAAGAAACTGATTACAACTTTTAGTATAATAGCCCTGATGGAAATGGAAATCCCTTTTGGAACCGATGAATTGTTGTTTAAAGATTTTATCCAAAAGGATTGCAATGTACAGCAGGACAGTACCTTTCCCAATTGCACTGGCATTGCGCTTCAAAAAAAGCATATTATTTTAATAGGGCCTGTTTAAAAATTAAATAAAATTAATTCGTATGTCAGTCTGAGCGTAGTCGAAGACCATTTTAACACATTAATAAAATCAATCCATTACGCTCATCGTGAAAGCAAAAGGCTATGTAATATTTGCTATAAAAATTAAACAGCCTAATAATACCTTATTCTTTTGTGTAATAATACGATGCCCAGCCAATAAGCAACAACTGAAGTGGCAACCTCGCCCACGCTATAAATGGCGTTACCAGCATTTCACCCAATATAAAAGGTGCCTTTTGGATCATGTAGATGTGCGCAGGCATAAAGGCAATTAACATCATGATAATCAGTACAGCGGCCAGCTTTCTAGTCTTCTTAATCAATAATAAAAAACCGAAAACGATTTCTAATACTCCGGAAAAATAAATTAAAAATCCATGTGCAGGCAACCATTTTGGCATGATGCCGTAATAGACTGTAGTGGATAAAAAATGGTTACATCCTGCCAGAACGTAGAAAAGGGCATAAACCCAGAGAAAAAATTTATAAATTGGTCTGTTTATCATGATCGATATATAGTTTAATCTTAGAGGGTTGTTATTTAAAACCGTTCTAAATTGATGTAAATTACAGGTTAATGACAGTCACATGCCTTCACCATGTTACTTTTGTATCCCGATAATAGTTAATAACGGAAGCACTTGGAATATTTAAAAGTAATAGCTTTTACGCATCACCACATCGACCTGAAATCTTTAGGGAAATTAGTTATTTGTGATCAGAGTTTAGATAGCAGGTTGAAGAATGTTCAGGCAGAACTTCCCGTTAGCGAAATTTTCTATATCGGAACCTGTAATCGCGTGGAGTTTGTTTTTCTTACCAAAGAGAAAACCGACAAGGAATTTGTAACCAGGTTTCTTACTGTTTTAGACATGGGATTGCCTCCTGAATTTATGGAGCGTTTCCTGGATAATGTTACGGTATACGAAAACGAAGAAGCTTTTAACCATTTGCTCAGAACATCATGTTCTTTAGAGAGTTTGGTAGTTGGCGAAAAGGAAATCCTTGCACAAATCCGTAAAGCTTACGAAAACTGCCGTGATGCTGGTTTTACCGGCGATTACATGCGGATGATTATGGATCGTGTTGTTAAAACTGCAAAAGAAGTTTACACGCATACCAATATTTCGAAAAATCCGGTTTCTGTTGTTTCATTGGCCTACCGCAAACTAAAAGAGTTAAATATGTGTGGCAACTCGCGGATCTTAATTATTGGCGCGGGCGAAACCAATCAGAATATAGCAAAATACCTCAACAAACATAAATACTCCAATTTTTCAATTTTCAACCGTACGCTTTCTAAGGGCGAATCTTTGGCAGGAGAGCTGGGTGGTAAGGCTTATCCTTTGGCAGCACTTGAAGATTTTAATGAAGGATTTGATGTGATCATTACCTGTACGGGTTCAACCGAGGCGATTATTGACGAAGCTTTATACGCTAAATTGTTAAATGGCGATCAGGGCAAAAAGGTAATAGTCGATTTAGCCATTCCAAATGATGTTACACCTGCAGTAATCCATAACAATCCTGTACATTATATTGAAGTCGAATCGCTGAAAGAGGTGGCACGCAAAAATATCCAGGAACGTTATAATGAACTGGTGCATGCCGAAGAAATTATCAGCAATAACATTACCGAATTTTTCTCTGTTTTAAAACAGCGCCGAATCGAACTAGCAATGCAAGAAGTGCCAAGAAAGATTAAAGAAATCAAAAATACAGCCATAAATGGCGTGTTTGCAGATGAAATTGGTCAAATGGATGAAGCCTCGCGTGAAGTTTTAGAACGTGTAATGAACTACATGGAGAAAAAATACATCAGCGTTCCGATGGTAATGGCTAAAGAAATTTTGGTTAATCAATCTTAAGGTTTAACCGCAAAGATCGCTAAGTTTAGCGCACAAAGAACACCAATTTCAGTTTTTATCATTCTTCGGTTGTGTCATCCTGAATGAAATGAAGGATCTTTCTTTTACCAGGCATTTCCCATAACGAATTTCTTATCATTATACTGGAGGATAGTGAATTCGGGTATTGTCACCTGACTTAGCCTATCAAAGGGATTAATGTAAGATGGTAACATCTTACACCACGAATAGGATAAACTAGTCTCCTAATGTCACAGAAATCCTTTAAATTATCTCTTCTGTAACCTCACTGTCTCATTTTTAAACAATTCATGGTATAAACCACTAATTAAATTAAATTTGCAACTCATTTAACCTTTATAGTGAAGAAATTAACCATTGGAACACGCGGTAGCGACCTGGCTTTATGGCAGGCAAATCATATAAAAAATGAATTGTCTGTAATTGGAATAGAAGCAGAAATAAAAATCATTAAAACTCAGGGCGACAAAATCCTGAATTTAAGATTAGATAAACTGGAAGGCAAAGGCTTTTTTACCAAAGAATTGGAAGAAGAACTTTTGGGTGGAACAATTGATCTGGCTGTACATTGCCTTAAAGATTTACCCACTACACATCCCGAAGGATTAATTATCGCGGCTTTACCACCAAGAGAGGAAGCAAGTGAATATCTTTTGATTTTAAAAGATTGTGTAGATGTTTCGCAAAAGCTATCGTTAAAAAAAGGTGCTATGGTTGGTACTTCATCCAATCGCCGTAAAGCCCAGCTATTGGGCTTACGTCCTGATTTAGAGGTTGAGGATCTCCGTGGGAATGTACCCACCCGTATCCAAAAGCTCCGTGATGAAGATTACGATGCCATTCTGATTGCAAAAGCTGGTGTTAAGCGCTTAAATCTTGATGTGAGTGATTTACATGTGGAAGAATTGGAAACCACTGAGTTTATTCCTGCTCCCGCACAAGGCGCTTTAGCCATTCAGATCAGGGAAAACGATACTGAACTTTTTGATGCACTGCAAAAACTGCATGATCCGGAGACCGCGGAAACAGTAAACTTAGAACGTAAGGTTTTAAATCTTTTTGAAGGTGGCTGCCACATGCCTTTAGGCTGTTATTGCAGAAAGGAAAACGGAAAATTCGAAATTTGGACTTCAAAAGCCGAAACCGCTGACCATTTTCCTGAGCGTTTGTTTTTGCGTGCAGAAAGTACCGAAGGTTTAGCAGAAAAAATTGTAAGCAAATTTAATGCAGAAAGAAAGAAGCCAGCAAAGGTTTTCATTTCACGGGAAATCGGCGAGCACAGTTATTTCCGTAGGGCATTAGAAAATAATAATATTGAAATAGAAGGACGTTCATTAATTCGGACGTTCCCGATAGTAACTGTTTTAGATCAGTTTATCTTGAAGCATGTAGACTGGGTTTTCTTCAGTAGCCGCAACAGCGTTGAATATTTTTTCAACTTAAAACCGGTACTGCCAAAGAAAACAAAGTTTGGTGTGGTGGGAAGAGGTTCAGAAGATGCTTTACGTAAATTTAATCATGTTGCTGATTTTGTTGGTGAAAGTGGCGATATTACTGAAGTAGCTGAAGATTTTGCAAAATTGGTTAGCGGTCAGCAAATATTGTTTCCAAGAGCACAGGATTCTTTGCAGTCTATTCAGAAATCATTACCAGCCGATGCTAAAATAATCGATCTGCCAATTTATGAAACGGTAATTGAAGAAGATATCGATCAGAGTTATGCTGATGTGCTCATTTTTACCAGCCCTTCAAATGTTGATGCATATTTTGCTGATAATTTATTGGAGCCAGAGCAACAGGTAATTGCTATTGGAAACTCTACAGGTAAGAAGTTTGATGAAATGGGCGTGAATTATACTTTGCCATACTCGCCTGATGAAATTGGATTGGCTGAAGCAGTTTTTGGAATAGAAGTAAGGTAGAGGGTAGGGAGGTTAGGGTTAAATGTTCCTGTCTTGATACTCGATACTTAAATCTTAATACTAAATGTAAAATCCAAAAATCTGTGTAATCACCCCATTAGGAAAAAATTAAAAGATATTCAGGTCTTGATACTCGATACTAAAATCTCGATACTTCAAATCTTGATACTAAATACTTGATACAAAAAAATGTTAAATCGTCCGCGAAGATTACGGAAAAATCCGTTAGTGAGAGAGATGGTAGCCGAAACAAGGTTATCGAAAGATATGTTTGTGTACCCTTATTTCGTTGTGCCGGGCAATAATGTCATCCATGCCATTGATGCAATGCCAGGTGTAAACCATTATTCGGTTGATACTTTGATAAAAGATGTTGAAGTTGGCATAAAAAAAGGGCTCAACAAAATTATGTTGTTTGGCGTTGGCGACGAAAAATCTGAAGATGCAAGATCAGCTTATCATGATCATTCTTTAGTGCCAACGGCGGTGCGCGAGTTGAAAAAACAATTCGGTGATGATTTATATGTAATTACCGATGTTTGCGTTTGTTCTTATACCAGTCACGGCCATTGTGGTATTTTAGAAAACGACTATGTTCAAAATGATAAAACAGTTGAGGTAATCGCTAAAATGGCTTTAACGCATGCCGAAGCTGGTGCTGATATGTTTGCGCCATCGGATATGATGGATGGCCGGATTGAAGCTATGCGTAATCTTTTAGATGAAAACGGTTTTGTAAATGCAGCTATTATGAGTCATGCTACAAAATTTGCTTCTGCATATTACGGACCTTTTAGAGAGGCAGCGGATTGTGCACCAAGCAAAGGCGATAGAAAAGCTTATCAGATGGACTTCAGAAACCCGCTGGAAGCTTTAAGAGAAGCGCAGCTGGATGAACGGGAAGGCGCTGATGTGTTAATGGTGAAACCAGGATTAGCTTATTTGGATATCATCCAAAGGTTAAAACAGGACACCAATTTACCCATTGCTGTTTACAATGTATCTGGCGAATACTCCATGGTAAAAGCAGCTGCGGAACGCGGTTGGATAGACGAACAAAAAGTAGTAATGGAAACGATGCATGCCTTTGCCCGTGCAGGTGCAAGCATTGTTACCACTTACCATATTAAAGATATTTTAAATAACAATTGGATGTAATTTGAGCTGAAAGCTTAAAAGCCAAAAGACCAAAGCTATTTTATAGCGCTTTACTTTTCGCTTTAAGCTTTAGTCTTTCAGCTTTTAGCTTAATAAAAATGTTAGATTCATTAAAGAAAATGTTTTCAGGCAACGAAGCCGATATTCCGGTAAATACAGGGAGTAAACCTGATATTTCTAGAGTAAAATCAGCGGAACTGTACGAGAAATCAAAAACGTATTTCCCTGGTGGGGTAAACTCTCCGGTAAGGGCTTTTAAATCTGTTTATGGTACGCCACTTTTTATCGAGAAAGGGGACGGCTGCTTTATCTGGGATGCCGACGGTAATCAATTTATCGATTTTTGTGGTAGCTGGGGGCCACTAATTTTGGGGCATAACAATCCCAAAATCCGCGAAAAAGTTACCGAGGTGATGCAGAATGGAATGAGCTTTGGTGCGCCAACGGCTTTAGAAAATGAATTGGCTGAGCTGATTATTAAAAACAACCGTTTTGTTGAAAAGATCCGCTTCACCAGTTCGGGTACCGAAGCGGTAATGTCGGCTATACGTTTGGCAAGAGGTTTTACCGGTCGGGATAAGATTTTAAAATTTGAAGGCTGTTACCATGGCCATAGCGATTCGCTTTTAGTTAAAGCAGGTTCAGGTCTGGTTACTTTTGGAGAAACTTCCTCAGCAGGTGTACCAAAATCTTTTGCTGAAGAAACCATTGTGGTGCCTTTAAATGATAAAACAGCTATCGAACAAGCTTTTGCGCAGTTTAAAGATCAGATTGCTGCGGTAATTATCGAAGGTATTCCGGCGAATAACGGTTTAATCATGCAGGATGAAGAATACATTCATTTTTTGCGTAAAATTTGTACCGATAATGGTTCCCTTTTAATTTTTGACGAAGTAATTACTGGTTTCAGGGTAGGTTTTGAAGGAGCAGCAGCACATTATGGTATTACGCCTGATATTGTTACTTATGGCAAAATCATTGGCGGTGGATTACCCGTTGGTATGTATGGTGCGCGCGCTGAAATTATGGCGCATATTTCTCCTGATGGTGGTGTATACCAGGCAGGCACGTTATCTGGGAATCCTGTGGCTATGGCAGCTGGAATTGCCACTTTAACAGAATTAAATAAATCGGGTTTTTACAAAGACCTGAATAATAAGGCACAAGAATTTGTAGCCAGTATTCAGCGTTTTGCCACCGCGCGTAATTATAAATTTAAAGTATTTACCATTGGCTCTATCTTCTGGTTTGCTTTTACCGATAAAGATAAAATCCAATCGGCTGATGACATCGATGCTGGAAGCATGGAGAAATTCAAAGTGATGCACCGGGAATTATTGAATAGAGGGATTTATTTAGGTCCATCGGGATACGAAGTTGGTTTCGTATCTTCAGCACATACAAAGATTGAATTGGAGAAAGCGAAACGTGCTATTTTTGAAGCATTAGATTTGGTATTTAAGAAGTAGCTTTTAACCCATTATATGATACTGTGCGATGGTTCGTGGAGACACGAACCATGGAGAAAAATAATCTGTGTAATCACCCAATCTGTGTAATCAACCCGAAGGAAAAACTGATAAATGAAGAAATCTATAATTATATTTTACGCATTATTGCTTTATGCGATGATTCAGCTCATTTCATGGGGAACATTGGTGGTGCGTTTGCAACCCAGTCGCATGACGATGATTATGGGTGAAGGATCGGTATTTGTATTTTTGCTTTGTATTGGTGGCTACTTTCTCCATCAATCCTTAAAACGTGAAGATAAATTAAGAGAACAGCAACAGAACTTTTTAATGTCGATTACTCATGAATTAAAATCTCCTTTAGCGGCAATCAAACTTTCCATTCAAACTATTGTTAAACGGGATTTGGATAAAGCACGTCAAATCTCCTTATTAAATAATTCGTTAAAAGATATTGAGCGTTTGGACGATCTGGTCGAAAATATGCTATTGGCTACCAAGATCGAAAACCGTTCTTACACTTTTCCGAAAGAGGAATTTAATTTTTCAGAACTGGTATATAAAATCACCGATCGGTTACAGGTTCACTCTTGTGGCAACGAACAATTGATAAGTGCCCAAATTCAGCCAAATTTGCAGATAATGGGTGACAAATTTGCCTTATCGTCAGTTGTAACCAATTTGATCGAGAATGCAGTTAAGTATTCAAGTCCATGCGATGAGATAAATGTGCATTTAAATGATGTAGATGGTCATATTCACTTAAGTGTTATAGATAAAGGGCCAGGTATTTCAGATGCGGAAAAAATGTTGATATTTGATAAGTTTTACCGCGTTGGTAACGAGAATGTCAGAAAAGCGAAAGGAACAGGTTTAGGCTTGTTTATTGTGAAAGAGGTTTTACAATACCATGATGCAGATATTACAGTAAAAGACAATTTGCCTCAAGGAAGTATTTTTGAAGTAACATTTAGTTAATCTCAATTATGTCACAAAAATTAAGAATTCTATTGGTAGAAGACGAGGATCACTTGTTAGATGCTATCAAATTAAACCTTGAACTTGAGGGTTATAAAGTTCACGCCGTTAAAGATGGCAAAACCGCTCTTAAAATTTTTAAAGAAGAACGCTTCAATCTGATTATTTTAGATGTAATGTTGCCTGAAATGGATGGTTTCCAGGTTTGCGAAACAATCCGTTTAGAGAATGCAGAAGTTCCGATTATGTTTTTAACAGCTAAAAACACTTCGGAAGACCGTGTTTTAGGTTTGAAAAAAGGAGCTGACGATTATTTGGTTAAACCATTTAACTTAGAAGAATTAATTCTTCGTGTGGGTATTTTGGTTAAACGCAGTTTAAAATCTGACGATTTAAAAGAATTAAATTCTTACAAAATCGGTGATAAAACGATCTATTTTAACTCTTTCGAATTGAAACATGATGATGGTACCATTACGCCATTAACCAAAAAAGAAACGATGTTGTTGAAACTGTTGATCGAGCGTAAAAACGATGCCGTTTCGAGAGAGCAAATTTTAGAAACCGTTTGGAATTATGATGTTTATCCATCAACCAGAACGATTGATAATTTCATCTTAACGTTCCGTAAGTATTTCGAACCAGATCAAAAAAATCCAGTTTATTTCCACTCCATCCGTGGTGTAGGCTATAAGTTTACTGATAGTCATTAATGTACAATAATAAAGGCAGATATGCTTTAATGGCAGTTTTTGTGCTGGCTGCGTTGGTTTGTATTTTTTACAATCAATACCAGTTAGCCGCTGTCTCAGGGCTTTTATTTGCTTTTGTTGTTTGGAGCCATTTTAAGCATAGTTCAGTTTTGATGGCATCGAAACATTTCAAAAATAACGAATTCGGTAAAACCAAAGCCTTATTGGCAGAGGTGGTTAAGCCAGAGCGCTTAGCTAAAAATCGAAGGGGTTATTACGAATTTATGCAAGGCAATATGGCTTTGAAGGAAGAAGACTACGATAAGGCTGAATATCACTTTCAGTTGGCGAGTCGTTTTCCGGTGGGCGGAAAAAACGAGAAATCGTATGTGCTGATCCATTTGGCTAATCTCGCTTTACGGAAGAAAGACAGAGAAAGGGCCGAAGCTTATACTAAATTGGCTAAGGAACTTGCCGAATCGCAACGCTCGAAAGACATTATCGTTAAGATTGAAAAAGAAATAAGCAAAATATAATAGGACTATTGTCGTTTTGAATAAACGAAGCACCAGTTTTTGATAAAAAGGTACTTCGTTTTTTTTTTATTTAATACCTTTGCCCAATTAAATTTTAAGCTATTAGTCATCCTGAATTCAGTTCAGGATCTAAAAAAGATGCTGAAATAATCCGATAGCTATCGGATCAGCATGACGCGTAGTGACACGAAATACAAATCATGAAGAATAACTTATTTTTAGACGCTGCATTTTCAAAACAAACAGAACGCCCGCCAGTGTGGATGATGCGTCAGGCAGGTCGTTTTATGCCACAATATTGGGAAATTAAAAACAAATACTCTTTTTTAGAGATGTGTAAGACTCCCGAAATTGCAGCCGACGTAACGATGTTACCTGTTGATTTATTAGGAATTGATGCCGCGATTTTATTCTGTGATATTTTGGTAACAGGTGAGGCTATGGGTGGCGATTTGAGTTTTACCCAAGGTGTTGGTCCAAAGTTTGCAAACCCTGTACGTAATGCCCAGGACATTGAAAACCTAAATGTTGATTGTCTGGACGAATTGCAGTATGTAGCTGATGCCATTAAAGTGATTCAACAACGCTTAAATGGAGACATTCCTTTAATTGGTTTTGCTGGTGCACCATTTACAGTAATGAGTTATTTAATTGAAGGAGGTTCATCTAAAGATTTTAAATTAACCAAGTTATTTATACACAACCAACCAGAACTGGCACATAAACTTTTGGCTAAAATTGCTAAAGTAACAGCCGATTATCTTAACCTTCAAATTGCTGCCGGCGTTAATGCAGTGCAGATTTTCGATAGTTGGGCGCTTGCTTTATCATGGAATGATTATCAGGAGTTTTCTCACCGTTATATCCAGGAAATTATTGCCAACTTGAATAGGAAAGATATTCCGGTAATTTCTTTCTGTAAAGGAAGTTCGGTTTTTGCACCGATTATGGCAGAAGCTAAACCAGACGTAATTTCAGTTGACTGGAATGCAGATTTATTGAACATTAAAAATGCTTTGCCTGCTGGTATTGCTGTTCAGGGGAATTTAGATCCACATATTTTATACGCAGATAAAGCAGTAATTAAAGCACAAATCCACAAGTTATTCGAACGTATGCGCGGTACCGAAGGATTTATCTTCAACTTAGGTCACGGTATTATGCCTGATATTCCTTTCGATAATGTGAAGTATGCCATTGATGTGGTGAAGGAGTTTAGGTATTAACCGAATCATTTGATTTTTTGTATATTAGCTTTATAACTTCAATAGTATGACTGTTAAATCTTTGAATGATGAGGATAAGCTGCCGATTAAACAATTAATTAGAGCCGTTAATAAGAAGATGGAGGATGTTCTAAGGGTTGTTGATGCCTTAAATTTAGGTAGGACCGAAGTTAAAGCGGATGGTGTTTACAGAACATTCAACAACGGAGATACAGTTAAAGTAGCGGAAGGTAATTTTAAAAGAAGAAGAGTTTCTGTAAAGAGAATTAAGCTTTTTTAATGCCCAAAAAACTTAAATTAAGGATTTTTGCAGGACCAAATGGTTCTGGTAAAACTACTTTTTTTGATTCTATAAAATCAAGCTATTTCTCCACCCGAATTTTTGTTAATGCAGGTTTATTGGAAGAAGAATTTAAGAAGAAGAATTTTCTAAACTTATCTGATTTTGAAATCGATGCTACTAATGAAGATTTTGAATCGTTTTGCTTTCAAAATGGACTTTTCATAAAAGCTGGATTTGACAAAAAAAACTGGAACTTAGCTGTAAGAGAAAATGTTATTGTTAAAGCCTTATCAAGCTCAACAATTTATAATTCTTATCATTTTGCCATTGTCGCTGATTTTATTCGATACTCATTAATCAGAAATAAAAAGTCTTTCAGCTTCGAAACGGTGTTTTCACATGCTTCTAAATTAGATCTTATCGATTTTGCTCATCGTAATAATTATAAGGTCTATCTTTATTTTATTGGTACTGAGACACCAAAGATGAATTTAGAACGAGTAAAGGATCGGGTTTCGAAAGGAGGCCATTTAGTTGATGCAGAAAAGATTGAGAAACGATATTTTTTGACAATGGATTTATTAATTGAGATGCTTAAAAAAGTAGATCAAACCTATCTTTGGGACAATTCTGAAACAAAACACAATTATGTTGGTGAAATTTGTGATGGAATATTAAATCTACAACTTACTAATATCCCAAATTGGATTGATACTTACATTTTGAATAAAATAAAACAATGATAGAAATCCTATTGCCATTTTACCAATATTTTAAAGCTGTACACATTGTGTTTGTAATTAGCTGGATGGCTGGTTTATTTTATATTTTAAGTCTTTTTATTTACCATACCGAAGCTAAAGATAAACCTGAACCTGAAAAAAGTATCCTCCAAAAACAGTTTGTTAAAATGGAAGCTACTTTATGGAAGATTATTGCTACCCCGGCCATGATTATTTCTGTTTTGGCAGGGGTATCTATGCTAACTTTAAATCCAGACTTGCTTCAAGCCGATTGGATGTGGGTAAAGCTAGGTTTTGTAATTGGCTTACTCATCTATCATTTCATTTGTCAAAACATCGTTAAGCAGCTTAAAAATGATCAGTATAAACTAACTAGCTTTCAGTTGAGGTTATGGCGTGAACTGGCTACCATTTTTATGATTGCCATTGTATTTGTTGTGATTCTTAAAAGCGCTATTAACTGGATTTACGGTTTAGTTGGCATAATGGGCGTAGCAATGGCCATCATGATTGCAGTTAAACTGTATAAAAATTATCGTAAAAAAAGTGGCGAATAATCTTTAAACCACAAAGTCACCAATGCACAAAGAATATTGTTTGTAATTAAAGGTGTCAAAAAAACTTGGTGTCCTTTGTGCCTTGGTGGTCAGCCTATGTTAACTTTGTTTCCTTTGCGTAAACTTCGCGTTCTTTGCGGTTAAATAAACGAAAAACTATTCTAAATTTGGGCGATAAAATCCAAGCTCATGTTTACAACTACAGGTCAGAAAATGGCCTTAATCTTAATAACTTTTCTTTTCAGTTCTTATTTTGCTTCGGCACAGTTTAATCAATCAGCCTTCGAAAACAGGATCCGTCCTGATAGCAGCTTAACTAATGAGGTTCACTTCAATTTCTACAATTTAAACTACGTCCGTAATTACGAGTATACCAACGATTTTCATGACGGTTATACCCTGTACGGAACACAGTTGCAACCTCAAATTGTTTATTATGCGCATCCTAATCTTGCCATTACTGCTGGTGCTTTTATCAGAAAAGATTTCGGGCGGAACGGGATTTCTGATGCTAAACCTTTATTCAGCTTAAAATACCATAAGCGTAACCTCACTTTAATTTTTGGTAGTTTAGAAGGAAACATTCAGCATAAATATATTGAACCTTTATACGATTTCGAAAGAACTTTAACTACGCCGATTGAATATGGAACGCAATTATTGGTTGAGCGTAAGAAATTTACCTTAGATGCCTGGATTGCCTGGCAAAAAATGATCTACAAAGGTGATCCGGCTAAAGAAGAGATTATTGGTGGTTTATCAACCGAAAGTTTCTTAATCAAAAATGACGACTGGAAATTGAGTATTCCTGCACAGTTTTTAGCTTTTCACCAGGGCGGACAAATTGATGTGTTAAAAGAAATCCCGATTACCACCATGTTTAATGGCGCAACAGGTATAAAGCTGCATAAAGCTATTAATTCCAATATTAAACAGGTATATACTGATAACTATATTGCCGTTTACAAAGATTTCTCGCCCGACAAAAGAAGGGCTTACCAAGGTGGTTTTGGTTTATGGTTAAATGCTGGTTTAGAAAGTAAGTGGGGCAGTTTGGTTGCTTCTTACTGGAAGGGCAATAACTTTATTTCGATTAAAGGTATGCCACTTTATGAATCGGTTTCAGATAACCTGTACAGTCCGGGCTTGAGGCAAAGTTCAAGAAACATTGTTTCGTTGCGTTATGCGTACCAAAAAGAATTAATTCCGCATTTATATCTTGATGTTCGTTTCGAACCGCATATCGATCTTGATCATACCGATAAACAACTTCAGTTTAACCATTCCTTCTTTTTGACCTATAAACAGGATTTCAAATTGTTTAAGGTGAAGAAAGCTGAGAGGTAAAAGGTGTAAGGTTTAGGGTTGCTAAACTCATATCATTTCAAACCCCGAGGTATAAACCTGCGGGGTTTGTTGTTTGTAGACTTCCGAAGTTACCCCTGCGCCCAACTCCCTTTGAAACTTCGGAAGTCCCTGCCTGCTAAACCCGATAGCAGTGGAAATCCTTTTTTCTGTAGCAACCTTGAATATACTGTCATGCTGAGGCACGAAGCATCTGCAACCGATGAAACAGATGCTTCGTGCCTCAGCATGACAGAAGTATAAAAAAGATTGCAGCGGATAGCGGGACTAACACCTCAAAAATGCTCCTGTCTTTGCTTTTCAAATCAAAAAACTATATCTTTCTTGAAAATTATTTTAATCATATCTGTCTGATAATCAATAGCTATATTTCTAAATTTAACTTTATTTAACTTTTTTTCTCACCCCATGCAACCATTGTTTGTAATTGCCCATCTTCTATATACAAACACACAATGAAATTGACGCGAAGCTATACGATAAACGATTTGATGGAAGGCTGCAAAGCTGGCGACCGGAAGATGCAAGAGCTGCTTTACAAGCAAACTGCATCGAAGATGTTGGCCGTTTGTATGCGCTACGCCAAAGATAGAATGGAGGCAGAAGATGTGCTGCAGATGGGGTACATTAAAATTTTTCAGAAAATAAAAGAGTATAGGGGCGATGGCTCTTTTGAGGGCTGGATTAGAAGGGTTATGGTGAATACTGCAATTGAAAGTTACCGTAAAAATTTACGCAGCTTAAATGTTGTAGAAATAGATGAGGCTTACGAGCAACCATCAACCGGATTTGATTTTGGAACTTTAGGGATGCAGGATTTAATGAAGGTGATACAAAAACTGGCAGATGGTTACCGAATGGTTTTTAACATGTACGTAATTGAAGGTTATTCGCACAAAGAAATTGGAGAAACGCTTGGGATCTCAGAAGGCGCGAGTAAATCGCAACTGTCGAGAGCAAGGGCAATATTAAAAGAAGAAATTATAAAAATGGAGGGATTTGGTTATGCAACCTATACGGGATAAAGATTTTGATCAGTTATTTAAAGATGCTTTTGTTGATGCGGAAGTTACACCTTCGAGAGATTTATGGAGCAATATAGAAAGTAAAATAATACCTAAGAAGAAAAGAATTATACCAATTTATTGGTTATCGGCTGCAGCGGTTTTGCTTATCGCCACAGTTGGGATTTTGCTTTATCAACAGCAGAATAATATTAATAAGGGTAAACAATTAGCCAATAATACAATTGAAAAGCCTAAGCCAGTAGTGGAAACACCAGTTGTAAAAGATCAGCCACCTGTAGTAGTTGAACCGGTCATAGATGTTGCACCAATTTTACCAGTTGAGGCTAAACCAGCAAGGACTATTGACAAAACAAAGGTGAAACAAGATAAACCTGCTTTAGAGCAACCGCGAATAATTACGGCCCCTGAAATGCAAAAGCAAGAAACCATTGTGGCTAAAGTTGAAGAGCCTAAAAAAGATATTAGAACGAAAATCGAAGAGGCTATTCTGCAACCTAAAGAAGAAACGGTAATAGTTGCTAACCCTACAGCGATTAAAACGGATGATCCTGTTAACGAAAACGAACAGAACAATAAAGGTATCCGCAACGTTGGCGATGTAGTAAACCTGATTGTTAACAAAATGGATAAAAGAAAAGATAAGCTAATTCAGTTCCGTACTGATGATGATGATTCTTCTTTGTCATCAATCAATATCGGTCCGTTTAAAATAGGCAAACGTAATAAGAAGTAAACAGTTGTCAGTTTACAATTAACAGTTTTTAGTTAGCAGTATTCGACATTTAAACTTTACAACATTCAATAATTCACTCATTTAATAACTCAACAACACACAGATATGAAACGTCTAATATTTACAACACTTTTGGTAAGCGGGCTTGCCGGTGTTATGGCTCCAGGTGCTTTTGCACAACAAGACAGCACCAAAAAGAAAATGGATTATAGTGAAGGCCATGGTATTATGATTACTACAAAATCAGCAGATTCAGCAAAAAAAGGCCGTTTTGTAGGTGGAATCACTTTTACCAGGGTTGATTGGGGATTTTCCAGATTGATAGACAATGGAAGTTTTAATTTATCTCCTAATAATGATTTTTTAGATTACAAAGGTGGAAAAACCAGTACATTCTCTTTTGATGTTTTACAGTTTGGCTACCGCTTTAATTCTAACTTTAAAGTTTATGTAGCAGGAGGATTTGACTGGACTTTAATCCGTTTAAGAAAAGACATTACGATCGCTAAAAATTCTAACGAGTTTGTTTATACTGATCAATCACCAGTACATTTCTCTAAAAACCGTTTCTCCAGCAGTTATGTACATATTCCATTAAACTTCGAATTCCGTACCAGCGAAAACAAAAACGGTAAAAGATTTTACCTGGTGTTAGGTCCGGAGGTTAGCTTTTTGCTAAATGGAAAAATTAAACAGATAAGCGAAGAACGTGGTAAAGAAAAACAATATGATAGCTACCACTTTCAATCGGTTCG
The DNA here is from genome assembly GCF_014947265.1 of Pedobacter sp. MR2016-19. NCBI lineage: Bacteria > Pseudomonadati > Bacteroidota > Sphingobacteriia > Sphingobacteriales > Sphingobacteriaceae > Pedobacter > Pedobacter sp. MR2016-19. Next base: position 258,246 of record NZ_JADCNK010000004.1, read on the forward strand.
TTACGGAGGTACAGTTAGATTTGGTTACGGAGGTATAGGATTGTTTACCAAATATTACTTTAACGACATGTTTACTACTGCTCAACAAGCTGGCTTAAAGAATATGAGTTTCGGGGTTACTTTCGGATTAAATTAACGAGTTGATTAATTCTCTCCTTCAGGAGAGATGTCCGAAGGACAGAGAGGTTAAAACTTTAATACACACCAAATGAACAGATCCTGTTTCGGTTAGGCGAGACAGGATTTTTTGTTTTATAATGTTTTTAGAAACATTTCAGGAGTTAAAACACTTAATTTACTCTTTTTATAATCTTTAATATTCCGGGTAACTATAGTGTTAATTAAACCATTGCTTTCCGCAGAGAAATTTTGGAGTGCATCTTCAAAATCAGAAAATTCTGAATCGATGGATTCCATAATAACATTTTTGTCAATAATTAAAATATCTAAAAACGTAAATAGAATCTTGAAGTCGGCCAAAATGTCTTTATGTTGAAAGTGTTTTCTCAACAAATAGTATATGTTTGCTATAATTAAGCCTGTAACAAAACCATTAATTACCCTATTTGCGCATAAATTTAGAATTTGGGCTGAATGATCAAGATGAGGTTCCCTTTTTAGGAAAAAATCGAGTAAAATATCTGAATCAATCAGTATGTTATTTTTCATTATTATTTAAATACTTTTGATACTTCTCATCTCTGATTTTTTCCAGTTCTTTTTTATAGTCGTAATCTTCAGGTAAGTCTACTTTAGGGCGAAGCATTAATGATTTTATCAGCGGAGAAAGTTCAATATCCTTACTTACAGTTTCTTCTTTTTGAGTCACTGATTTTAGTAAATTTTCTATTACTGATGACAAGCTCTTACCTTGATGCTGTGCATATATTTTTGCCCGTTTTATAACAGATTCATCTATTGTCAGGGTTAATTTTGCATTCATAATCTTTTATTTATCTAAAGTTAAATAAATAATATTGTACGTGCAAAATTTTAAAAAAACACACGTGTATTTTGCTTTGAGCTTTAGTCTTTCCACTTTAAGCTTATTCACTATCTTTACCGCGTGAGCAATACCTTAATCAGCGTTAAAAATTTAACCAAGCAATATCAGGCAGAACAGGCCGGTGGAATTAAAAATGTAAGTTTCGAGATAAAAAGGGGTGATGTCGTGGCCATTATCGGCGAGAGCGGTAGCGGAAAATCGACTTTACTGAAATCCATTTACGGATTGCTGAAAACAGATGAGGGTGAAATCTTTTTCGAAGACCAAAGGGTTAAAGGTCCGGATGAACAATTGATTCCTGGCCACAAGCAGATGAAAATGGTGACGCAGGATTTTTCGTTAAATATTTACGCTAAAGTTTACGATAATATTGCCTCACAGTTATCGAATACGGATCTGAAAACCAAGGCCGAAAAAACTTTGGCTATCATGGAACATCTGCGGATTCTTCCATTACAGAACAAAAAAATAATAGAGCTTAGTGGCGGCGAGCAGCAGCGCGTGGCCATAGCAAAGGCAATGGTTGCCGATACGCAGGTTTTACTATTAGACGAACCCTTTAGCCAGGTTGATGCCTTGCTTAAAAACCAGCTAAGGGCTGATATAAAACGTGTTGCAGCAGAAACTGGCGTAACAGTTATTCTTGTCTCTCACGACCCTGCTGATGGTTTATTTCTTGCCGACCAATTACTCATTTTGCGAAACGGCGAACTTTTGCAAACAGGTAGGCCTATAGATATTTATCAAAATCCAAAACATATTTATACTGCTCAAATTTTAGGCAATGCAGTTGTTTTGTCTCGTGGGGATGCAGAGAAAATAGGCTTAAAAACTTTTGCAGGAAATGTAGTTTTTTATCCGGAATGGGCAGAAATCAGCAATAATTGGAGCAGTAGACGTTTTGAAGTAAAAGATGTTTACTATAAAGGATTTTATGACGAATTGCTGTTAGAAAGAAATGGCGTTAGCGTTCGGGTCTTACAGTTGAACAGGGGAGAGCATAAAAAAAACGACCATGTTCAGCTGAACATTAGTCGGTATTTAGAGTTTTAAATGTAATTATATATTTGATGATTTTTTACAAAAGTTATAATTATAATTATAACTTTTATGTATATTTGATTTAGTTATAGTTATGATTACAATATGAATATACCTATTGATGTTTTAAATCGCGATAAGTACATATACCAAATACAACCTTTCATACGTAAAAATCTGATTAAAGTTTTAACAGGGCAACGTAGGGTGGGAAAGAGTTATCTGGTTTTTCAGATTATAAACAATATTATTGAACAGGATAGGGATGCAAATATTATTTACATTAATAAAGAAGATTTACAGTTCGATTTTATTCAAAATGCAAGTGATTTAAATGATTACATCCTATTAAAAGTAAAACCTGATCTGTATAATTACATATTTATAGATGAAATACAGGATATAACTGATTTTGAAAAAGCATTAAGATCACTTTTACTCGATCAAAATAACGATATCTACATTACAGGTAGCAACGCAAAATTGCTTTCGGGAGAGTTAGCAACTTATTTAAGCGGAAGATACATTGAATTTACTATTTATAGTCTGTCGTATTCTGAATTTTTATTGTTTCATAAATTGAAGAATAGTGATAAAAATATGGAATACTATTTTAAGTATGGTGGATTACCCTATCTAATTAACCTAACTTTAAATGAGCAGGCTTTCGAATATCTTAATAGCATTTATACCACTATATTATTCAGGGATGTTGTTTCGAGATATAATCTGAGAAATACTAATTTCTTGGAAAAACTCGTTCTTTTCCTGGCAGATAATATTGGAAGTTTGTTTTCCGCAAAAAAAATAAGCGATTTTCTTAAATCTCAACAAACCAATATAGCCCCGAATCAAATACAAACTTATACCAAGTATTTGGTAAATGCATATATTATTCATGAGATAGACCGTTATGATATTATTGGGAAAAGGATTTTTGAAACAGGTAGTAAATTTTATTTTGAAAATACAGGCATTAGAAATGCTATTATTGGATATAGGCCGCAGGATGTAGGGAAACTACTCGAGAATGTAGTATATAATCATCTTCTGTATTTGGGCTACAAAATAAAAGTTGGCACAGTAAATACAAAGGAAATTGATTTTATTGGTGAGCGCAAAGGTGAATTTATTTATATCCAGGTTGCCTTAAAATTAGAAGATGAAGCAACAATTAAGCGCGAATTTGAAAACCTACTACAGATTGACAACAACTATCCAAAATATGTAATTACCAATAGTCAATTTAATGGCAATACATATCAAGGGATACAACATGTTTACATCCGTGACTTTTTAATGTGGGAAAATTAGAGCATAAAAAAAAACGACCACATTCAATTGAACATTAGTCGTTTTTTAGCGTTTAGATGTTTTTAATTTCCAGCGTAATCAGACGGAATAATAACAACTTTTACTAAAGTATTGTAGTTAGGTGGTACAGTAGCTGTTAAATTATTGGTATCTTGAACATCAAACCTTAAACCTCCATTAGAAACTTTATAGCTAAAAGCATTGTAATTGAATGTATAAGGCAACTGGATATCACCATTTGGATCACTAGGGTGTTCAAAATAGACTAGTACGCCTTCATCATCCAATGTTACGCCATCAATTGCGGATAAGGCCTTACTTACAGAGTAACTCCCATTGCTGTTACGTAACCATTCATTGGAATTGATTGTAAAATTATACGTTTTGGCTCTTAGTTCTTGATAAACAGTTTCTTTTTTGCAAGAGGCCAGACCTAGTGTGGCGATGCAAAGCATTAAGATGGTAAATTTTTTCATTTTGATTTTGTTTATTTGTGTGTGTGATATTGGTATTACAAATCTTTTGCCAAAAAAATATTTAGTGTGAATAATGGATTAATTATTGTGCAACAGATTAAATACACAAATGTTATTACCCAATATTTTTAAAATATGAAGCTCTTTTTCCGACTTTTACCCTGGTTAATTTTAGTCGTTGCAGGTTACTTATTTATTTCCAAAAAGTTTAGTATCAATACTACTGTAGAAAGCAAACATCAGCTTCTGGTAGAGAAAATTGAGGCTATTGGTAAATTGGAACTAGTGAGATATCAGATTAGTGACGTTTTGGAGCACAAAAATAAAACAGATTTTTTACCTGAAGCCAGTATTTTATTGATTGTAAAAGCCGAGGCGGTAGGCTGTATCGACCTTACCAAAATTACCCGCGAAGATATTAGCATTGATGCGGACACTGCTGTAGTAAATTTACCACAGCCCGAAATCTGTTATGTAAAAATCGACCATAAAAACTCACGTGTTTACGATACAAAGATGGCTTTCTTCCGCGAGGCCAGTTTAGTAGACGAAGCTTATAAAGCAGCCGAAAGACAAATTACTACAGAAGTTAAAAAATCGAGCATTTTAGCACAGACGAAAACCAATGCGACAATAGTGCTTAAGCCAATTATTGAAGGATTGGGTTATAAAAATGTAAAGTTTACATTTGAGTAGGGCTTAGAGTTGAGGATATAAGGTTCCTAGCGATCTTTACACATAGTGTCGTCATCTCGACCGGAACGCAGTAGAGCGGAGAGATCTACCTCGAGATAGATTTCTCGACTGCGTTGCACTCCGCTCGAAATGACGATCACCGGTCTTACTTCAAAAAATCTTCCCGATGCGGATTAAAAATATCAACCAATAAGCCGGCTTCCAGGCAAACCACACCATGAAAAACGTTTGATGGGGCAAAGAAAACATCTCCTTCGTTTAAGATCTTCTTATCATCGCCCATACTCACTTCAAAACTTCCTTTGGCCACATAACTCATCTGTAAATGAGGGTGATTGTGAATGGTACCAATGGCATCTTTTTCAAATTCTACTTTGACCAACATCAGGTTGTCATCGTAAGCCATAATTTTGCGTTTAACGCCTGCACCTAAATCTTCCCAGTCGATATCGCTATCTGAAATTAATGTTTTGTTGCTTAAGTCTTTGAAATTCATTTTTTATAAGTATATATTAAAAGAATTGTCGTCTTTTCCGCGTGGGCGGGAATCTTAAAGCGATTGCATTAGGATTCCTAATCAAGTTGGGAATGACGAACCGCCTTTGGGTACTTCGCGAAAAACTTTGCGCCCTTTGCGGTTAAAGATTAGACCATTAAACCAAATACTCAAACAAAGTCTGATCCTGGTTTAGTTCAATAATTTCAAATTTAAAATCTTTCATACGCTGCAACAAGCTGGCATAATCATTTTTGTTCGAAAGTTCTATGCCCACCAACGCGGGGCCGTTTTCTTTATTCGTTTTTTTGATAAACTCGAAACGGGTAATATCATCCTGCGGGCCTAAAACCTCGTTTACAAATAATTTTAAAGCACCTGGTCTCTGTGGGAAACGTACAATGAAATAATGTTTCAAGCCCTCGAAAAGTAAAGATTTCTCTTTAATCTCCTGCATGCGCTCTATATCGTTGTTTCCGCCACTAACAACACAAACTACAGTTTTACCTGCGATCTGATCTCTCAGTTGATCTAATGCGGCTATAGATAGTGCACCAGCAGGTTCTACCACAATGGCATCTTCGTTATACAGCTTTAAAATGGTTGTGCAGATTTTTCCTTCAGGGATTAAATGCATCTGATCAAGAAGTTCCTTACAATATTCGTAAGTAATGTGGCCGATTCTTTTTACAGCAGCACCATCCACAAAGCGGTCTATTTCTTCTAAAGTGTAAGGGCCGCCGTGTTCCATGGCCGTAACCATCGATGGTGCACCGAGCGGCTCAACACCAACCAGTTTTACATCGGGTTTAACCGTTTTCATATAAGCACTCACGCCCGAGGCCAAACCACCACCGCCAACAGGCATTACTAAAATGTCTAAATCAGGCAGGTCTTCATAAATTTCTACACCAACCGTTGCCTGTCCTTCAATTACTTTTTCATCATCGAAAGGTGGAATAAAAGTAGCCGATTTTTCGGCACTATAGGCCAGCGCTTCTTTCAGGCAATCGTCGAAGGTATCGCCAACTAAAATGACTTCTACGCTGTCGCCACCAAACATGTAGGTTTGTTTAACTTTTTGTTTCGGGGTAATTTCTGGCATAAAAATAACACCCTTGATGCCGAGTTTTTTGCATGAATAGGCTACGCCCTGTGCATGGTTGCCCGCACTTGCACAAACCACACCGTTAACTAACGATTCTTGAGGTAGTGAACTGATTTTATTGTAGGCACCACGTAATTTATAAGAGCGTACAATCTGCAAATCTTCTCTTTTTAAATAAATGTTGGCGTTGTAGTGAGAAGAAAGTCCGGCATTAAACTCAAGTGGGGTACGTTTTACCACGCCTTTAAGCCTTTCTGATGCAGATTTAAAATCTAGTGTATGTGGTGTTGTAGTATTCATTGTTGTAGTATCAGGTATAGAGAATCAAGTATCAAGACTTAAATTCACTTATATGTTTTTGTAAAGCAGGGTTTGGTGCTTTTCGGTTATTGCAGTCCTGCTATTCGTTCCAATCTTTTAAAACCACTGTAATGCTGGGGAACGAAGAGTCTGTTTCATCGGTTGCAGATGCTTCGTGCCTCAGCATAACATTGTATCCAGGGTTGCGCAATTAAAAAGTATTTCCACTGCTATCAGGTTTAGGGAAGCGGAGTCGGTGCGTCAAATTAAAACGCTTACCGCTCAACACCAAACCCGTATCGCATTAAGCTAAGTGTAAAGCAACCAATTGGTTTAAATCCTGGTCATTAATGCCCTGTTTGCCATCAGCCAAAACTAAAAACTGTTTGTAAACAATATCTAAATGATCCTTTTCTAGTTTATGGCCTAAACGGTCTAAGTGATGTTTTAAAGCATGGCGACCGCTTCTTGCCGTTAATACAATTGTAGCATCAGGGAAACCAACATCTTCAGGTTTAATAATTTCGTAGTTCTCGCGGTTTTTCAAGAAACCATCCTGGTGGATACCTGAACTGTGCGAAAATGCATTTCCTCCAACAATCGCTTTATTTGGTTGTACTGGCATGTTCATCTGGTTTCTCACCATGTGGCTCATTTCGTAAAAACGGGTAGTATCAATCTGGGTGTTTAAACCCAAAATTTTGTGCGTTTTCAAAATCATGACGACTTCTTCCATAGAAGTATTGCCAGCGCGCTCTCCGATACCGTTAATGGTACATTCTACCTGGCGGGCACCATTTTGCAAGCCAGCAATTGAGTTTGCGGTAGCCAAGCCTAAATCGTTGTGGCAATGCACAGAGATAATGGCTTTATCGATATTTTTTACGTTTTCTTTTAAATAAAGGATTTTAGAACCATATTGGTCTGGCAAGCAATAACCATTGGTATCAGGAATATTTACCACAGTTGCACCTGCAGCAATAACTGCTTCAACCATTTTAGCTAAAAATTCAATATCGGCACGGCCGGCATCTTCTGCGTAGAACTCAACATCTTCCACAAATTTTTTCGAATACCTCACGGCTTCTACAGCACGTTCCAATATTTCTTCGCGGGTACTGTTAAATTTATGTTTAATGTGGAAGTCAGATGAGCCAATTCCGGTGTGGATCCGTGGTCTTTTGGCATAACGCAAAGCATCTGCAGCAACATCGATATCGTTTTTGTTTGCACGGGTTAAGGCACAGATAATCGGGTTGGTAACCGCTTTCGATAATTCGATTACGCTATTAAAATCGCCTGGGCTTGATACCGGGAAACCAGCTTCAATCACATCAACACCTAAAAGCTCAAGTGATTTTGCGATTTCTACTTTTTGGTTTGTATCTAACTGGCAGCCTGGAACCTGCTCGCCGTCACGCAATGTCGTGTCGAAAATATAAACTTTGTTTGGGTCGTGAATCATAATCTTAAGTTTAGGAAGTGATTAATTTTTGTGATAAGAATTTAATTACCAATTTGCCCATTTCGGCGGTGCCTAAAACTTTGAAACGGTTTGTGTTTTGATCGGCAATATCATGGGTTCTAAAGCCCTCTTTTAATACCTGATCGATGGTATCAACCAATAGCTTGGCTTCTTCCTTAAGTCCGAAACCAATTTCCAGCATTAAAGCTGCCGATAGGATAGAGGCCAATGGATTGGCTAAATCTTTACCCGCAATATCATGTGCGGAACCGTGGATTGGCTCGAAGAAACCTGTGCTTTCGCCAACAGATGCTGAAGCTAACATTCCCATTGAACCTGCAATCTGCGAAGCTTCATCGGTTAAAATATCACCAAATAAGTTGGCCGTTAAAACCACGTCGAATTTTTTAGGGTTTTTGATCAACTGCATCGCTGCATTATCAATAAACATGTGCTCGGTTTCTACATCAGGGTATTGTTTAGCAATTTCCTGAACGGTTTCGCGCCATAGGCGTGAGCTTTCTAAAACATTTGCTTTATCTACCGAACATAATCTCTTGTTGCGTTGCTGTGCGGCCTGGTAAGCTTTATGTGCAATGCGCTCTACTTCGTAACGGTGATAAATCATTAAATCTGAAGCCGTATTGCGATCTTCCGTGCGTGTTTTTTCTCCAAAGTAAACATCTCCGGTTAATTCGCGGAAGAATAAAATATCGGTGCCTCTTAAAATTTCTGGTTTAATGCTCGATGCCTGAAGAAGTTCATCAAATAGTAATATCGGGCGGAGATTGGCAAAGAGACCAAGTTCTTTACGGATTTTTAAAAGGCCTTGTTCAGGTCTAACTTTTAAACTTGGGTCGTTATCGTATTTGGCGTGACCAATTGCTCCGAAAAGGATCGCATCGCTTTTTCTTGCTTTTTCTAAAGTTTCATCCGGCAAAGGCTCGCCAGTAACTTCAATAGCCGCATGGCCCATTAAAGCTTCGTCAAACGTAAATTCGTGGCCAAAAATTTCAGCAATTTTTTCTAATGCTGTTTTTCCCCAAGTGGTTACTTCGGGTCCGATACCGTCTCCAGGTATTACTAAAATGTTCTTCTTCATTATTGACTCCTCTTTTGCTGCTGCTGTTTTTACCACAGATTTTTACCGATAAATACAAATCTATTTCTGCTACGCTTCGTGGCTTCACGAATCATTAGATTTTTATCTGTGTTCATCCTTTTTATCTGTGGTTAATTTTGCATCAGCTTAATATTTCTGTGTTTAAACTTTCGACGACTTTTACCCCGCCTTTTTCTAACAATATTCTTTTTTCTATGCAGGTTGGCAGCTGCGATTCAAAATGGCCAACATAAATTAAGGTCATCCCATTGCTGCATAATTCATCAACCAATTGGTTAAAGTGCTGTGTTTGCTGTTGGTCTAAGCCCTGGCAAGGTTCGTCCAGAATTAACAGTTCCGGGTTTTTTATAATCGTCCGCGCTAACAATACCAGCCGCTGTTCGCCGAGTGGAAGTGCGGTTAATAATTCATTTTTATTTTCAGTTAGTCCAAAATATTCTACCAGTTCATCAACCTGTGTGCTTTTGGTATAGGGTAATTGTTGGAATAAACCTACAGTATCATAAAAACCAGAAGCGATGCTTTGCCAAACGGTGGCGGTTGGATCGAAATACCAGTGAAACTCGGGTGATATTAAGCCGATATGCTGTTTAATATCCCATATACTTTCGCCGCTTCCACGCCTGTTGCCAAATAAATAAAGCTCATTGGCATAAGATTGTGGATGATCACCATTCACTAAACTCAGTAATGTCGATTTTCCTGAACCGTTATGTCCTTGCAAAAGCCATTTTTCTCCCGCCTTAACTTCCCAGTTGATATTTTTTAAAACCTGCTTTTCGCCATAGTTAATGTTTACATTAACCATTTTTACAATATCATCAGAATTGTAAACAGGAGATTCTTTTAAGAAATCCGGAATTTCTCTTAAATGGATTTCGGTAGCTGAACTTTCTAAAGCATCTACTTTAACTAATTGGCCATCTCTTATTTCAGCGAAAGAATCAATGCAGTCTGGTAATTCGCTGTCGTTGCAAATTAAGATCAATTGAACACCTTCTTCTGCAACCTGATCCAGTAAAATGTTCAGGTTTTTGCGCGAAGCAGAATCTAAACCAGTATAGGGCTGATCGATAATTAATAACTGCGGTTTTAACCAAAGTGCCTTTACCAGTTGCAATTTTTTGTGTTCGCCGCTGGATAATTCAATTAATTGTGAACTGGCAAATGTTGCAAAACCCAAAGCTTCTAATATCGGTTCAACCTGATCGAAATGAAGTCCTTTTCCATTACCATAACCAACCAGTTCTGCATGAACGGTTAAAGTTTCTTTAGCCTGCTGACTGGTATAACGTTGCTGGTAATAAAAATTTGCAACACCTTCCAGATTTTTAAACTGGTACCAGCTTTCGACAAACAAGGTTTCAGCAGGTAATAGACTTTCGCGGTCAAAATAAATTTTTACATCTCCAGGTGCACTTTGTAAGCCAGCAATTATTTTAGCTAAAGAGGTTTTTCCGCTTCCACTAATTCCTCCCAATACCCAATTTTCGCCTGGATTAATGGTCCAATTCAAATCCCTTAGCACAGCTTTTTGCTGAAACTTTAAGCTTAAATTTTTAATGCTGACGAAACTTTCTTTCATATTTCCTTTCGGGGTGATTACACTGATTAAGTGATTACACTGGTTTTTTTCTTTGGTCTTTTAGCTGTTTCTATCCTCTGGCCTCTTCGAATTCTGCTATTAATTTTGTTTGTGCCAGGATAAAGTCGATATCATCATAACCGTTGATCAGGCATGATTTTTTGTAAGGATTGATTTCAAATGATTCCTGAGTACCAGTTTCTACAATCGTAACAGTTTGATTTTCTAAATCAACTGCTAAAGCTGATTTTGGATTGCTGTCAACGGCTTTGAAAATCTGCGCCAAAAATTCTTCACTTACCTGAATAGGCAATAAACCGTTGTTCAATGCATTTCCTTTAAAGATATCGGCAAAGAAACTGCTGATTACGGCGTCAAAACCTGCATCCTGAATAGCCCAAGCAGCATGCTCGCGACTACTACCGCAACCAAAGTTTTTTCCTGCCACTAAAACCTGACCACTATAGGTAGGATTGTTCATTACAAATTCTGGTTTTGGTGTATTATCGCCATTGTAACGCCAATCGCGGAATAGGTTCTCGCCGAAACCTTCGCGTGTAGTCGCTTTTAGAAACCTCGCAGGAATAATCTGGTCGGTATCAATGTTCTCTATGTTTAAAGGCACTACTGCCGATGTTAATTTTGTGAATTTTTTCATTTTTTAATGATGATTACACAGATTAAATGATTTCACCGATTGGGGTGATTTCATTGATTTAATATTTATAATAAAGCTTCAGCCTTCTACCTTGGTAAAGTGTTCAACTGTTGGAAAAGGATCATAAAAGTGATGTAATAACTTTTTCCAATCCTGGTATTCTGCCGATCCTCTGAAACCTTCGGTATGTGCCTCCAGTGTTTTCCAGTTTACCAACAGGATATATTTGTTTTCTACCTCTACACATTTTTGAAGCTGGTGCGAAATGTAACCTTCCATTGAGGAAATGATTTTTTGCGCTTCGCTAAAAGCTTTTTCAAAATCAGCCGATAATCCGGCTTTTACATTTAATATGGCAACTTCTAGTATCATATATTTTAAAAGTTGTCATTCTGAGGAACGAAGAATCTGTTTCTTAGCTTGCAGATGCTTCCTTCGTCAGCATGACAGTTATTTTAAACTTTCTCCAAAAAATCCCTTACATCAGTAATTTTTCCGGTTACTGCTGCTGCTGCTGCGGTAAGCGGGCTAGCCAATAAAGTACGTGCATTTTGTCCTTGTCTACCCTCAAAGTTTCTGTTCGATGTAGATACACAGTATTTACCTGCCGGGATTTTATCTTCGTTCATCCCTAAACACGCACTGCAACCTGGTTCACGTAATTGGAAACCAGCGGCTTCGAAAATTTTATCTAAACCTTCGTTTTTGGCCTGCTGTTCTACCTGCTTCGATCCTGGTACAATCCAAACCGTTACGTTATCTGCTTTGCGTTTATCTTTAACAAAATCAGCCACTTCACGTAAATCTTCAATGCGGGAGTTGGTACAGCTTCCGATGAACACATAATCAACCGGTTTTCCGATCAAAGAAGAGTCGTCATCAAAACCCATATAATCCAGTGCTTTCTGGTACGAAAGTTTTTCTTTTTCTGGCTGTGCACCAGTTGCTGGAATATGTTCCTGAATACCCATGCCCATTCCAGGGTTTGTACCGTAGGTAATCATAGGTGCAATATCTGCTGCATCGAAAGTTAAAACACTATCGAATTTTGCATCAGCATCGCTATATAGTGTCTTCCAATATGCTAAAGCTTTATCCCACTCTTCGCCGGCAGGAGCAAACTCTCTTCCTTTAATGTAATCGAAAGTGGTTTGGTCGGGTGCAATTAATCCACCACGCGCCCCCATTTCAATACTCATATTACAGATGGTCATTCGGGCTTCCATACTTAAAGCCTCGATTGCCGAACCTGCATATTCAATAAAATAACCTGTACCGCCCGCTGCAGAGATTTTGGCGATAATGTATAAGATAATATCTTTTGCGCCAACACCATTTCCAAGTTCGCCGTTTACCTCAATTTTCATGGTTTTAGGTTTCGACTGCAATAAACATTGCGTTGCAAAAACCTGCTCTACCTGCGAAGTGCCTATACCAAATGCAATAGCGCCAAAAGCACCATGGGTAGAGGTATGGCTATCGCCACAAACCATAGTTTTACCTGGTAGCGTTATACCCAGTTCAGGACCGATAACGTGTACAATACCCTGAAAGGGATGTCCTAAGCCATAAAGTTCTACACCAAATTCTGCACAGTTTTTAGTCAGCATATCAACCTGATAGCGCGAAAGCTCTTCTTTGATTGGTAATAACTGATTTAAGGTAGGTACGTTATGATCAGCTGTTGCTACAGTCTGCTTTGGACGAAAAACAGGTAAACCTCTTTTGCGCAAGCCATCAAATGCCTGCGGAGAAGTTACCTCGTGTATTAAGTGTGTATCAATGTATAAAATATCAGGAAATCCTTCTTCACTTTTTACAACGTGAGCATCCCAAATTTTTTCTACTAATGTTTTTGACATCTTTTTATATAATTATTTAAACCTCGCAGGTTTTTAAAACCTGCGAGGTTTGTAAGTTTACTATGCTGTTTTAATCGCCTTCATTGCAGTCATTGCTTTACGCAACGTTGCGCCAATCTGCTCTACTTCGTGTGAACGGATAGCTTCGTTAACATCAATTAATTTTCTGTTGTCAACCGCACCATCTTTGCCTTCGTTAAAGTTTTTACCAACTAAATCGGTATCTACTTTTTTCATGAAATCGCCTAAAAGTGGTTTACAAGCCTGATCGAATAAATAACAACCATATTCCGCAGTATCAGAAATTACACGGTTCATTTCGAACAATTTCTTACGTGCAATGGTATTTGCGATAAGTGGCGTTTCGTGTAACGATTCGTAGTAAGCAGATTCTGGTTTGATACCTGCCTGTACCATGGTTTCGAAGGCCAATTCAACACCGGCACGTACGAAAGCAACCATTAAAGTATAGTTATCAAAATATTCCTGCTCACCGATTTTAACATCACCAGCAGGTGTTTTTTCAAAAGCAGTTTCACCCGTTTCAGCTCTCCATTTTAATAAGTTTTTATCACCATTTGCCCAATCTTCCATCATGGTACGGCTAAATTCACCACTCATAATGTCGTCCTGGTGTTTTTGGAATAATGGACGCATAATGTCTTTCAATTCTTCCGAAATTTCGAAAGCTTTGATTTTCGCTACATTGCTTAACCTGTCCATCATGGCAGTAATACCACCTTGTTTTAAAGCTTCGGTAATAACCTCAACACCATATTGCACTAATTTAGAAGCATAACCAGCATCGATTCCTTTTTCTACCATTTTATCAAATGATAAGATAGAGCCTGTTTGCAATAAACCACAAAGAATGGTTTGCTCGCCCATTAAATCTGATTTTACCTCAGCTACAAAAGATGATTTTAATACACCAGCCCTGTGGCCGCCTGTACCTACGCAATAAGCTTTAGCCTGTGCCAATCCTTTACCTTGAGGATCGTTTTCAGGGTGAACTGCAATTAAAGTAGGAACACCAAAACCACGAACATATTCTGCTCTAACCTCACTACCCGGGCATTTAGGTGCAACCATAATTACGGTTAAATCTTTACGGATCTGCATACCTTCTTCCACGATATTGAAACCGTGAGAATATAACAAAGTGGCACCTTCTTTCATTAAAGGCATAATTGCATTTACAACAGCAGTGTGTTGTTTATCTGGAGTAAGGTTAATTACTATATCTGCATCTGGAATCAGTTCTTCATAAGTGCCAACAGTGAAATTATTTTCAGTTGCATTTTTCCACGAATCGCGTTTGCCTTCAATTGCTTCCTTACGTAAAGTGTAGCTTACATCTAAACCACTATCTCTTAAATTTAAACCTTGGTTTAAGCCTTGTGCACCGCAACCAACAATTACCAGTTTTTTGCCTTTTAATGCGCTAACGCCATCCAGAAATTCAGAACTGTCCATGAAGTCGCAAACACCTAATTGATTTAATTTTTCTCTAAGAGGTAATGTGTTAAAATAATTTGCCATTGTTTTTATTGGTTAATTTCTATTTAATTATCGTTATATATTCTTTTTCCTTCGGTTTGATTACACAGATGAAGTGATTTCACCGATTTTATCTATTTTCCATCTCACATCTTCCAATTTTTTCCTTCGGGTTGATTACACAGATGAGGTGATTACACCGATTTTTTATCCATTTTCCATCTGACATCTTCCATTTTACATATACTTTTTCAGTGCCGATGCGTAACCGCAATGCACGTTATCATGACCAATGGTTGTAATCAATACCTCTTCTATACTGTTCAATTGCACGCCATAAGTTGCAGTTATAAAAGGAGTGATGCTTGAAAATTTTCCGTTCGCATAATCTTCTTTTATTTTTTCAATGCTTTCTAATGCGATGGTTTTCAATTCAGCTACTTCTTGTTCTGTTACGGTGTAAGTTGGCTTCGTATCTTTTTTATAATACTCGTTAAATTTTACCGAAGCAGCATCTTGTAATACACCTGTACGAACATAACAAAGCGTTTGCGTACTCACTACAATATGGCCAAAGTTCCAGATGATGTTATTGTTATAACCATCGGGAATTTTATTCAATTCTTCGATTGTTAAGCCATCTATTAACTTAATAAATGCCTTACGTGAGTTTATTATGAAATCAAATACTTCGTTCATATTTTTTCTTTAATCTCTGTATTTTCAGCTTCGTTTCGCTCTTCGTTAAAAGTAATCTGGTTAAAGAACGGGTCGTTTACGGTTACTGCCCAGGTTCCATGAAAAGTTTCCTCTAAGCCTGGTCTGTTATATTTGTAATTCTTTGCTGTTATTTCTTTATGGAATTCCTTTAAACCTACACAATCAATGTAAACATGTGCACCAGGGGCGCTATCTCCATGGTGTTCGCTTAAATGAAGTTCAAGACCGTTCAATGAAACCTGGATATAAACCGGGGAATTCTTTTCCAAGGGGTATTCCCAGTCTATTTTAAATCCAAGCCAGTTTACATAAAACTCGATTGCTTTATCGTAATCGAATATTCTTAAAATCGGTATGGTTTTATTGCATTTCATATTAAAATTGTTTTAACCGCAAAGGGCACTAAGGTTTTCGCAGTGATCATTAAGCATGATGCTTTTTACCTTCAACCTTTCTGCCCTCTGCCTTTATACTACATCGTAAAAATTTTCTCTCCTTTTTCTAAAAATTCATTTTCTACCAATTCTTCACCAGGTTCGAAAGCTTCAAATTCCTTTAGTTTTTCGTGGAAACCGGCGCTATCTTTAATAATGGCCACTCTTGCAGATCTCACAAATTCAATTAATTCGTAAGGTTCTAAAGCTTTTACCAAAGCATCAGTTTCTTCTCGGTGACCAGTTACTGCAAAAACGGTATAATCTTTACGGATTACTACTGCACTTGCACCGTATTGACGTAATAAACGCTCTACCGTTACTTTTTCTGCAATTTCATCTGTCGAAACCTTGTAAAGTGCCAGTTCTTGCCAAATAATTTCGTCGTTGGTATTAAAGTAAACTTTTAATACCTCGATCTGCTTTTCTATTTGGCGTGCCAGCTTTCTCACTACTTCGTAACCTTCCTGGATAACGATATTGAAACGGTGTATTCCTTCAATTTCTGATGCGGAACTGTTTAAACTTTCGATATTGATTTTTCTTTTCGAGAAAATAATCGCAATCCTGTTTAATAAACCAATGCGGTTTTCGGCATAAACCGTAATGGTGTATTCCTGCTTTCCGTCTAAATCGGCTTTATCTATTTTATGTTCTATTGTATTTTCAGTACTCATGATAATTTCTTATTTACCTATTCGTCATTCGACCTTGTGGACAAATCTTTAAATGTTGTTAAAGATCTCTCCGTTTCGCTACGCTACAGTCGAGATGACGATTACGCTAGCTTTTACCTTTATGCTTATTTCAATCTGATTTCGCTTACACTCATTCCTTGTGGAACCATTGGGAAAACGTTGTTTTCTCTACCAACCATTACTTCTAATAGGTAAGAACCTTCATGGTTGATCATGGTTTCTAATGCCTGTCTTAAGTTTGTACGTTCATCAACTTTGCTAGCTTCGATATAATACGATTTTGCTAAAGCAACAAAGTCAGGGCTGGTGATATTAACAAAAGAATAACGTTTATCATGAAATAATTGTTGCCATTGGCGAACCATACCCAAAAAGCGGTTGTTCAGGATCAGGATTTTTACGGCTGCACCAAACTGCATAATGGTACCCAGTTCCTGAGGTGTCATCTGGAACCCCCCATCACCAATAATGGCAATAACAGTTTTGTCGGGAGCGCCATATTTAGCGCCAATTGCTGCTGGTAAACCAAATCCCATGGTACCTAAACCACCAGAAGTAATGTTGCTGCGGGTATTGTTGAATTTAGCATAGCGGCAAGCTACCATTTGGTGCTGACCAACATCAGTAACAATTACAGCATCTCCACCACAGATTTCGTTGATGTTGCGCAATACTTCACCCATGGTCATTTCATCACCAGTTGGATAAAGTTCTGGAGTAATGACCTGGTCTATTTCTTCCTGGTTATATTGTCTGAACTTAGCCAACCAGTCTTCGTGTTTATTTTCGTTAACCAAATTGGTTAATAGGGGTAACGTTTCTTTACAATCGCCCCAAACCCCAACTTCAGCTTTAACATTTTTATCAATCTCAGCAGGGTCGATATCTAAATGGACAACTTTAGCTTGTTTGGCATATTTATCTAAACGACCAGTCACGCGGTCGTCGAAACGCATACCAATGGCAATTAGCACATCACATTCGTTCGTTAACACATTTGGTCCGTAATTGCCATGCATGCCCAACATACCTACGTTTAGTGGGTGTGAAGTTGGAATAGCGCCTTCGCCCATGATCGTCCATGCAGCAGGAATTCCTGATTTATTGATAAAAGCCTTGAATTCTTCTTCAGCTTTACCCAAAATAACACCTTGTCCAAAAAGGATGAAAGGTTTTTTTGCTGAGTTAATTAATTCGGCTGCTTGTTCGATATATTCAACCCTAACTTTTGGTTTCGGGCGATAACTGCGGATGTGGTTGCATTTTACATATTCAGGAAATTCCTCCAATTGTAACTGAGCATTTTTGGTAATGTCGATTAAAACTGGTCCGGGTCTGCCGCTTTTAGCAATGTAAAAAGCTTTAGCCAATACTTCCTGAATTTCTTTGGCATCGGTAACCTGATAGTTCCATTTGGTAACCGGAGTGGTAATATTGATCACATCGGTTTCCTGGAAAGCGTCTGTTCCCAATAAGTGAGCGAAAACTTGTCCCGTAATACAAACCAATGGTGTACTGTCAATTTGAGCATCAGCCAAGCCTGTAACCAAATTGGTTGCACCCGGTCCGCTGGTTGCGAAACAAACACCAACTCTGCCGCTTGCTCTGGCGAAACCTTGAGCCGCATGGATACCGCCTTGCTCATGGCGGACTAAAATATGTTCTAATTTATCGGCATAATCATAAAGAGCATCATAAATAGGCATGATAGCTCCTCCCGGATAACCGAAAATGGTGGTTACACCTTCTTCAATTAATCCATTCAACAAAACCTGCGAACCTGTTCCTTTGAATAAGGTTTTTGAGCTTTCTGCTTTCGCCTCGGTTTGTTGTATTGTATCTTGTGCAGTTTCCATAATTATGTTTTTGCGGTTCTGTTATTCTTTAATTTTAAACCCAATTCTTTGTCTGTCGTTCCATTTTAATTGAGCAATTTTCTCGTCTATTAAATTTTCCATGGCATCATAAAGCTCGTTAAGCTGAACATCATGTTCGCCAATCCGTTCTTTAATTTCTGTTAGCTGTTCGTTAATGTTGCTCTGCTTCAGCAAAATTTTCCGAACATCAACAAAGGCTCTCATAATGGCAATGTTCATGTTAATGGCTTTGTCGCTATTTACAACGCCGCTTAACATAGCCACACCCTGCTCGGTAAAAGCATATGGCAGCTTTCTGGTGCCGCCCCAACTTGAAGTCACAAATTGTGACTTCAAGTTGGGCTGATCTTTTATCACAATTTGTGATGAAGCACCCTCATTAATCGCTTCTCTTTGAAATCTTATCTCTTCAAACTCTGCAGAAGTTAACTGAAACATAAAGTCTTCAGGAAAACGCTTTATATTTCGTTTTACTGCTTGGTTTAATACTCTAGTTTCGACTTCGTAAAGTGATGCCAAATCAAAATCGAGCATTACTCTTTCTCCCCGGATCTCATAAATCCTATTCTGAATACTTTTAATTATTTGCATAATCTGTTTTTTTAGTAATCAACTAATCCAGGGATGATTTTTGATTTTAATATTCGTCAGTTACGCAACCACTTGCTGCGTCTGAAACTGTTTTAGCATATTTATATAAAACACCTTTTGTTACTTTTAATGCTGGCTGAACGTAGTTTTTTCTCCGCTCAGCAATCACTTCTTCGCTCACCTGTAAACTGATGATGTTATTTACGGCATCAATCAAAATCCTGTCTTCATCTTCAACCAAGCCGATTAAACCACCTCTGTAAGATTCAGGTGTAATGTGACCAACCACAAAACCGTGTGTACCACCAGAGAAGCGACCATCGGTAATTAGAGCAACCGATTTACCTAAACCTGCACCAATAATAGCTGAAGTTGGTTTTAACATCTCTGGCATACCAGGTGCACCTACCGGACCTGAGTTCTTAATTACGATAACATCGCCAGGTTGAACACGGCCGCTAGAAATACCCGCGATCAAATCATGCTCGCCATCAAATACACGTGCAGGGCCTTCAAATTTTTCGCCTTCTTTTCCACTGATCTTGGCTACTGAACCCTTTTCGGCAAGGTTTCCGTAAAGAATCTGTAAGTGACCAGTTGCTTTTATAGGTTCGCTTAATTTTTGAACAATTTTCTGATCGTAATCCATAATCGATTTCACATCAGCTAAATTCTCAGCCATCGTTTTCCCGGTTACAGTTAAGCAATCACCATGCAACAAGCCTTCATTTAATAAATATTTTAGTACAGCAGGGATACCACCATATTGGTGTAAATCCTGCATTAAATATTTTCCACTAGGTTTAAAATCGGCAAGTACCGGAGTTACATCACTCATTTTCTGGAAATCATCCTGCGTAATTTCTATGCCAATGGCTTTACCCATAGCGATAAAGTGCAAAACAGCATTGGTACTACCACCTAATATAATGATGGAACGGATTGCATTTTCGAATGCTTTTCGCGTCATGATATCTGATGGTTTAATATCTTTCTCCAGTAAAATCTTAATGTATTTACCGGCATCTAAACATTCTTGTTTTTTCTCCGGGCTTATGGCTGGATTTGAAGATGAATAAGGTAAACTCATACCCAAGGCCTCAATTGCTGATGCCATGGTATTTGCGGTATACATACCACCACATGCCCCGGCACCAGGACAAGTGTGTTTAATAATGCCCTGATAATCTTCTTCTGAAAGGTTACCACAGATTTTTTGGCCTAATGCCTCGAATGCCGAAACAATATTCAATTCTTCTCCTTTATAATGGCCTGGAGCAATTGTACCACCATAAACCATAATCGAAGGACGGTCTAAACGTGCCATGGCCATGATGGCGCCTGGCATATTTTTATCACAGCCAGGGATGGAGATAATGCCATCATAATATTGTCCGCCGCAAATGGTTTCGATACTATCAGCAATTACGTCACGGCTAACCAATGAGTAACGCATACCGTCTGTACCGTTACTCATCCCATCACTTACCCCAATGGTGTTAAAAACCAAGCCGACTAAATCATTTTTCCAGACCCCAACTTTGACGTCTTTTGCAAGGTCGTTTAAGTGCATGTTGCAGGTGTTACCATCGTAGCCCATACTTGCAATGCCGACCTGTGCTTTAGCCATATCAGCATCGGTTAAACCGATTCCGTAAAGCATAGCCTGTGCGGCCGGTTGTGTTGGATCTTGTGTAAATGTTTTACTGTACTTGTTTAATTCGCTCATTGTTTAAAATGTATATTCTGGTTCTGTTAGTTGTAATATTTTGAGGCAAAAAAAAACCGCCTCTTTTAGGAGGCGGTTTCGATAGAGTATATTTTGTATTATACGCAACGATTTCCACCTCTCTTTTGAGAAATGACAATAATTAGGTTGCTAATAATGTTTGTGCTTAAATTCATGAATCACAAACATACTAACTTATTATAAATGCAAAGAACTATTTTAATGTATTTCTCTATTTTTTTACTCCGATTACAATTCCTGTAGCCCAAACCTGCTTGGTTAAATGCAAATCATCACGCGATTCTAAATCTTTAACCAATTTAATCGCTTTATCCTGATGACCTTCAGGCCAATTAGCTTGAGGCAGCATATCATCAATGATGTAAAGTCCGCCGGTGTTGAGCATGGATAGTGCCTCGTCCAAAAGCAAATATTTTCCATGCCAGGTATCGGCAAATATGTAATCGAATTTTTTGTCTTTATTCTTTTCAATCCACTCCGCACCATCGGTATCAACTAAGGTTAAACGATCGTCACTACCAAGAAATTTGTTGGCAATGGCTAAAAATTTAGCATCGTTATCTATCGAAGTAAGTGTACTTTCCTGATCTAAACCCTCTAAAATCCACGAGGTAGATAAACCTGTTCCGGTTCCAAGCTCCAGAAATTTACCTGAAGGTTTGGTTGCAGCAAGGGTTTTAAGCAAAGAGCAGGTTAACACGTCCGATGCCATATCAAAACCCGAAGCCTTGGTAGCTGTATTTATTTGCTGGTAAGCTTTTGGATAATTTTGATTGATTTCTTCAGTCATCTGTTTTTAATTGCTCGTTGTTATTTCAATTTCTTTTGGCTCATAGTTAATGGTCTTTTGGTTAATAGCATGTATGCTAATCTGCTATGATCCATTTTACTATAAACTATCAACCCATTTTAAATGATCACTTCGTAATTCACTTTTTCAAGCACCAGGTTTTTATAGGCACGTTGTATGGTATAACCAATAGATTCCCGCCATAGTGGGCGATAAACAATACCATCGATGGAGGCAATGCCGGCTATCTCGGTGGCTGTTCCGCATAAGAAAGCGCCATCGGCATTTTTAAGGTCTTCTATGGTTAGTTTTTTCTCAGTACATTCTATATCCAAAACATTACAAAGTTCCTTTACAGTTGCACGTGTAATGCCTGGTAAAATGTTCCCTACAGATGGGGTATATAATTTTCCATCTTTTTCCAGAAAGATATTTGCTCCAGATGCTTCGGCAACAAAGCCATGCATATCTAAAAGTAAAGCTTCGTCGTAACCTTTAATGTTTGCTGCTGTAGTTGCTAAAATAGAATTGACATAGTTTCCACTCAATTTCGCTTCCATTGGAGTCGATTTTGGGTTTGGCCTCTCGTAATCAGAAATAGTTAAATTTAACAATTTGTTGCCCGAGTAAGCATCCCATTCCCATGCACATATTAAGATCGAGACTCCGCTTGGCTCGTTTAATTTCATGTTCGGGTGGCAAAATACCAAGGGGCGGATATAAGCATCTTTCAGTTTGTTCAACTGAAGTAGTTTATAGGTTGCAGCAATTAATTCTTGTTTATCCCATGGGAAAGGAATGTTTGCCAACTGGCAAGAACGCTCTAGGCGGTCGAAATGGGCAGCAGCTTTGAAAATGCGGTTACCATTATGTGTTTTATAGGCTCTAATACCCTCGAAAGCAGCATAGCCGTAGTGTAGCGACTGTCCGTAAAGATCAGTACTGCTGTTTACAGCCTTTTCAAACTGTCCGTCAAGGTAAATAATCGTATTAGAATTATAGTATTTCATCTGTTTATTCTTATTGTTCTTTTAACCTATTTGCATGAATGGGTCATAATACTGTCTTTGGTTATTTAAAAAAAGCGTCCCGTTTGTATCGGGACGCTTTAGATATATTTAGTTTTTTAAAATCTATTTAAAAGCTGCCCATTTTCTTACTCCATAAAATGTTTAGGAGTAGGAGGTTAAGTAAAATGACAGGTAACAGGACTACATTGCCAGCTGCTTTTGCAGTAGTATAAGTAGGAAATATGTTTCTCTGAATGGTCATTATTATCTTATTGTTTATGAAAACCAATTTAGTTTTTGGTTCATTAATATGCAAGAGAAATCAGAAAAAAGTTAAATAAGAATATTATTCTTGTATTTGTGTTATAATCAGAATAATATTCTTAACTGGAGTTAAATTAGTTATTTAATGCCGATAGCTGTAGACCAGATATCAAAACGGTATATGGTCTTTTTGTTATGCTTGCATTATAAATTTTCTATTTTTCTGCCTAAAATGCCTAAACACGCACTAAAAATTGAAAATTTACATGGTGTTTTTGGTGATGAAATGTAAAGAAAAATTAGTGTTTGAATATAGACCCTGAAATAAATTCAAGGTGACGGATCGATTTTAAAAAATCTCTAAATATTTTTTAAAGTTTAATTCTGGTTATGATTGTTTTGAAATACTAAGTTAAATAAAAAGCCTTCTGATTTTAAATCAGAAGGCTTTCTAAATGAGTTAATTATTTTGCTTAAGCGATACCTTCAGCTAAAACCACAATTTTGTTGTGGATGGCCTCAACCACACCGCCTTTAATAAAAAAGCGCTGTTCATCAGCTTTATTTGCTTTTATAATAACTTCTCCATCTTCTAAAGTAGAGATGATGGCGGCATGGTCTTTTAAAATCTGAAAAGAACCTAAAGTACCAGGAACCGTAACTGCTGTTACTTCACCTTCGAAAACTTTTTTATCTGGAGTTAATATTTCTAAATTCATTCTTTTTAGATTGGAGTATCTGGTAGTTAGTATCAAGTATCAAGATTATATTTCAGTCTTGATACTTAATACTCAAATCTCGATACTAGTTCGCTTCTGCTAATAATTTTTTACCTTTTTCGATTGCATCTTCAATGCTACCAACTAAGTTAAATGCGGCTTCAGGGTACTCATCAACTTCACCATCCATGATCATATTAAATCCTTTGATAGTGTCTTTAATGTCAACCAATACACCTTTTAAGCCTGTAAATTGCTCAGCTACGTGGAAAGGTTGAGATAAGAAACGCTGAACACGACGTGCTCTTGATACGACTAATTTATCTTCTTCAGATAATTCATCCATACCTAAGATCGCGATGATATCCTGTAATTCTTTATAACGTTGTAAAGTTTCTTTAACACGTTGTGCAGTGTTATAGTGCTCATCACCTAAAACAGCAGGAGAAAGGATACGTGAAGTAGAATCCAATGGATCTACCGCAGGATAAATACCTAACTCGGCAATTTTACGTGAAAGTACTGTAGTAGCATCTAAGTGGGCAAAAGTTGTTGCCGGAGCCGGGTCAGTTAAATCATCCGCAGGTACATATACCGCTTGTACTGATGTAATTGATCCACGTTTAGTTGACGTAATACGCTCTTGCATTAAACCCATCTCAGTAGCAAGGGTTGGTTGGTAACCTACCGCTGATGGCATACGACCTAATAAAGCGGATACCTCAGAACCTGCCTGTGTAAAACGGAAGATGTTATCAACGAAGAAAAGGATATCTTTTCCAGCGCCTTCGCCATCACCATCACGGAAATATTCTGCAACAGTTAATCCTGATAATGCTACACGTGCACGTGCACCAGGAGGCTCGTTCATTTGTCCGAAAACCAATGTTGCTTTAGATTCTTTTAATTTTTCAGTATCAACAGCTTTCAAATCCCATCCACCTTTTTCCATAGAGTGTAAGAATTCGTCGCCATAGTTAATTACACCTGATTCGATAAACTCACGAAGTAAATCGTTACCCTCACGAGTACGCTCACCAACACCTGCAAATACTGATAAACCAGCATAAGCTTTCGCGATGTTGTTAACCAACTCCATGATCAATACTGTTTTACCTACACCAGCACCACCGAATAAACCAATTTTACCACCTTTTGCATAAGGCTCTAATAAATCGATTACTTTAATACCTGTAAAAAGTACTTCAGTTTCAGTAGATAAATCTTCGAACTTAGGAGGAGTAGCGTGGATAGGACGACCATCAGTTTTATCAACAGCTGTAATACCGTCAATCGCTTCACCAACTACATTAAATAAACGACCTTTAATTTGATCGCCTACTGGCATCTTAATTGCTGAACCAGTATCAAGAACCTTCATTCCACGAACTAAACCGTCTGTAGAGTCCATTGAAATTGCACGTACACGGTCTTCACCTAAGTGCTGTTGAACTTCTAAAACAATTTTTTGTCCATTTTCTTTCGTTATCTCTAACGCATCAAAAATTTTAGGTAGATGGGCATCATCAGCAAAGCTAACGTCAACCACTGGGCCGATAATTTGTGCTATTTTTCCTAAGTTAGGCATATCTGTTGTGAGTAAATTTATTACAGTCAATGAATTAAAGCTGTTTATAGGGGCTCCAATTCGGTTGGCAAAGTTAAGTTATTCTTGCTTAATTTTAAATATATATTATAAAATTTTTTAAGATGACTTTAATAGATAATTTAGAGGTCTAAATAGGGGATATGAAAACCATTTTAACAACCGGTAGCAATGGTCTTTTGGGACAGAAAATAACAGAAAAAGTGTTGTTCGAGGGGCGGGTAAATCTGATAGCCACTTCGGTAGGGCTAAACCGTTATCCTGTTAAAGAAGGATATGAGTATGCAGAAATGGATATCTTAAACCCGGAACAAGTAAAAGAGGTTATTGAAAAATATCGTCCTGACGCAGTTATCCACACCGCCGCAATGACGAATGTGGATGCCTGTGAGGCAAATAAGGAGCTTTGCCATCGGTTAAATGTTGATGCAGTTGGAACCATGTTATCTATCTGTGAGAAAAAAAACATCCACTTGATCCATTTGAGTACCGATTTTGTTTTTGATGGAATGGACGGGCCTTATAAAGAGGATGATGCTGTAAATCCAGTCAGTTATTATGGCAAATCGAAAGTGCTGGCTGAAGAACTGATCAAAAAATCAAATGCAAATTGCGCTATTTTAAGAACAATATTAGTATACGGAATCAGCAATGATATGAGCCGGAGTAATATTGTGCTTTGGGCTAAGGGAGCCTTAGAAAAAGCATCACCCATAAATGTGGTGAACGACCAATGGCGCATGCCAACCCTTGCTGAAGATCTGGCCGAGGCCTGCCTGTTGGCTGTTGAACAAGATGCTAAGGGGATTTACCACATATCGGGTAAAGATTACATGAGCATTGCCGATTTAGTGCGGAAAGTTGCCGAATATTGGAAACTGGATCATTCGTTTATTAATGAAATTAGTTCGGCAAGTTTAAACCAAGCCGCTAAACGGCCTGTAAAAACAGGGTTTGTGCTGGATAAGGCCATTAAAGATTTAGGATACAATCCGCATTCTTTTGAAGAAGGATTGTTAATTTTGGAGCAGCAAATGGATAAAGCAAATTAGCTCATTTGTCATTGGTTCATTAGGCTGATGTAACACGAATGAACAAATGTCTAATGAACAACTGAACCAATTAAATATATTTAACCTATAAAAAAAGTACAAATGGCATTACAAGTTGGCGATACCGCCCCTGATTTTAAATTATACAGTTCTGATTTAACAGAGATTTCTCTTTCTGGCTTTAAAGGCAAAAAAGTAATTATTCATTTTTTTCCAATGGCTTTTACCGGAACGTGTACCGAGCAGTTGTGTACCATGCGTGATAATTTCAGTTATTACGAAGGAATAGATGCACAGGTAATTGGCATATCTGTTGATTCTCCTTTCTCTTTGGCTAAATTTAAAGAAGTACAAAGTTACCAGTTTCCATTATTGTCTGATTTTAACAAAGAAGTATCGGCAGCTTATGGTGCTTTTTATGATGAATTTGTCTTCGGATTAAAAGGTGTTTCGAAAAGAGCGGCATTTGTGATCGATGAAGAAGGAAAAATTGCTTATGCTGAAGTTTTAGAAAATGCAAAGGATTTGCCTGATTTCAAAGCAATTAATGATGTATTAGTCGCATAAGGCAAATTTCGCAAAGAATTATTTTAAGATTTTTTTAAAAATTAATTGGAAATTAAAATATCAAGTTATACCTTTGCAGTCCGTTAACGATACGGAAACGCATTTGTAGCTCAATTGGATAGAGCATCTCACTACGGATGAGAAGGTTTGGGGTTCGAATCCCTACAAGTGCACTAAAAGGGAGAATTGAAAAATTCTCCCTTTTTTTTTGTCTTTATTTTGTTGTAAGTGCGTCATTTTTAATCGATTGATGGATTAAAAATCTAGTGTTACAGGTGTTGGATAATGACATTTCATAGTAGAGATTTGAGTCGAACAGATCTATAAACTCTCTTTTTTCCATGGTGTCCGTATACTTAAACGTCTGGAAGAAGCTCCATTCATCGATCCAGAATATTGAATCCTCATTAGAAGTATTTCCAAACCTAAGAACAGCGGTTTCCAAGACATCAATTTTCTCTTTGTAAGCGTTAAACTATCTGCGGTATTGTCTGAATGTAGGATGGATTAACCGGGATTTACTGAGGGATAAACTATGATATACAATAAAATCATTGATTTTTATTGTATATCATGAAGCTGAATGCGTTTATTGTCCGGAATGGCCTGATTTTATTTCCTCTTCTTTTCTTAAGCTTTCTTTATGAATGGCATTGAAAACTTCAGTTACAAAATCCGGCGATAAATCATGCTTTTTACCCGCTGCTATATTTCTATCCAGCACCTGCTGAAAACGTGCGGCCTGTAGGGGTGGGATGTGGTTCTTTGCTTTATAAATCCCTATTTCTTTCACTACAAGTTCGCGCTGCCCCAATAATTCAATGAGTTGCTGATCTAAGGAATCTATTTTCTTTCTATTACTTTCCAATGGGTTCATGGTAGAGGATGGAGAAGTTGATTGTGCAAACAGGCGGTCGCTACCAATGATAAGTAAGGTAACGAGTAAAAATTTTTGAAGTTTCATAACCCATTAACGTCAATTGAAACGTAATTGATATTAAAAGTTTCATTATTATTTATAGAAAGCAGACTATAATAAATTTTTAATATTAAATAAAGAATGGCTTTATAATGATTTAACATTAACGATAATTTACTGTCCTGGGAGATAGTATGTTTGCATAACAGTTCTCCATTACCAATAACTCTAAACAAAATTGATTGCCGTTTCGGATAAATGAGGGTTTCTTTTCAGTATTCTCCATAACATTATTTATTTCCAGATTAAAAAATCCACACTCATCTAATATTAAATATTTCAATGGATAAAGGCGGATACTTAACGTTGAGCATATTGGGCTATTTATTCTGAATAATATTCAATTAAGAAACAAGATTATATCCGAATCATTATCATATTGTTATTGGTGTGCTTTTTACCTATTTCTATTTACAATAAATAAGTTCTATTTTTACTCATCAATGGACCAAGACTATGCCACATATGATGACGACAAGTTACTTTCGCTATTAATAGATCGGGATAACAGGGCTTTTTCAGAAATTTATAACAGATACTGGCCATTATTGTACAAACATGCGCTACGGATGCTCAAAGAAGAAAACGAGAGTGAGGATGTAGTTCAGGAGGTATTTACAAAGTTGTGGCAGAAAGCACCTCAATTGCCGTCCAATACTTCACTTGGTGCCTATCTTTATGTTTCTACCAGAAATGCAATTTTGAATTTTTTTAGTAAAAATCAAGTGCATCATGCTTATTTAACCGATCTTGGTCAATTTTTGGATCAGGCACAGGAAATCACTGATCATCTTATTAGAGAACGCATTTTAACTAAACTAATTGAAGAGGAAATTGAAAAATTACCTCCACGAATGCGTGAGGTTTTCGAGCTAAAACGAAAACAAAATCTTTCCTATAAAGAAATTGCGGGCATTATGGATATTTCTGAGCTTACTGTTAAAACGCAAATGAACAAAGCTATTTCTACATTGCGAACCAAATTTGGTAGTCATTTACCCTCTTTCTTTATCTCATTATAGCGCTGTTTTCAATAAATTAATAAAAAAGTAACTTTTTTTTAATATTGGATACAACATTGCCTTGAGCTAGCTGTCATACTATTATACTACCTGTAATAAACATGAACAAACAAACTATAAGTGGATTTATCAGAGACTATCTTGATAATAAACTTACAGCAAAACAAAATGCCCGGCTTGAAACCTGGTATTTGTTAAAAGCTGAAGAAAATAAATCTGTTGATCCACCACCAATAGAATATGAAAAGTTACAAGCCAAAATCTGGGCCAAAATTCTTTCCGATGTTTCACAAACAGCACCGGAATTGCCTAAGGTTCAAAAGTTAAACCGTTCATATAAAAGAATAATTTCAATAGGAATTGCCGCAAGCATATTATTGATCGCTGGAATAGGTTACCTGATGCTTAAGAATAACATTACCACTCATGATCGGTTTGTTATTGAAAAAAAATATGACCTGCCTGCTGGTACTGATAAGGCAATATTAACTTTATCTGATGGTAGGGTAATTGATTTAAATAAGGATGCTGTTGGCAAAATTGCAACCGAAGCTGGAATTGAAATTACAAAATCCTCAGAGGGAACTTTGGTTTATAAGGCTTTAAATACAAAAGGTAAAAGTGTTGGGTTTAATACCATTACTACACCTATTGGCGGACAATATACTATTATACTGCCTGATGGGTCAAAAGTTTGGTTAAATTCAGGATCATCTTTAAAATATCCGACAACTTTTGCGGCAAGTGGAAGAAATGTAGTCTTAACTGGCGAAGGATATTTTGAAGTTGCGCATATAGAGGGAACTAATGGGAGAGTGCCTTTCTCGGTATCAGTGATTAAAAACAATGCTCAATCAGAAAAGGTGCAGGTGCTGGGAACGCATTTCAATATCAATGCCTATGCGGATGAGCCTTTTATTAAAACTACTTTACTTAAAGGAAGCGTAAGCGTTGCTTTAAATGATAACAAAAATACATTGCTCAAACCAGGTCAACTGGCAAAGCTGAGTAATCAAAGCATACAGGTACAAGAGGCAGATACTGAAATGGCGGTTGCCTGGAAAAATGGAGCGTTTGTATTTAGAGAAGATTTACGCAGCGCTATGAGAAAGGTAGCCCGATGGTATGATGTAGAAATAGTTTATGAAGAAACTGCACCAGAAAATTTAATGCTGGGCGGTTGGATGTCGAGAGGCACAAATATTTCAGAAGTGCTCAACCATATTCAGTTAACAGGAAAAGTACACTTTAAACTTGAAGGAAGGAGGGTAATCGTTTCTAAATAAATTAAAAACGATTCCAAAAAAAACCAGAAGTGCTTGGCGGCACCCCTGGATAATTGGTAGTCGACAATAATTAATCAACTAATAATCGCATAAGGTCCTGATTTCGAAGCCCGGGCCGAATGCAATAACCAAACAAACAAATGTATAAAAATTTTACTTCACTCGGATTGCTTAACCGGCAGTTCCGAAAACTGCTACTCGTTATGCGACTAACTGCTGCGATTCTTCTTTTAACGTTCATGCAAATCAGTGCATCAACAATGGCACAAAAAGTTTCCATTGTTGAAAAAAATGCGCCATTGGAACGCGTGCTGAAAGAGATACGTAAACAGAGTGGTTACGACATTATTTATGACCTCAATATTATTCTGGATGCTAAACCTGTTTCCATCAATGTAAATCAGGTTAGTGTATTCGAGGCTATTCAAAAATCATTAAATAACCAGGCCCTTTCTTTTTCGCTAGATGGTAAAACCATTGTAATTAAAGAAAAAAGTGTAACTGATAAGCTGGTTGATATTATAAAGGCCATTGATGTAAAGGTTTCGGTAAGGGATTCTTCAGGCAGGCCACTCCCGGGAGCCAATGTGTACAACAAAACAATCAATAAGATGTACAGTACCGACAAAAACGGAGACTTAGTGATTAATGATGTCCCTGCCAATGGTTATGTGCTGCAAATTAATTATCTGGGCTTTAAGGGCGAGGAGATTTTCGTTGACCGGAAAACGATTACTTATTATGTTACACTCCGACAGTCTTCAGCTTCGCTGGAAGAAGTGTCAGTGGTTTCAAACGGATATCAGAAAATAAGCAAGGAGCGTGCCGCGGGTGCTTATACAGTTATCACCGGTAAAGAACTGGCAGCTAACCCTGCTGTAAACATTCTGGAGCGCTTGGAAGGTCAGGTAGCGGGAGTAAAGTTCGATATCAAAGGCAATAGTGTTCAGATTCGTGGTGTAAATAATTATTCTGGGAGCAACGGTATTCCACTTATTGTGGTGGACGGATTTCCTTTAATGAATCCAAGTGATGCCGCAACCCTCACTAAACAGGTGGCCGGCAATACCTTTGGCAATTCAG
This sequence comes from Pedobacter sp. MR2016-19, assembly GCF_014947265.1. Classification (NCBI taxonomy): domain Bacteria; kingdom Pseudomonadati; phylum Bacteroidota; class Sphingobacteriia; order Sphingobacteriales; family Sphingobacteriaceae; genus Pedobacter; species Pedobacter sp. MR2016-19. The sequence goes on from NZ_JADCNK010000004.1 coordinate 289,324, forward strand.
TGATCAGTAACATCAATATGGCTGATATTGAGCAGATTACTTTCCTGAAAGACGCTTCGGCAACTTCTATATGGGGTTCAAGAGCCGCAAATGGCGTAATTGTTATAGAAACTAAGAAAGGAAAAAAGATTGCACCTTCCTTGAATGTCGGTTATATTTTCGGCATTTCAAAAAATCCATCTATTGCCGATTTGCACTGGATGAACAGTGCGCAATATATTGATTTAGAGCAGGAGATGGTGGATAAAGGAATACTTGTAGATCCCGTTGCAACAATCGCAACAGATCCGAGCAATGCGATCTACACACCTAACAATAGTGAAGCAACGGAATGGATGTTCAGGGTTAAACGGGGTACAGCGACTGTTGCACAGCGCGATGCTGCATTAGCTGAAATTGCATCGAGAGATGGAATGAAACAGATTGAAGATAAATTATTGCAAAATGCCGTAAATCACCAGTATAACCTTTCTTATTCAGGCGGTTCTGAAAGCAGTACCTATTACATATCTGGAAATTACACTAAAGATATACCGGTTTTTAAAAGCAATTTTGCTGAAAACGCCTTTGTAAATGCCAATACCTCAACCGATTTTTTTAATAAAAAAGTAACACTGAGGGCATTATTTAATTATCAGTACTCCAGGTCGCAATATAATGCAGCTGCAACAAATGCACTATCAATAAGCACTACAGCATTACGCCCTTATGATTTATTGCAGGATGCAAATGGTAATAGTATCGGCAGAAATATTATCATTACCGATGCTTTTGCAAATCAAATGGTGGGGCAAGGTTATTTACCCTTTACTTACAATACATTAGATGAGTTAAATTATTCAAATTCTATCAATAAAAATAATGTATTGAGAATGAGTGCAGGTTTAAATGGCAAAATTGCGAAATGGTTGAATGCTGATGTTTCCATATCTAATCAGCGGCAGTTTGGTAGCTCTTATACGCTGGATGATGCAAATAGTTATGCAGGCAGACTGCTTACAAATAACTTTACCCCACTTGTTAATGGTCGGGCAGTTCCACCATCTTTTGCGGGTGGACGTTACATTACATATGGAACTACATCATCAGAAACATCTCTAAGAGGTCAGCTGAACTCTGACGTTAATATCGGCGGTAAACACCAGTTCAATGCCATCGCTGGTGCCGAAATCAGGGAAACCAATTCGGATAATACATCTGAAACCAGGTACGGATTTAATGCAGACACACGTACGACCGCAACCGTTAATCCTACGCAAGTATATCCAGATATTTATGGTTATGGCCAGTCTTTAGGTGCTAATTTAAGTAGTCTGATTGCTTACCGTAAGCGGTATTTATCCTATTATGGTAATGCATCATACAGTTATCAGGAAAAATATTTTGTTACAGGTAGTGTGCGGTTTGACGATGCCACATTGCTGGGAGTTGACAGGCGTAAAAGAGCCGTGCCATTTTGGTCGGTTGGTTTGAGGTGGAATGCGAACAAAGAAGAATTTTTACAGAATACAGAATGGCTGAATGCCCTTAGCGTTCGTGCAACTTTAGGAACGGCTGGTGTAGCACCACTGACTGGCACAAATGTGCCTATATTAGCAATAACAGGTACCGATCCACGAACCAACCAGCCAGTAGCCAATATCGATTTACCTGCCAATTCTGATCTGGGTTGGGAAACGACAAAAATGGCCAACCTGGGAATTGATTTTGGATTTTTTAAAGGCAGATTAAATGGAAGCTTTGATGTATATATCAAAAGAACAACAGGGATTTTAGCAAGCTTTGCCTTCAACCCAACTTACGGATGGTCGAGCCTCAATTTCAATAGCGGAACTTTAAGTGGCAGTGGTTATGAGTTTACTTTAAACGGTGAAATTATCAGGGCTGGAAAGTTCAGCTGGAAATCCATATTGAATTTTGGCTATAACACCAATAAGGTTACTGATCAGCGATATGCCAATAACGCCAGTAGTATCGCGGGAACAGCGGCGACAATTGAGGGCATGCCATTAGGGGCTACCTACGTTTATCGTTTTGCAGGGCTTGACAATAAAGGGCAATCTCAGATTTATGACCGCAACAACAACATTATCAGCAATACAACCAACCTCACCAATGCATTTACGAAAGATGATTTAGTTTATGCGGGCAGACGTTATGCGCCTTATACGGCTGGTTTCAATCATAACTTTAGCTACGGCCAGCTAGAGTTGGGCGTGAGGTTTGTAGGTTATTTCGGCCATATTTTCCTGAAAAATGCCGTGACCAATTATCCAACAGATACAGATTTTGCCTATGGCGGCGTTTTAGGCAGACAGGGAGAACTGGCTAATCGTTGGAGGAAACCAGGTGATGAAGCCAATCCTGATGTTATCCCCGGGATAACAGGCGTAAACTTTAATAGCATTAACCGCTACCGTTTTTCAGATGCATTAGTTCGAAATGCCGATAACATCCGTTTACAGCAAATTTCCCTTGCTTACATCGTTCCGCAGCGCTTCTTGCCCCGCAACTTTGTGAAATCTTTGTCGCTATCGGCAAATGTGAGAAACCTGGGAATTGTTTGGCGCGCAAACAAGGATGGTATCGATCCTGAATTTATCAATACGGGAAATTTTGGTAGCGTAACACCTACGCCAAGTTATGTTTTTGGAATTAATGCAACGCTTTAATCAACATGAAAAATAGATATTCAATTATATTGTTTGCCTTAGCAATTACTTTGGCAAGCTGCAGAAAATATGTGGAGATTGATCAGCTTTCAGTCCAGACACTAAAATATACTTCCGATTACAGGAATACCATGAATAATAATGATGTTCTGGAAGGAACTTATTCTTATCCGATTCTGTCAGGGGATGATATAGAAATCACAGATCCAACAAGGCAAAACTTACTTGGAGACATTTTAGGCAATGTATATACCTGGGCGCCAAAATATACCTCCGATAGCCAAAGCGATGCCGATTGGGATAAGCTTTATAAAACAATTTATGTATGTAATCAGGTTCTGGATGGCGTTTTAACATCTCAGAACGGAACGGAAGCGGAAAAGCAGCGGATCTATGCAGAGGCTTTGGTACACAGGGCTTATACTTATCTGGTGCTGGTAAATACGTACGGCAAACAATATAACGCGGCCACCGCATCAACTGATTTAGGGGTTCCGCTTCTTACCACACCAAATTTGTATACGAAACTCAACAGAGCCTCTGTTGCGGATGTTTATAAACAGATATTAGGTGATTTAAGAAAATCAATAAGTCGTTTGCCTTCGGTTGCAGAGTATAATGTACGCCCGGCGAAAGTATCGGGCTATGCCATATTTGCCAAGACCTATTTAAATATGCGCGATTTTAACAATGCAGCTTTATATGCAGATAGCGCCCTGGCCTTGCAAAGCGTCTTACTCGACCTGAAAACTTACGAAAATGCCCCTGGAACCATTCCGGTAAGGTTGTTAAATCCTGAGATCATGTTTTCCAAAATTGCAGGCGTGGCATATGCTGCTACTTCCCTAAGTAGTGATTTACTGACTTCTTTGGGAACAACAGACTTACGTTACAAGCTTTTTACTGATGTTGGGAGTCGGTTTAGGGGCCAGTTTAGCGCTTCTTTTACCGGAAGGGCATCTACCAAATACATGATCAATGAGTTTAACAAGCTCAGTAACGGCCCTACTGTGCCTGAGATGATGCTAATTAAAGCAGAATGTCTGGCCAGGGGCGGAAAAACTGCAGATGCGATGAGTTTGGTCAATAATTTGAGAATTAAGCGCTTTACAACCGCCAATTATGTTCCGTTAACAGCGGCAAGTGCCAGTGATGCACTTCGAATAGTTATTGAAGAGAAAAGAAGAGAGTTTTTTGGAACAGGTATGCGCTGGTTTGACCAGAAGCGTCTGACTCTGGATAACGATTTCGCCGTAACAAAAAATCGCAGTTTCAAGGGAGTTAATTATACTTTACAACCCAACAGCAACCTTTATTTATATCCTATCGGAGACAAATACATTCTTTTGAACCCCGAAATGCAACAAAATCCTAGATAGAAAAATCAATCCATGAAAAAACATTTTTTTAGAAAATGTATGCTACTGCTTTGCCCGTTTTTCGGGCAGCAGTTAGCTGCACAAACGGTAACCTGGCAGCCCGAAATACTAAAACAAAACCAGAAAATCAGCTTTCAATACCAGCCGAAAGGTGGCGATCTCGAATTTAGTGACGGGCCTAAAGCACTCGCGGCAGTATACAGCGGTAGCAAATGGAGTACTGTTCCGGTTCAGTTAGCGAAAAAGAACGACATGTGGACTGGGAGTTATCAGCTTCCGGAAAATGCCGTATTAATTGCTTTAAAATTTTATCAGGGTGATGACCTTCAGAATCCTGAAGCACTTGACATTCAAAATGGCAGAGGTTATTATCATCAGGTTGTGGATACTAAGGGAAAAATAGTTCCGGGTACCTATTTAGCAGAAGCCGGTTTGAAAGCAGGCGCGACCGGCGATTGGACAATGAACAGCTTTGTTAGTCCTTCCAAGGATCAAAAGATGATTGATTCTTTGCTGCAAAAGGAAGAAAAGCTTTCTAAGCGTATCCCAAGAACACTTTTATTCAATTATCTGGATATTAAGCAGCTCACCATGCCCGCTTCTGATTTCAGCGTATTGGCTGATAATCTGTTAAAAAGCGAACTAAAAAATGGGAATCTTAACGAACAGTTTTTAGCACAGGCACAACGCTATTACGAAAAGTTAAAAAATGAAAGTGGTTCAGCAGCAGTGAAATCACTTATTTTTAAAGATTATCCAAAAAGCAGCACGGCCAGGTTTTTAGCCTTCAGAAAGTATACGGAGGGAAAATACGGAAAGGATTTTGAAATAGGTGCTGAAGATTTTCTTAAGGCTTTTCCATATATGGAATGGAAGAAATCACCGGACAGCCAGGAATTTGTTTACTATACAATATACAGAAATTTAGCAACACAATACTTTGAAGACGGGCAAAATGAAAAATTTTTAGGACTCTTTAAGGATATTGATTTTAAAACTGCAAACGAAATCTACCGCTGGAATATAACGCGTAATCAAATGTCCATGTCAGGTAAAGCCGATTATAAATTACTTTATGAGTTGAGCAAAAAGATTATTCCTTACCTGTTGGAACGCCAGCGTGATCAGTCTTATCTAACCGACTTCGGTAGGGATGCGGTAAAAGCACAGGAAAACGCCGATAAGCAAATGGATGATCGTTTATTTACTCATGTTGCGTTAGCCGTCAACCAAAAAGATTTCGCCGCAGCAAAAAACTTTTTTCAGTACCTATCTAAAGAGGGCACTTATGGTAACGCCGATATGAATGCCATGCATCTTCGTGTATTGAGCGAACTGAAAGATGACCAGGCCATTAAACCCTTGCTTGAAAACAGCGTAGCAGCCAATGCGGTTACTCCTGAAATGTTTGCCAAATTAAAGGAAGTATATAAAAGCGAACACCAGGGCCAGGAAAAAGGCTATGAGCAGTATCTTGCTGGTTTAATGCCATCTAACAAGAAAAATGAAATGCGGGCACATGTAATGTCGAACATGGTTAATTATCCGCTCACGCCATTTAGTTTAGAAAATGCCGACGGCAAAATGGTTAATTCTAAAGATTGGGCCGACAAGATTGTGGTGATCGACTTCTGGGCAACCTGGTGCAGACCATGCATTGAAGCTTTCCCTGGGATGCAACTTCTGGTTGACCAGTATGCTAAAGACCCACAAATTGGCATTTATATGATCGGCACGATGCAATCTGGCGATTACAAGGCTAAATCTGTAAACTACGTAAAAAGTCAGGGCTTTCGTTTCAACCTTTTGCATGATGCTATTAGTTCAACAGGAGAGCAAGATCAGGTATTTAAGAGCCTTTTACCACTGTTTAAACAGTCATCTATCCCACGCAAAATCATAGTTAAAAACGGCGTAGTGCGCTACAGCTCAGAAGGATATTCCGGTAGTCCGAGTCAGTTAAGCAATGAATTATCTACCGCGATTGAAATATTAAGAGCAGAGAAATAATAAAATGAAGAGAGCGAAAATATTGTGGAGCATACTTGTGCTATTGATTAGCTATAATGCCCATGCACAAATGAATCCGAAAATAAAATTGCAGGATGCACTTAAACTTATTCAGGATAATTATGTAGATCCCGTAAATGATGAGCAAGTTGTTGATGCGGCTATTAAAGCGATGTTAAGCAGCCTGGATCCGCATTCCAGTTACATCAGCCGCGAAGAGATTGAAGCTATGAATGAGCAGATGGCTGGCAGTTTTGCGGGCATCGGTATCTCATTTGCGATGGTGGCTGATAGTACCTTTATAACGGGTATCAATCCTGATGGGCCGGCAGCAAGGGCAGGTTTGCAGGTAGGCGACCGGATTAGTACGGTTGACGGAGCCTCTATTTTTGGTAAAGGTTTAAGAAACCAGGATGTGATGCGACTGCTGCGGGGCGAAAAAGGGAAGGCTGTTAAGTTAGGCATTATGCGCAAGTTGCAAACCGCACCGCTCGAATTTAATGTAATGAGGGAACAGATCGCTGATCTCTCCATTAATACCAGTTACATGGTCAGCAAAAATGTAGGCTACATTTCGTTAGCTATTTTCAGCCAGTCAACCAGAAGGGAAATGGATGCAGCACTAAAGAAGTTAAAGGCTTTAGGCATGACCAAATTAATTCTTGATTTACAATCTAATGGTGGCGGACTTGTTGAAGCTGCTATTGGCGTAGCTGATGAATTCCTTCCGAAAGAGAAACTGGTTTTCTATTCGGTAACCAACTCCGGTGTAAAAGATAATTATATGACTGGTGGTTTTGGCCAGTTTATGACAGGCGATCTGGTGGTTTTGATTGATGAATCAACGGCTTCGTCAAGCGAAATATTAACAGGCGCTCTACAGGATTGGGATAGGGCAGTGGTCATTGGCAGAAGAAGCTTTGGTAAAGGCATCATGCAAAAAGGCCTTGAACTGAGCGATGGTTCAGTAATCAAACTGACAGCAGCACGTTACTACACACCATCTGGCAGATCGATTCAAAAACCCTATGCTAAAGGTAAAACGGATTACTTTGAAGATTTTAACCGACGCATGGCTTCTGGTGAACTTACAGAAGGAGGACATGTGAACTTTCCGGATTCTTTAAAACATACCACACTCCTGAATAAAAGAACGGTTTATGGTGGGGGCGGGATTATGCCTGATAAGTTCATACCAATTGATACGGCAATTTACAGTGCATGGTTAAATAAATTGATGAACAGCGGGCGGGTAACCCAGTCGGCTTTCAATTATGTACAACAAAACCGAAAAAACTTAACAGACAAATATGCTGACTTTGATGCTTTTGATCATTCCTTTAACATAGATGAGCAAATGATTGATCAGATCATGAACAGCGCGATTAAACAGGGTCTTAAACTACCACCGGTAACGGATAAGGTAGCGAGAAAAACCATTGCTGTAGAATTAAAGGCAGAAATGGCCGATATGCTCTACTTAGGTAAAGGCTACGCACTTCGCGTTCGAAATGCAGCGAGTACCGCTTTTAGTACAGCATTGGATATCCTAAATAACCAAAAGATTTATAATCAATTCCTGGAAGCTAAACCTTCTAAAAATACAACCGCTCCATCCAAAATCACGAAAAAATAATCTATAAACCATGAAAAAAACATTATTGGCAGCAACATTAGTGATTAGTGCTTTTGTTGCCTCTGCACAAACAGGCTATGTGATCAAAGGCCAGATCGGCAAACTGGGCAAACCTGCAAAAGCCTTTCTCTTAACTAAACTGGAAGGGAAGGAAAAACTAGATTCAGTAGAACTGGTTAACGGGGCTTTCACATTTAAAGGTTCAGTTCCTTCACCAATGGAGGCTACGCTTCGCCTGAAACACGACAAATCCATCGATACACCCGGACGACGCATTAAAATTGATGGCATGGCAATCATTCTAGGAAACGAGAATATCACCATTACCGGAAAAGATTCCATTAAAACCGCTACAATCAAAGGTTCTACTTTAACTGATGAAAGCAACAGAGTGGATGCCCTTTTAGCTCCTATTTATGGAAAACTGAAAGGTCTGGAAAAAGAATTTGCTGATCAGCCAGAAGCTAAAAAACAGGATAAAACCTATATCATGGATCTGGAAAAAAGAGCGAAAGTGATAGAGAAAGAGATTTTTGATGCCAAAATTAATTATGTGAAGCAAAATCCGAATAAGTATATGGCCTTGATGGCGCTTAATTCAACCTTAGGTCCGGGTTTCGATGCCATAGAGATGGAAAAAATCTTCGCCAATATTTCTCCTGAACTGAAGTCTTCTTTTTTTGGAAAGCAAGTAGCTGAGCGTATTGCTCACTTTAAAAAAACACAGGAAGGCGTAGACGCGCAGGATTTCTCTCAACCTGATGCAGACGGTAAAATGGTTAAACTTTCTGATTATAAAGGAAAATATGTATTGGTCGACTTTTGGGCATCATGGTGTGCACCATGCCGGAGAGAAAATCCAAATCTTGTTAAGATTTACGAACAATATAAATCAAAAGGATTCGAAATTTTAGGCGTATCAATGGATAAGGCTGCTGATAAAGCAAAATGGCTTAAAGCCATCGCTGATGATAAACTGACCTGGAAACAGGTTGGAGATTTAAAAGGCTGGGAAAACGAGGCGGCGGCTAAATATGATGTTAAAGCTATCCCTATGAATTTTTTAATCGATCCAAAAGGAAAAATTATTGCCAAAGATCTTCGCGGCCCTGTACTGGAAGCGAAAATAAAAGAGATTTATGAAAATAAGTCTAAGTAGTACAAGTTTTTTTAGTTAATGATGACTAATGCAGGTTGATGGATGTCGCCTGCATTTTTTTTATCATTTGTTTCTGGCATATCAATTGAATACAGGGTAGAGTTATTTAATGGCAGGATACCTAACAGATCAAATCCATAAGGATAGTATGGCAACTATCAAGGCTGCAGTCATAATTACACTTCCCAATTTTAAAAATGTCCAGGCATTTACTGCTTGCCCCTCACGTCTTAAAGCCACCAGCCATAGTATAGTAGCCAATGAACCTGTTATGGAGAGGTTGGGGCCGAGGTCTATGCCAATCAGCACCGCGCTTTTAACCATATCTGGTGTATGTGTGCTTTGCAGCACATTTCCTGCTATTAAACCGGCCGGCAAATTATTCATTAAATTGCAGGCTACAGCGGTCACAGTACCACTAAGCCACACAGCTGCCGTCTCAGATCGTGCTATCGCATCATTTAACATTGCACTTAAATGTTGGGTCATCCCGGTTTTATTTAAAGCTTCTACTACTACAAATAAACCTGCTACCAACGGAAGTACTGCCCAGGATATCCCCTTAATAACATTGACCGGGTTTTTTCTTGCTCTGGCCAATACAATTGCGCTGGTGGTAACACCAGTAATTAATGTAGGCAATCCAAGTTGAATATTCCATGCCGAAGCAGCCAGCAAAACAGCAGCAGTTCCACAGATTCCAATTAAAGCTGTTTTACCGCCAGGGCTTAATTCAGGCAAACTAATGTCAGTTCTGATTTTCTGTTTAAAACATTCGCGCTGAGAAAATCGGAGCATAAAATAAGTAACGGTAATGGCGCATATAGAGGGGATAAGGAACAAACTTAGCCAATGCATTAAGGATGGCATGTGTTTGCCATAAATGACCAGATTTGCAGGGTTTGAAATGGGCAGCATAAAAGAAGCTGCATTAGCAATGAAAGCACAGATCAATAAATACGGCAGTGGTTTTTCTACTTTAGCTGCTTTAACTGCAGCGGCCACGGCTGGCGTTAGCACCACAGCTGTGGCATCATTGGAAAGAAATGTAGTTACAATAACACCAACAAGATAGATCAGCAAAAATAACTTTCCTGAAGATCCATTAGCCCTTAAAGTGGCATGGGCAGCCAGCCAATCGAACAGTTTTTCCTCCCGGGCTGTTTCGGCCAGCAACATCATGCCCGTCAGGAATAAATAAACATCTAAACCTTTTTCTACCCCATAAAAGGCATCAGATGGGCTAATCAGCTGGAATAATAATAATAAGGCAGCCCCACTTATGGCGTACACTGCTTCTGTAACTTTAAAAGGCCTGATGATCACACCTGCTATTGCCAGGAAGGAAATGATCCAGATTAGAATGTTATTCATATTTTTTTATAGCGCTAAGATATTGGTTTTCCATTACGGTTAGGGCCTAGTTGTGTACCCATGATCCCGTTTTCCGGCCAGGTGCCAATAGTATTTGCATCGCTGCCATCTTTAATACTTTGGGGCGAAATGTATTTTTCTGTAGCAGGCTGTATGGTCCAGATACCGGGACGGCCTGTAACATCGGTCGCTTTGATGATCAAATTATTCAAAGGTTGTTCTAAAACGCCGACTTTGGCTTTCCATAATCCATCTTTTTCTTCAAAGGTCATATCTTGCCAATCCAATAAACCAGATTTACATACTACAGACGAGATTTTCCGTGAACCCAATACTAAAGCAGAAGCTTCATATTCTCCTTTAACCGTTTGGTTGTCTCTGTTCAATAAACGGTAATCAGCCGGCCAGGTAACCATTACAAATGGAAAAGGTTCTGCCAGTTGTTTAAAACGCCAGCTAACAGCAGATTTATGAACAGTAATGATCGAATAACCAACCGGCCCCTCTTCAATCTGCCCGGTCGATCTGGTCGCGGTGAAAATCGTTTGACCGTTATTGGCGATCTCGTTGTAATGCGTGTGCCCCATATCCACCAGCACTACATCATATTTTTCCAACATCTTATTGATGGATTGCCGCTCATCCGGTGCTTTCAAATCAGCAGGAAAAACATGCATAAACAGAAGAATCTTTTCCCCGCTATCTGTAGCCGCAGCCATTTCTTTTTCCAACCATTCTAATTGTTTAATATCTAATCTAAAATCCGGTCCGCCAGCTCCAAATCCGCAAACATCTATAAACAGGCATCTGTTATCTTTATGTAAAACTGATAGTGGTAGTTTTTGGGTTTGAGGCATTTTATACATATTATCGAGGCTGCCTTGTTCCATATCATGGTCACCTGCCAGTATATAGACCGGTATGCTTAACATTTTAAGGGCAGTAGCGACTAATTTATATTGTTCAGGCAAACCGTTATCGGCATTGTCGCCGGGTAACAGGACAAAATCAAGCTGACCGTTTAGTTCTGTTTCAATTTGAGCTATAATCGACAGCAGATCTATGTAATTCTGTTCTTTGGCTTTAGTAATGTGCAGATCTCCTAAATGAGCGAAGATTAATGGGGCTGAACGCATAAATTTATTTTTTTGTATTCTCGAAGTGTTTTTAAAGATCCTGTAGCATCTTGTTTCTCTTTTGTTATCATGTGATGTGTTTTTTTAACCTTCTATAATGGCGTTCATTTATTACTATGCTATCATATGAGAATTAATATAGATTAGCAAGCATCCTTGATTGTTTTTGCAAATATGATCCACAACAGGATGGAACCGATGGCGAACGCACCAAGGATCATAAAAGTAGTACTATAACCTATTCCCTGAGCTATCCAGCCTCCAATTGCCGGGCTAAATGAAGCACCTAGTCCCTGTACTGTCATCACTGCGCCCTGTCCGATATTTACGCGTCCCGTGCCATTCAATATATGAGCAACCAATCCGGGAACTGCAACACTTTGCAGGCCGGCTCCAATTCCGTCTAAAATTTGTACGGGATAGATTCCTATGTGACTGTGCATATAAGCGGCAAATAAACCACGGATAGGTAACGATAGGAAAGAGATGAATAATACCAACCAGTAGCCTTTTTTATCTGCCATCTTCATGGCTAATAATGAGGTGCCGATCATGACCAGTTGCGCGATAATAATAGTCATAGCCACAAACATGGAAGCATTACCCTGGCCATTAGCGGCAGCGGCAAGGCCATAAAGTGGTAGCATAGCGCCGTTCCCCAAATGAAAAAATGCCAATGCACCTGCAAGTACTAATAATGATTTACACTGAAATAATACTTTAAATCCACTTGCTTTCTCATTTTTATCCCCCTCTTTCATGCCTCTTGCCACATGATCGTCAATGGATTTAGCCGGAATCAATAACACTGAAATAATGGATAGTACGCCAAAAAAAGCAGCTAAAATAAATATTGCCGTTATGCCGAATTTATAACCCAGATAACCAGAAAGCGCAGAACCTACCACATTGCCTGCATGATTAAATGCCTGGTTATAACCGTTTTGTTTGTTAAACCCTTTTTGCTTCACTATGCCCAGCGTGATTCCGATTATAGCCGGACCAATAGCCGATCCGGCAATAGCTGTTGCCACCTGCGAAATACTAACCAGCCAAAACTCCTGGGTAAATAAGATTATAGCCGATGCCAATATGGTGAAGATCGCTGATATAACCACATAAAACCGCTTCCTTTTGGTGGCATCGATTAATGCACCAGCCGGAATGGTCATAATCATTCCGGCAACTCCGCCTATGGTCATGACTGAACCAATCAGTCCGCTTTTCCAGCCATGTGCTAAAAGGAATATTCCTAAAAATGGCCCGATTCCAGCCTGGAGATCAGCCATGAAAAAATTAAGAGATTGTAATGGCCAGATTACCCTCTTATCTGTTACACCTGTTGCTACTTGTTTGCTCATATAATTTCCTTAACATCTTGAGCATTATTATGTTTAAACCCTTAATAGGAATAATTTATGTTAATTAATTGTAAATCAGTTTTTTGTGCTCTTTTTTGATGGGATTAATTTTTCTTCATATTAAAAAGTGGTGCGAGATCACGTTTTAGATCGATACTGACCGCTATGCGCTGATTGGCAAGTCTACTATTGCTTCAAATGAAAAGTTGCTGCTTTCCATCCGGAAATTTCCATCATGTAAGTGTGTTATCTCTTTAACCAGCCAAAGACCAATGCCTGCACCATTTGAGTCTATAGCCTCTCTATGGAAGGCATTTTGGAGATTTTCAGTCGGGAAACTTTCTTCGTTAATCGTATTTTTAAAGCTTATGGCAATATGATCCTTCAATGTAGATTGCTGAACAGAGCAGCTGATGGTGGTATCTGGAGTAGCATATTTAACTGCATTTTCTAGGAGGTTCATCAGTAAGATATTCAATTTATCATCATCGGCAGTTATCAAAAATGTCTCTGCATCTTTATCAAAATCAATAGTTGAGTTTAATCCTTTTTGTTGCAGAAATGGTTGGAACCTGTGAAATAACCGAAGTATAACCAATGAAAGATCTATTTGTTGCTTGTGCAAAGTAATACCACTACTTTTTAACTGGCTCACCAATAAAAATTCCTGTACCACTTGTTGCAGCCTGTTAATTTCAGCGAGCTGACTTTTCATCAGGTTTGATAACTCGGGCGCCAATACCGGTTTAGATAGGTGGACTTCTATTTCGGCACGCATAATGGCAAGCGGTGTCTTTAATTCATGTGAGGCCGAGGCAAAAAAGTTTTGCTGCTGCTGTAACGATTCATCGATCCTGACTAACATCATATTTATGGTTTCCGTTAATTCCTGCAATTCATCATTCGTTTTCTTAACAGGAATTACATCCCTGAGTTGATGCGCATTGATGAGCTTGGCAGCTTTAATGATACGCTGCACGGGCTGTAATAAATAGAACGATAAAATATAGGCAATTAAACCTGCAAGCAAAACACTCAACAGGCTACAGGCAAATAGCAGTAAGAGCAGGTATTGTAAATTATTATTTAATTGCTCTGCACTGCGTACTAGGATCAATTCGGCGGGGTTATCTTCATTACTGCTGATTACGTAGGCAACCCTCATTCCCAAGGTATCGGTTACGCCTGTCTTTGTAGGTGTACGGATATTTTTAATAATCCCCGGCGACTGAAAAACTGTTATGGGCTTTCCTGCTGAATGGTATAATACCCTAATTGAGGTGTTGTTATCAGGCAGAGGAATAATTGCCGGTAATACTTCGGTTTTATCCAAAAGTGTTTGGGCCCTGGCGATTAAATAAGCATCATTATCGGATATCATCAGCATCCTGATCTTCCGGTAACAGTAAAGGTTGAAGGAGAAACTCAACAAAATAAAGATCAGGCTGAATGCTGCCGTTATTTTTAATTTGATGCCGAACTGACGCTTTCCTGTCATCATTTAATCTTGTTTTACATCGCCTTTCAGTACATAACCCCGCCCAACAACCGTGTGGATCAATTCTTCATCATAACCTCTATCCATTTTTTTCCGAAGCTGGTAAAGGTGTACTTCTATTACATTGCTACCGGGATCGAAGTTTATGTCCCATACTTTTTCGAGAATCTGTGATTTTGTTACTACGTTGTTCTGATTAGCAAGCAGGAACTCCAGCAAGGCAAATTCACGATTACTCAATATCAATGGTTTACCGGCCCGGCTTACTTCTCTTGTCAGCAGGTCTACCTTTAGATCAGAAACCTGTAATTTGAGTGAACCCTGTGCTAAAGACCGGCGTTGTACAGAGCGTACCCTGGCTAACAGTTCATCAAGCTCAAATGGCTTTTTAAGGTAATCAATAGCGCCATGGTCAAGCCCGTTTATCACGTGCTCTGTATCGTTTAATGCACTTATTATAATCACCTGCGTTTGATTATTAAAACTGCGCAGGTTTTTTAAAACTTCCAACCCATTAAGTGTGGGTAACATCATATCCAATAAGATAAGATCATAATTGCCAACCATAGCCGTTTCCAAGCCTTTATTACCATCGGCAACCTGATCACAGATGTGACCGGCCTGCGTAAGGGCGTCAGCAATAAATCCTGCTAACTTTAACTCATCTTCTATTAATAATATTTTCATCTTACCAGGAATGTTTTGTTATCTATCGTAATGCTAAGCACAATGTATACTTTATCATGATTTATATTAATAAAGCCCTGGTCATCCTGACGTCTCACCGCTACAAGATGAAATATGTCGCTTTCTTTGATGAGGTGTGCGATATCATCTACCAGCCCCGGCTTAAAGTGAAATAAAAGGTTATTCTTTCTCAGGGCCACAATACCACCATATTGATCTGTGATCAAAACAGGTTTCTCCAGTTTAAATTTTTCTGTTTGCTGATTTGGAACATCCGGAGGTGGGGGTAAATCCTCGAGAGTCTGACTAATGCCCGTTCTATTATTCTTAATGGCTATTAATTGGTAACCAACTACTTCATCGCTCGGATTTAAACCATAAGTTACCGTAACCAATTCTCCTATGGTACCAATCCTGGTTACCCATGCTGCTGTATGTGGCCGAAAATCGATAGTGATTGAACCAGCCTTTTCGGTTTTTAGTTCCAGTGAATTGATATCTAAATGAGGATTGTTTTTATACCTGGTAACGATTCCGGTAATTATCCGTTGTTTTTGCAGGCGTTCCATCGGTGGCCTGTCAAGTTGTATTGGAGCTTTCGGTAATAAAGGCACAGGAGGTTTTATTAATAACCAGATAATAACCAATAGTAAAATAATGATTACTACCAACAGGGGGCGGTAATTTTTCATCGTTAATGGCTCTACGTCATTATCTTGCTCCATTTTCATACAATCTGCAAAATACCATTATATTTTATCAGTTAACAGCGAAGCAGCCAATTAGTTCATACGCGTCAACAATTAATTTTAGATTGGGAGAGCGAAATAGCTCTCCCAATCTAACCAGATTATCTTAACAGATAAGTCTGTCCATTAATCTCTATGGTTTCCGGATGAATGATCGTTGGGGCACCGGTTTCTAAGGCCACACCTGATGGTGGCGTGTCTTTAATGCCGGTTACCTTTACTTTATCTCCAGCTTTTAGTAGAGATTGTAACTGTTCAATTGCAGGTGGAGGCAAATCTATCTGGATCTTATTATCGAGATTAAGCCCGCGGATTGCGCCTCCCTGGTCACGCTTAAAATCACTGATTTTTCCTGTAAAGGTTCCAGGCTGTGCATTAACCGGTACAATAGGTACAGTTGGCGGGGTATCTACTATTTGCGTTCCATCAACCAGCAAACTCGCCATTTGGAATACATTTACACCATCTGGTCCATTATCTGTAAAGCCTTTTACAGTTACCGATTTACCTTTAGCTGCTGCACTCATCAATTGTTTACCTAGTTGTTCAGGAAATCTGACTGTGATTACCTGACTGCCATTTTGCAAGGTGAAACTATTATAGATATACCTGTCATTCGTTTGGTAGGCAATAACCTTTCCGTTCAGCGAAGTTAAAACTTTTAAAGCACCGCCTTCCAAACCGCCTCTGTTTCGTCCAGGAAGAGGAAGCATTTCTCCAGGCCCTCCTGCCGGTGGTGTCGGAGGGTTATCATTTGGGCGTACCTGCGCTAGTGTTACTATACTCATCAGCGCGAAACAAGCAGTTATTGCTGTTTTTTTGATTTGACTTTTCATATGCTCTCTTTTTTTGATTTTCAATAATTTTATGATTCAAAACTACGCTTGCGATCTGAAGAGGGTATGAAAAGCGAATTAAATTTAATTCATTTGATTATCCTCACCGGTTTAAAATGCGATCGTTGCCCTGAGGGGTAACTTATTTTATAAAAATCAACATGAGTGACGTTTAATTGATTTCTTTTGCCCTAAGGCGCGGTCTTGCCTCGGCTCGCCGCCGCCGAAGGGCTCTTTCTTTTTGGCATCAAAAAGTAACAAAAAATGCCGGCTGAAAATTTATTCATTTATTGTTTATAACTTTCAACTGCATTCATGAGGGCTACGCCGTTTTCTTTTGAAGCCAGTTGTACGGCCAGAACAGTGCAGCCCGAAAAATTTGTTAGGCCGGATTTAAGTAGAACGGGGATACCGTGCTATGGCCTAGCTGGGTGGAAATGTGAAAGCAATTAAAATTCTGATTAATAACGATTTGTTAAATAACGTCAATTGTAGCTGTAGCGAAGCGGAAAACTATTGAGTAAACCGAGCCTTAAGCGAGCTCACCGAAGGAATAGTAGATCCAAAACGTTAAGTTCTTAAGGAGTACAAACTTAGGAAGAACGATATTAGTGTCAGATGGAAACATCTGACAACACGAATAATCTTAATCAAGATGACCTCAATATTTTGATTTGCAAATGATTGTTAAGCTTCATGTTAAATTAAAAAATCTAACATGAAGTTTAATGACTGTTTTCTTAACATTCCAATGCTTTTCCTTCCCGAATTTAACAATTCAGTATTTTTTACATCATAAATTCCTAACCAACCAAGCTCATCTTTGTAGCAAATTAGTCATTGGGTTTTGACCAAATGAGGTGCCGTTCTGGCTAATGCAAACAAACTATAAATTATTCATTCATGAAAAAAATTTACAAACTGATTTACTTTACTGAGGTACGCAGGCTGCAGGGTGTATTGATTATGCTAATGCTTTTCTCCATAAATGTAATGGCGCAAAATACCCGGAACATCAGCGGTAGGGTTGTTGATGAAACCAACCAGCCGATTCCTGGTGTAACGATAAGAATAAAAGGTTCAACAGGCGGAACTTCTACAGATCCTGATGGAAACTATACCCTATCAGTAAAATCATCAAACGTTTTAGTTTTTTCCATGTTGGGTAGCATCTCAAAGGAAGTGCCTGTTGGCAATCAAACACGGATTAACGTAACGCTTATGCCAGACAATCAAACTTTGAAAGATGTTGTGGTAATCGGTTATGGCACAGCGAATAAAAAAGATGTAACCGGTTCAGTAACCTCCATTAAGTCTGAAGAGTTTAATCAGGGTGTAATGGTAAATCCCGCCCAATTACTTCAAGGAAAGGTTGCCGGTTTAAATGTAACCAAAAGTGGTGATCCAAATGCTAAGCCATCAATTACACTTCGTGGGCCTTCGTCATTTAGAGAAGGAGCAGCACAGGAGCCTTTTTATGTTATCGATGGTGTTCCGGGAGCATCAATTGATTTATTGGCCCCTGCCGATATTGAAAGTATAGATATCTTAAAGGATGCATCTTCAACGGCAATTTATGGTTCGCGGGCATCAAATGGTGTAATTATGGTAACCACAAAAAGATCTAAAAATGGACAGGCACGCCTTTCATACAATGGTTATGCTGCGGTAGAAAAGGTTTCCAAGAAATATGATATGCTATCTGCACCAGAGCTAAGGCAGTACCTTGCAGATAATAAACAGACTTTAAACCCGATTGATGATGATGGTTCTGATACCAACTGGCAATCGTTATTGGAGAGAACAGGCTTTTCACAAAATCATAATGTTTCTTTCGGTGGTTCTGGTCAGGCATCAGATTATGGCGCCAGTGTAAATTACCTGGATAACAAAGGAATATTAAAAAACAGTTCTTTAAAGCGGACTATTGTAAGAGCATACATAAACCAGAAATTCTTTAACGATAGGTTAAAACTGGGTTTAACGGTTACCAATAGCAATTCAAAAAGCTCAGATATTTATCAATCGCAGGCTTTACCCAACATGTTGTTTTATTTGCCAACGGTAAGTCCTTTTAATACCGATGGATCTTATAAGGAAAATTATAATCGTACCGGAAGTGGTACCCGTAATCCTTTATCCATTGTAGATAATAATGTTATCAACAACCTGAACAATAAAACACTGATTAATGGAATGGCGCAGGTGAATATTCTTGATGGCCTGAAGTTCACAGCCAGTGCTTCTTCGCAAAGGGATCAGAATAATTACAGCACTTACCTGAACAGTCAATCGGGATTAGCCAGAGGCGCTAACGGACAAGCGCAGAAGATTGATATTTTAAATAAAAGTGAAGTATTGGAAGGTTATTTTAACTATGATAAAACCTTTGGCAAACACAGTTTAAAATTGCTTGCAGGTTATTCATGGCAGGAGGATAGAACCAATGATGGATTTGGCGTAACCACACAGAATTTCTCAAATGATAATTTAAGTTACAATAATCTATTTCTTTCAAATCCAACTGCACTTTCTCAGATACTTTTCAATGATGCTCCTATTTCTACCATAAGATTTATCTCCTATTATGGAAGGGCACAATACAACTACAATGAAAAATATTTATTACAGGCATCTTTAAGAAATGATGGTTCTTCTGCTATTGGAATAAATAATCGCTGGGGCTTATTTCCTGCGGTTTCTGCCGGATGGAGAATCATTGGCGAGGATTTTATGAAAGCTGTTCCGGTAGTGAGTGATTTAAAACTACGTGCAGGTTATGGTGTTTCGGGTAACAGTTTAGGGTTTAATGCCTTTTCTGCACTACTGATTTACGGTACGCCTACCGGAAATAGTAAGTTCTTAAATAATGGCAATATCAGCAATGCAATTGGGCCGGTAAGAAATCCAAATCCAGATTTGAAATGGGAAAGTACAGCAACCACCAACATTGGTTTAGATTTTGGTTTATTTAAAGATAGAATTACAGGTTCAGTTGATTTTTATGTGAAGAAAACTTCTGATTTAATTTATGAAAATTACCAGGTTTCAACCACGCAGTTTTTCCTGCCAACCATTCCTGCCAACGTTGGTAAAATCAAAAATACAGGTGTAGAGTTCTCTTTAAATGCAATTGCGGTTAAAACAGATAACTTCAAATGGACAACCTCTCCAAATATCGCCCACAATAAAAACGTTGTAGAAACCTTATCTGATGATTTCTATAAAATTGCAGCCATTCAAACGGCTCAGTTGGGTGGTAAAGGCCAGTCAGGAAATTACAGCCAGCTGATTCAGCCAGGTTATGCCCTGGGTACCTTCAATTTATGGAACTATGCGGGTAAAAATGCAGCAGGTGTAAGTACCTATGTTAATGCCGCCGGACAAACCATCGCTACACAACCCTTAACCACTGATGCTAAAATTGCTGGCGATGCACAACCAAAATTAATTTACGGCTGGGCAAATACGTTCAACTATAAAAACTGGGATTTAAATTTCCTTGTTCGTGGGGTATTGGGGAATAAAATCTTAAATGCAACAATGGCATCATTAAACAATCCGGCTGATGCCAAGCTGCAAAATATTCCAAGATTTACTTTAGGCGAATCTTTCAACGATACAAATGCATACCTGATCTCTGATCGTTTTGTGGAAAGTGGTTCATACCTGCGCTTAGACAATGCTACAATCGGTTATACCATCAAACCAAAAACACAATCAATTAAAGCCATCAGACTTTATGCTACTGCGAATAATCTTTTCGTGATTACAAACTATAGCGGTATTGATCCTGAGATTAATATGGGCGGTGTAACACCAGGTATAGACAATAACAATTATTATCCAAAAACAAGAACCTATAGTTTTGGTGTAAGTGCATCATTCTAAAAAATAAGAAAATGAAAAAGTTTATCATCCTGTTTAATATTCTTGCCTGTTTAATGGTTTTCGAATCATGCAGCAAGCTAGATGTCGATGTAGAATCGCAATACGTTAAGGAAAATTTTCCCTATACCACTGCAGATTATACGGCACTTTTTGGCACCATGTATTCTAACTTATCATCACAGTACGGCGTGCCTTATTGGAGAATGCAGGAACTTTCTACCGATGCGGCTATCCTGCCTGCACGTGATGGGAATTTTGATGATGGCGGCCAGTACCGCCAGTTGCATTACCATACCTGGACCATTGATCATCCAAATGTTAGGGATATCTGGCAGTGGGGCTTTGGCGGTATTAACAATTGCAACCGCTTAATTAATCTTACTACCGAATCAGTTGCATCTGATGCTTCAAAAGCTAAAAGTATAGCTGAAATAAAAGCAATGAGGGCCTTGTATTATTACTTTATGATGGATTTGTATGGAAACGTACCCATTATAGATACCTTTCCAGTGAGTACGCCTCCTGGAAATCAAACCCGCGAAAAAGTATTTGAATTTATAGAAAAGGAGCTTTTAGCTGTAGTTGCTCAATTACCGGTAAAAGATAACACTAACCGGATTTTGGTTTACGGCAGACCCACACAGGCGATGGTTTATGCCTTATTGGAAAAAATGTATTTAAATGCTGAAGTATACACTGGAAAAGCGAGATATACTGATGCGGTTACCATGGCCGATAACATTTTGAAAAACAGCAATTATAGTTTGGATGCAAAATATAGCGATATTTTCGATGTAAATAACGGTCCGCAGATTAATGAAACCATTTTTGCAATTCCTTATGATCAGCAGATTCCTGGTAATCAGATTACAAGGTTTGGTTTTTACCCTGCTTTAGCAGCAGCTTACGGAATAAACGTAGGTTTTAGTATTTCGATGAGTACTACGCCTGAATATTATAACCGCTTCAATTTGACAAACGATATTCGCAACAGCTTCTGGTTAATTGGTAAGCAATATGCACCTGATGCAAACCGTAAACCTGATTTAACCAAACCTGTTTATGTTGCAGGAACAACAACGCAAATTGAGATTACCCCTGACCTTATTCTAAAACCAGGTAAACCAATGGATTTAGGTAATACGGTTGCTGATCAGGCAAAAGGTGTCCGCTCAGTAAAATACTGGCCAGATCCAAATGCCATTCAGGCCACCAGGTTAAACGGAAACGATATGCCGGTTTTACGTCTTGCCGATGTAATGTTAATGAAAGCCGAAGCCATATTAAGAGGCGCAACAGCAACTACCGTTAATAGTGAGTTACAAACGCCTTTAGTTTTAGTTAATAAAATAAGAAGCCGTGCTGGTGCTGAAGCCGCAACAACGGTTACTTTGAATACTTTACTTGATGAACGCGCACGTGAATTTAGCTGGGAGGCCTGGAGAAGAAACGATCTGATCCGTTTCGGACAATTTGAAACAGAATATCCTTTACCAAATGATGTTTTAAAAATGAATAAAGATCTTACCAGAAGAATTTATCCGATCCCGGCAAATGAGCTGAAGCTGAATGCAAATTTAAAACAGAACCCTGGATACTAAAATTAAAAATATGAGACTGATTACCTGTTTTGGTTTATTGCTGGTGCTACCCGCAATTGCCTTAATCACTAAAAAGGACGATTTGCCAATCAATCAAATACAGGTTATCGGCTCGCATAATAGTTATAAGCAAGCCATTAATCCTGCGCTGTTCAATGTAATTAAATCACAGGATTCTGCAGCTGCCAACAGTCTGGATTATGAACATATCCCTATGCCCGGGCAATTGGATATGGGTTTAAGAAATCTCGAAATTGATGTTTATGCTGATGAGAAAGGTGGTAAATACGCCCATCCCAGAGGTTTTGAACAGGTAAAGGGGCAACCTGCATTCGATAAAGACGGTGAAATGAATAAACCTGGATTCAAGGTATTTCATGTTACGGATTTAGATTTCAGGTCGTCGGCACTAACTTTTGTGATTGCATTACAGCAATTAAAGAAATGGTCGGATGCTAATCCAAACCACACACCAGTTTTTATTACTTTAGAAGCTAAAGATGACTCGATAAAGCGTAAAGGATTTACGCAGCCTGAGGCTTTTACAAGTAAAACTTTTGATGAACTGGATGCTGTGATTATTCAAAATTTAGGGAAAGAGCATATTTTAAGTCCGGATGATGTAAGAGGCAAATACAAAACTTTGGAAGAGGCTGTACTGGCCAAGAACTGGCCGAAGCTTAGTCAGGCTAAAGGTAAATTCCTTTTCGTGCTGGATGCCAAAGACAGAAAACGCTCCACCTACATTCAAGGTCATCCTTCACTTAAAGGCCGTGTATTATTTGCAAATGCAGAACCGGGAACGCCTGAGGCGGGCTTTATGATTCGAAATAACCCAAAAGATGAACAAATCCCTGAATTGGTTAAGAAAGGTTACCTCATCAGAACAAGGGCAGATTCGGATACCAGGCAAGCCAGAAATAATGATTGGAGCGATTTCGAAGCTGCCTGTAAATCTGGCGCCCAAATCATTACAACAGATTATTACAAAAAGAGTACGCATTTTAAATCAGATTATGCCATCAGTTTTGCTGATGGAAAATACTTTAGAGCGAACCCTTTATTTAAAAAGTAAGTTAGATATGAACAGAAGATCGTTATTAAAAGGAGGCTTATTAACCGGTTTAGGTTTGCCTTTTTTGGGTATTAAAGATGTAATAGCTTCGCCGGTAGTTGGGCGTAAAAAGGCGAAAAACATCATTATGATGGTGAGTGATGGGATGAGTATCGGAACGTTGAATATGGCAGATATCTATTCCAATCGCATATTTGGCAAAAGCAGTAAGTGGTTGGGGCTGTATAGAGATAATAAGGCCGTAAGAGCGCTGATGGATACCGCTTCCGCGAGTTCTTTGGTGACCGATTCTGCTGCGGCAAGTTCATCCTGGGGTGGAGGCATGCGTGTTAGAAACGGATCACTAAACGTTGGCATGAAAGGAGAAAAGCCTCAGCCGATTCTTCAAAAGTTTAAAGAAAAAGGTAAAAAGGTAGGTTGTGTAACCACTGTACCGATTACGCATGCAACTCCTGCAGGTTTTTGTATAAATATTGATAACCGCGGCGGTCAGGATATTATTGCAGAAATGTATCTGGGTCTGAAATTCGATGTGATGATGGGTGGAGGGCATAAATACTTTGGGGAAAAAAGAGTAGGTGGGAATCTGATTCCAAAATATTTAACTCAGGGTTATAAAGTTGCAGAAAACAGGGCCGAAATGTTAGCCTTAGATCAATCAAAGCCTGTTTTAGGTTTATTTGCAGAAGATGGCATGCCTTACGAGGTCGACCGTCTGCACGACCAGGAACTCATAAAATCGACACCAACACTGGCAGAGATGACCATGAAAGCAATCGAACTAATGAAAGACCATAAAGATGGTTTTGCATTGCAGGTTGAAGGTGGTAAAGTGGATTGGGCTGCACATTCTAATGATTTGAGCGGTTTAATTTTCGATCAGCTTGCTTTTGATGAAGCTGTTGGAAAAGTAATAGAATTTGCTGAAAAAGATGGTGAAACCTTAGTGATCATCACTACAGATCATGGTAATTCGAACCCTGGTTTATTTTATGCTGATGAGGCCAACAAAAAGTTCGATAGCCTGCAAAACTTCAAACACAGTAATACCTGGCTTTTGGCTCAGCTTAATCAATCATTTAGCGAACAGAAAATAATTGATTTGATCAAAGAAAATCAAGGTTTTGAAATGAAATCAGAAGATGTAAAATCTTTATTGGTTCACTTTAAGGATATTGTTCCGGGGCAGCTTTACAACGAATCAAACCTGCCATTTTATGAATACGGCAAAATTTTGGGTAAATATACTGATGTACAATGGGCGGGTATGAACCATACCGGTGATTATGTGGAGTTGACAATGTTTGGTCCGGGATCTGAAAATTTAAAACCTTTTGTTAAAAATTACGAGCTGCATAATTTTATGCTTAAAGCTGCAGAAATGCCTGAAGCATTTTTAGTAAAAGCTTAATCTTAATTACACAGCAAACAAATAATCAGGAGGCTGTATCAAAAGTAAAATCTAGCAGTTAAGGTCAGAATTTTATTTTTTTTACGTCATTCTCGCGCAGGCGGGAATCTTAAAGCGCGATGCAATAGCATTAGGATTCCCAATTAAATTGGGAACGACGACGTATCAAAATATAATTTGCTTAGTGAGCCAGCGTAAATCTTTTGATACAGCCTCTTTTTTAATTCTATCTTTAAACCAGATTATGACTATTCAATCAAAATATTTTCGTTTTTTAATTTGCCTTATTTTAATGCTCAATGCTGGCTATCTCCAGGCACAGGAAACTACTAATCCTCCGGCAATAATAAACACATCCGGAGTTTGGTTAAAGGGCGATTTACATGTGCATTCGAGGCACAGTACTGAATCATCAAACAATTCGATTTCGAAAATTATTAATTTTTCAAAGTCAGTTGGTATGGATTATTTGGCCATAACAGACCATGATAATCATGTTAATGGAGATGTTGCGCACCATACCTGGGCCGATCCGGAATTTAAATCAGATTCGCTGCTTTTGCTTTATGGTGCCGAATGGACAACAACCAGGGGCCATGGAAATGTATTTTCTGATAAGCCTTATGACCATCAACGTCTTTATGATATCAGAGATGCCCGTGACGTCAACATCGGGAAAGTTAAGAAATCATTAGGGATCCATTTGTCGGCAAATCATCCTAGTGGAAAAGATAATTTTGGCTTTTCTTACGATTTGGTTAAATCTATCGAGGTTTGGAATTCGGCTGTTTGGCCGAAGAATGCCAACGCAATAATGATTTGGGATGACATGCTTTCTTCGGGCAGGATGATGACAGGCAGAGGTGGAAGCGATACCCATCATGGGGTACCTACTGCAGCTGAAAAACCTAGTGCAAATACATATCAGGCGGAATTTAATTATGTAGGTACACCAACAACCTGGGTTTTTGCAAAACAACGTAGCCTTACCGCAATTATAGATGCTTTAGATCATGGAAAAGCTGCTGTAAGTTCCAATCCTTTCGCGCCAAGAGTTGAGTTTTATGCTGATTATAAAGGCAATGGTAAGTTTGAAATGATGATGGGTGATAATGCGGTTTCAAATGGTAAACCAATAAAGTTTCAGGTGCAATTGATTGGCAATAAATTACCCAAAGAGCAATATACTGTTACTGTAATCAAGAATGGAGCAAAGCTGAACAGCTTTCAGGTTAGCGGTGAAGTTCCTGCTTTTCAGTTTACCGATACACCAGATTTAAAGGGCCGAACCTATTACCGTGTTACAGTAGAAGGTAAAAATACTGATTACCCTCAGGTGCCAAAGTCTGCGGGGCTAAGCGAAAAAATGGTGGCGCTATCCAATCCGATTTACTTTAATTTTGATCCTAAATTTTAATTAGCGCCAGTGTCAGATGGAAACATCTGACACCACAAATAATTGACAGAGTCTGGAGTTCCATCCAGTCTAATAGAATGGTCGTCATCTCGACTATAGCCGCAGCGAAATGGAGAGATCTTTGAACTATGTTAAAGATTTCTCCACTTCGGTCGAAATTACGATTTATCTCAATCTGTCATCCCAACTCCTTAGATTTTCAATAAAATGATCGTCTCGATCCGATAGCTATCGGATGTAGCGCAGCGAAATGCAGAGGTCTATCCGGACAGATTTAGCTATGCTGAGACAATCGTGGTTCTCAGGATTAAAATTCTATATTTATAACACAGCCTCCATTTTTTTTGAATCAGAATTATAGATTAGATTTTTAGAATCATCAAAGCAAAATGCCATAAATATCAGCATTTTAATATATCGCCAGCTTTGGCTTTATGTTCGTAGTTTTGGATTCAATTTTTTTTATAATTTTACTGGCTATGAGCAACCAACACAATCATACTGATGAAGAACTGATCGTAATGTTGAGGGAGAACGAAGTGGTTGCTTTCAAGAAAATTTATACTAAGTATTGGTATGAGTTATATTTAATTACCAATAAAAGATTAAGGTCTAAAGAAGCGGCAGAAGAGATTATCCAGAATTTCTTCACAACATTCTGGATCAATCGGGAAAAAATAAATATCACGGGGTCTTTAAAGGCTTATCTCCATTCCGCTATCCGCTATTCAATTATTGATTATCTGGCTAAGGAGGCTACCCGGAACAATTACCTCGAACTGCTTTCATTTAGTTATCAGGAGGCTACGAATACTACTGAAGAAACCATATTTATAAAAGAGTTGGAAAACGGAATCAACGGCGTGATTTCGAAGTTACCTGCAAAATGCAGAAAGGTATTTGAACTCAGCAGGAAAGAGCATAAATCTAATAAAGAGATTGCCGAATTACTGGGGCTGTCTGAAAAGACTGTTGAAAACCATATTACCAATGCCTTAAAGCATTTTAGGGTGCATTATAAGGTGATTTTGATTGCTTCTGGTTTTGCCTGGTTACTCCGTTAAATACAGTCGCCCGCACATCCGGGATACATTTTAATTTTTTTTTATTTTTTTTTGGGGGCTAGGGGCAGGCTATCCGACTATACTATTAACGAACCAAATATAACTACGTATCAACATGGGCAGATCAATAGCCGTTTCCCTACTTAAAAAATATCTTTCTGGTGATTGTACTGTTAGTGAGATAAAAGAAGTAGATCAATGGTTTGATAGTATGGATGAGGTACCTGAAGATCTTGCAGGCCTTTCTGATGACCAGCGTAAGTTCGTGGAAGATAAAATTTTTGAACGCATTCTGCTCAATATCGAAACTAAAAGTCAGCAAAAGATCATATCAGTTCCTAAAAAATCAATACGTATAAGTACAATATTTTGGGCGGCAGCATCACTAGTTGTGGTTCTGGGTGCGGTGCTCACCTGGAGATATAGTTCGCAGCTGCACCTGCAAAATCAAACTGCGAAATTACATCAATCCATTCATATAAAACCAGGTGGCAATAGGGCGGTTCTCACGTTAGGTGATGGATCTTCAGTGGTATTAACCGAAGCCAAAATAGGTGCATTGGCCGACCAGCAAAATGTTAGTGTTGTAAAAACAGCTGAAGGTGAACTCAGCTATAAAATGCATACCGGATCTGCATCTTCAAAGATCAGCTTTAATAAGATTACCACGCCTCTTGGTGGGAAATACAGCGTGGTTTTGCCTGATGGAAGTAAAGCCTGGTTAAATGCGAAATCAAGCTTACGGTTCCCAACTGCTTTTAAGGGTGCTGAAAGAGTGGTTCAGATGACGGGCGAAGTGTATTTCGAAGTGGCCAAGAATCCTAAACAACCCTTTAAGGTACAATCTGGTGGAACAGAAATTAGGGTACTGGGTACGCATTTTAATGTAATGGCTTATGGCGATGAGGCCGAACAGAAAACAACGTTAATTGAAGGCAGTATCCATTTATCATCTGGTAAATTTTCACAGCTATTGAAGCCCGGACAACAAGCCCTGGTAGATCCGTTTGGCATAAACGTGAATAACAATTGCGATCTGGAAGCTGTAATGGCCTGGAGAAACGATCTTTTCATTTTTAAGGATATGGAGATCAAAGAAATTGCCAGGCAGTTGGTTCGATGGTATGATATTCAGGTTGTATTTAAAGGAACGCCTTCCAAAGTATCTTATACAGGAACAATATCTAAAGATGTAGAACTTCCAGAGTTGTTAAATATGCTTCAATTCACAGGATTAAAATATGAATTGAGCGGACGTGTGCTAACTATAATCGATTAAAGAGACGTAATCGGTAAAAAATAAATTTTAACCAAATAAATATTCAAACATGAGAAACTACTACAACACTGTATAATGTAAAGGCGTAACTATGCTTTTTAAGAAAAAACCGGATAGTGTTTGCACCACATCCGGTTATTGTAAAGGTTACTTACAATCCGATTTAGACAACATTATAATTTAACCAAAACTCCATAAAGATATGAATTTATTTTTTAGGATCAGGCAGGTATTGCGCCGTGATTCTTACCAAATCCTGTTAACAATGAGACTCGTAGTGCTTTTTTTTACGCTTACCCTTATGCAGGTTAGCGCTAGCAGCTTCAGTCAGAATCTAACGCTTAAACAGAATAATTCTGACATCATTTCCATCTTAAAGCAAATCGAAAAACAGAGTGGTTACCACTTGCTTTTCAGGCGTGCTGATATTGACGATAAATATAAAATAAACCTTAACGTAACCGACATGCCTATTGAGCAGGTAATGGGCGTAGTTTTGAAAAATACCAACCTTGATTTCAAAATCATCAAAAAAACAATTATTCTTAAAAAGAATGGCTATTCGCCATTTACCACCATCTCCGTTCGCGATATAGAGATTTCTGGTACGGTGAGTGATGAAAAAGGAGTAACGCTGCCCGGGGTAGTCGTTAATGTAAAGGGTACCAAACAATCTACCATGACAGATATCAATGGTAAATACAAGATTTCGCTGCCTGCCGGATCAACTACCCTCGTATTTTCTTTTGTTGGGATGGAGTCACGGGAGATTAGTCCTGGCAATAATCGCGTACTAAATGTGGTACTTAAGGCACAGACTACATCACTTTCTGATGTGGTGGTAATTGGTTACGGAGATCTAAAACGTACAGATCTTAATGGATCTATTTCGTCTGTAAAAGCTGCTGATATTGCTAATGTGCCGCAAACCAGTATCGACCAGATGCTGCAAGGCAGGGCTTCAGGACTTACGATTACACAAAACTCTGGCGCACCAGGTAGCAATACATCTGTACGTGTACGTGGAGTAACCTCTTTAAGCGGTAGTAATGAACCTTTATATGTGATAGATGGTGTGCCAATTTCAGGCGATGCGGGTAATCAGAGTACCAGCGGAAGATCCCCTCTACAGGCTTCATCTTCTAATGCCAATTCGCAGACTACCGTAAGTCCGTTGTCATTGATCAATCCAAATGACATTGAGTCGATTGATGTACTAAAAGATGCATCTGCAACAGCAATATACGGAAACCGGGCTTCAAACGGGGTAATTATCATTACTACCAAAAGGGGGAGGAACGGTAATTCTTCGATAAATTATGATGGTTATTATGGTTTCCAGCGTGTGGCAAGGTATATGGATGTGATGAATCTTCGCCAGTATGCAGCACTTCAAAACTCACTGGGTGATATTTACGGTACCGGAAGAAGGGTTGAATTTGCAGATCCTTCAGTACTGGGCGAGGGCACCAACTGGCAAAAGGAAATATTTAAAACAGCACCACAGCAGAGTCATCAGGTAGCTGTTTCAGGGGGTAAAGAAGGATTAAACTACTACATTTCTGGTGGATATCTTGGACAGGACGGCACCGTTATCGGTTCGGATTTTCGCCGCTATAGTCTTCGGGTAAATGCTGATGCCCAGGTGAAGGAATGGTTTAAACTCGGAATTACTTTAACCGGAAGCCGATCTGCAGAAAATGTAGTGACCAGTGATAATAACGGGATCATTTACAATGCTTTACTACAGGCTCCTGATTTAGCTGTAACCAATCTTGATGGTTCATATACTGGTCCTTCTGTGTTTGATCCACTGGCTGCTGCAGCAGCATTAAATCCGGTGGCACAGGCCCAGCAAATCAAGAATGTATTGAACAGGAGTAACATTAATACTAATATTTATAATGAAATTAAGTTTATCAAATCATTGTCGCTGAGATCAGAACTTGGAGGTGATTTTAATTTCTCAGATAATAATGTTTTTACGCCCAGCTATTCATGGGGCCGTTTTACCAATCCTACTGCATCTTTGAAGGAAAGGTATCAGCAAAGTACATTTTTGATCTGGAAAGAATATTTTAATTATAACCACACTTTTGGTCAAAAGCATAACCTTAATGCAATTCTGGGTTATGAAGTTCAACAGTCAAACTGGAGAGGGATTGAGGGAACACGCCAGGGGTTTTATAGTAACGACGTGCAGTCGTTGAATTTAGGCCAGGCCATAACGGCTACCAATGATGAATATATTGGTACACAACGCCAGGAATCAATCTATGCGCGTGCCATTTATACCTATAACTCCAGATATAACCTTACTTCTACAATCAGGAGAGACAAGACTTCCAAGTTTGCCGAAGGGGCCCAATCAGGTTATTTTCCATCATTTGCTGCTTCATGGAAATTGTCTGAAGAACCATTTATGCAGGGGATTAAGAAAGTCGTAAGCGGGCTTAAAATCCGTTTGGGTTACGGCCAGGTGGGCAACCAGGATGTTCCCAATTATTTATACAGTTCTTTGTTAAGATCTTCACAAACAGGTTTAGGTACAGGTTTTCTTGCCGGACGGATTGATAACAAATTATTGAAATGGCAAACCTCTATCCAATACAATGCTGGAGTTGATATGAACTTTTTAAACGGTAAGATCAGTACGAGTATCGATGTTTATAAGAAAACGTCAAAAGACTTCTTATTTCAGCTTACCCTTCCTGCCTATTTGGTAGGTGGTCCTGATTATTTAGGAGGTATTAACCCTCCATATGTAAATCTTGGAAAGATTGATAACGTAGGCTTTGATTTGAACATTAACTCGCACAATATTGATAAGACAGATTTTAAGTGGAATACAAGTGTGGTACTTTCGCATTATAATAATGAGGTTAAAGAGCTTGGTAATGGCCTTACCGAACTCTTCGGAACAGTAACCAATGCTTATCTGCAATCCCCGGTTACGCGTACAGTAGTAGGCGGATCTGTAGGTGAATTTTATGGTTATAAAGTAAAGGGAATATTTAAAACACAATCGCAACTTCAATCTGCTCCGGTACAATTCGGGCGTACTATTGCCAATAACAGCAGCAGCACCTGGCTGGGCGATGTGCAATATGAAGATGTAAATGGCGATGGCGTAATCAATGAGAAAGACCGTACAGCGATCGGAAATCCAAATCCTAAATTCACGTATGGTATTACCAATACTTTTAGTTATAAAGCTTTTGATTTTACTTTGTTCCTAAACGGATCTTATGGTTCAAAAATTATGAATTTGTTAAACAATACCATGGGTAACCTGGCGGCTGTATATCAAAATCAATATGCAGCATATAGTAATTTCTGGTCACCACAAAATCCGGATTCCAATATTCCTGCACCTAAAAGCGGTATCGATAATCCCAATCTGTTCGTATCTGACCGTTATGTGGAAAGTGGCTCTTTTTTACGCATCCAGAATGTTAGTCTTGGTTACAGGGTACCTGCTTCGTGGATTAGAAAATTTAAATTCTCTAATTTAAAAGTTTACTCAAGTGTACAAAACCTTTACACCTTTACAAAATATAAGGGCTACGATCCGGAAATCGGAGCGATGAATCAGAGTGCCATTTTAAATAATATCGACCTGGGAAGATATCCAATTGCCAGGACCATCACTTTTGGAATAAATGCACAATTTTAGTGACCTACAATTATTTAACAATATGAAATCATATTTAATATACAGCTTTATTTTTACAGCCATTGTTTGCACTGGCTGTAAAAAAGACTTTTTTAATATTCCTCCACAAGATGCACTCAGTGCCGATAATTTTTACCAAAACACCGAACAGGTTCAGGCCAGTACCATTGCCTTGTACAATTCTCCGTGGTTTGATTGGAATGCCAAGGCTTCCTGGTGTATTTCTGAATTATTAAGTGGCAATGCACATACTTATTCCCCGGATGTGATCAATTTTGGAAATTTTTCTGTAACAGGAGATAATACCCAATTGGCATCTGCCTGGAATTCTCTATACAGTGTAGTTGCCCAATCTAATGCCTTGATTAATAACCTGAAAGCAAAAGTGCCAGCGAGCGTGCCGGCACCAATAGTGAATAATGCAATTGGCGAAGCGAGATTTATGCGCGCTATGGCCTATTTTTATTTGGTAAGAACATGGGGAAATGTGCCGATTATCGAAAATAGCCTGGATCATGTGAGCAATTATCAGATTAACACCAATCCGGTAACTGATGTTTATAAGTTCATTATAAATGATCTCAAGTTTGCTGAAGAGAATTGTGATAAAATGATCAGAACGGGCTCTGTTTCTCAGGGTAAAGTATCCAGCGGATCAGCGTCTGCATTATTATCTAAGGTTTATTTATACATGCGTGACTATTCGAATGCCCGGATAAAAGCAGAACAGGTGATCAATAGTGGCGAATTTAAATTGTATGGAATAGATATTTCTAGCAAGACTTATGCTGACTTGTTCAAAACTGCCAATAATAATAACGAAGAGAGTATTGCTGCTATTCAATGGTTGGGTGGATCTTCGTATGGCCATGGTAACGCACTACAATCTTTTCTTGCATATAACTCTGAAATTACGGGTACAGGAGACGGTTACGGAAGCGTTACGCCTTCTATCGATTTGCTTAC
The DNA here is from genome assembly GCF_014947265.1 of Pedobacter sp. MR2016-19. NCBI lineage: Bacteria > Pseudomonadati > Bacteroidota > Sphingobacteriia > Sphingobacteriales > Sphingobacteriaceae > Pedobacter > Pedobacter sp. MR2016-19. Next base: position 322,201 of record NZ_JADCNK010000004.1, read on the forward strand.
CGCTTTCGAGGCAGGCGATTTAAGGAAAAAGCCAACGGTAATGACGCAGGGAGATGTTTATCCTGAGATTAACCAGGCCAAAGGTGGCTACACTTTACCTGCCGGAGCGGTAGCTCAAGGCATGCCAGCTTTTATTAAAAAATATGTAGTAGGAACACCTGCAGATAATGGCGGTAAAGGTGCATCATTTTCGGCAGGCAATAATACTTACCTGATGCGTTATGCTGATGTATTGTTAATCGAAGCAGAGGCAGTTCTTGCAGGTGCCGATCGTACTGCTGATGATGCGGCGCTGATACCTTTTAACAAAATCAGAAAAAGGGCCGGACTCATTCCTAAAACCTCCATCACTATCCAGGATATTTATCAGGAACGTCGTATGGAATTTGTATTTGAGGCTGATTATTGGTTTGACCTGGGCCGCTTAGATGGTTTTAATGTTACCTCGCATCCTAAAGCAATTGCAATTATTGCCAATCAGGAAAGAGGAATTTACAGCAACACCACACCTGTTGTAATCTGGGGGCAAAAGTATACTCCGACTGATGCAAATTTCCGTTTGCCTTATCCTACAACAGAAACCATCCTAAATCCCAAATTATTATTGGCTCCGGTGCCTTACAATTTTAAATAAGCTATTATGAAAACGTTATATAAAAATACTATAGCCCTTTATCTGATTGGCATCTGCTGCATGCTGATCTTTGCTACCTCCTGCAAAAAAGACAAAGAAGGACAGGGCGCACCGAGCATTAACAGGATTCGTACTTTAGTAAGACCGGGAGATAGTAAACTTACTCCGCTGGATTCAACAGTTACTTCCGGCGATGTTGGTGTTACTTATGTTATAGAAGGGGTAAATTTGAAATCGACCAACAAAGTCGATTTCAATGGGGCATCAGCCGATCTTAATACCGCTCTTTTTAGTGATAACAGCATTGTGGTGATGATCCCAACAACCGCTACCTGGATCAATCAAACAGGGAAATTAACACTAAGCAATTCGTTCGGTACCACTTCCTTTAATTTTAGTATTAAACAACCTGCTCCGGCGATTAGTGATTTGAGTCAGTTTGCGGGTAATCCCGGCGATGTAATTACCATTACCGGCTTGCGTTTTGATCAGGTATCAAGCGTTAAGTTCGGTACAACAGAGGCTAAGGTAATTTCTTCAACCAGCACTGAACTGAAGGTAACTGTTCCAACAGGTGCGCTGGGTGCAGTAAGTGTTACTACTCCGGGAGGTACGGGCACTGGTCCATACGTATCCTACGATGGCGTTGTGGTTCCAATATTACTGCCATTTGGATTCAGCCATTTATTTTATGATGACGGAATAACAGCTGGTTACGATTTCAACTTCGGGGGCGCTAATGCAGATGTGAATAATACCGAGATGGTAAAACGCGGTACCCATTCAATCAAACTTACCTATACCGGAAATTACGCAGGATATGCAGTAGGCAGTAATAACGCTGTTGATCTGAGTGACAAAACCTATGTTAAGTTTTCTATTTATGGCACAGCGGGTACTGAAGGTAAAGTGGTAAAGGTTGCATTAGATGATTTTGACAACCGTAATGTAAGTGTTGTACTGCATGCTGGTAAGTGGACAAATTATGTGGTTCCGTTAGATCGTTTCCAGAATGCCAGTCATCCGGGCAAACCTGCAAGTCTAAGTTGGATCGGGTTTCAGGAATTGAGTGGCAACGCACCGGAAACGATTTACCTGGATGATATTGGTGTATATTAGTTTAACTAAAGGGAATATTTAATTTAATGAGGCTGTATCATAAAACAAGTCTCTCTAAGTTTTGTCGCGTTGAGCTCAGCTTTTGCTGAGCTTGGCGAAGACATCGAAATACCTTAGAAAATTTATGTCAGACCATATACAGGCCCTTGATGACAATTCTATATTTATGATACAGCCTCTTCCCGATTTATGATTTAAAGTAAATATTAATGAAAGTGATAAAATATATTGTTGTCGGCATCATAATGCTGGCAGTCAGTACTCATGCTTTTGCACAAAAAAACCTGGTGGTTAATGGCGGCTTCGAAAATGAGTTGGATGGGTGGGTTGATTACTCGGCAAAGGTAACTCCTTACATGTATAGCTCTGGGAAAATGAGTAGTGCTATATTTTCTTCAGACTCTTCTAAATGGACCGGTATGCATCAGGTCGTTTTTTTGCCTAAAAATACCCAGTATATACTCATGAGTGCAAAGATTAAAGCAGATGCAGTAAGTACCGGAACAAAATCATGGAATGGGGCATTATTTCTTTTCGAAACCCTTAACAAACAGGGTGCTAAAATTGGTGAAGGAATCAACATTGCTTCAATTACAGGAGACGAAGATTGGAAGTTATATGAAAAAGCATATATTATCCCGCCAGGTGTTACGCAAATAAAATTGTTGTTCGCGCTGGGTTATGTTACTGGTACCATGTTCATAGATGATGTAAGTCTGAAAGTGATTACACAATCTGAGTTTGAAAAATATTTGTAGTATGATGAATGGCATGGTATATAAGTGGTTTTTAATATTGTTATCGCTGGTTACAACTGCGGCTACTGCTCAACAAATAGGCCCCCCGGAGATTGTTCTAAACCAGTCAGGTTATTATCCGAAGCTGGAAAAAAGTGCGGTTGTACTCCAGTCAGTTTCAGGTAATGATTTTGAGTTGTTATCTATGCCAGACCGAAAGTCTGTGTACACAGGTGCATTATCTGAACCAAAGGCTACTGGCTACTCGAAAATTAAAACCAGGATAGCAGATTTTAGTGCCTTCGACCAACCTGGCCAATATATAATCCGTATTCCCGGAGTTTCTGAATCCCCTGTTTTTAAGATTGCAGATGGTGTGCACCACGATCTTGCAGTGGCTGCATTAAAAGCATTCTATTATCAGCGTGCCTCATCTGTACTGGATGCAAACTATGCAGGGAAATGGAATCGTGTTGCCGGGCATCCGGATACTGCAGTTTATATTCATCCCTCGGCTGCTTCTAAAAACAGAAAGGCCGATAGTAAAATTAATGTTGCTGGTGGATGGTATGATGCTGGAGATTACAATAAATATGTTGTTAATAGTGGGATCTCTACCTCCACCTTACTTTCTACTTATGAAGATTTTTCTGCGTATTTTCTAAACCTGGAGGCGCATATTCCCCATGCGAAAAACAAAGTTCCGGATATATTAACAGAGGCCGTTTACAATTTGCGATGGATGCTCAAAATGCAGGACCCTGCTGATGGTGGAGTTTATCATAAATGTACCAACCTGGATTTCGACGCCATGGTGATGCCCGATAAGGCCATATCGAAACGGTATGTAGTAGCGAAAGGTACGGCAGCCACGTTAAATTTAGTCGCTGTTGCCGCACAAGCTTATCGTATTTTTAAATACTTTCCGGAACAATATCCCGGGCTGGCAGATAGTTGCCTGTTAGCCGCTAAGAAGGCCTGGAGCTGGTCATTAAATAATCCGAAGGTGGTTTACGATCAGGATCTGCTCAATAAGATGTCAGACTTAAAAGTAAGCACGGGCACATATGGCGATAAGGACTTAGAAGATGAATGGACTTGGGCCTCGGCAGAACTATTAGCGTCAACAGGAGAACAAACTTATTTTGATGCTTTTTTTGCCCGTTTAAATGCTCCGGTAAGCCTACCCAGCTGGAGTAATGTAGGCATACTGGGATATTATACATTGATTAGATGCGAGGGGCAGCTTCCTGAACGTTACAAAAGTGTAACCAGTATTCTGAAGAAGAAAATACTTACACTTGCTGATCGCTATCTAGCTGCTTTTAACACAGGCCCATATCATACCGTAATCGGCGCCTCGCTTTACGACTTTGCATGGGGAAGTAATTCTTCAGCTATGAATCAAAGCATACTACTGATTAATAGTTATTTGTTTTCCAAAAAGGATGCTTATCTCGATGCTGCGGTTAGTAATCTGGATTATATACTGGGTAAAAACGCAACTGGTTATTCTTTTGTAACGGGTATAGGGTACAAATCACCGCTGCACCCGCATCATCGCCTTTCATTTGCAGATGGTATTGCCGAACCTATTCCGGGCATGCTGGTTGGAGGGCCTAACCGGGAAAAACAAGATGGAATAAAATATGATTCCGAACCGGAAACGTCATACCTGGATGATGCCAACTCTTATGCAAGTAATGAAATTGCCATCAATTGGAATGCCCCATTGGTATATGTAGCAAATGCAATGGAGTGTCTCGAAAATGGGGTGAAAGAAGGAAAAAAATAACCCTAGTTGCAAAACTTAATCCATTTCATGGAACTAGGAATGAGTGAGGACTTGAGGAGATAGCGGGACTAAAGTTCAACATTAGAGCAGAAGTGTTCGTTTCCAAAATCTTTAATTAGTGCTGCTCTTCGTGTCGATCTATTTTCAGCTGCATATTTGCTGTCTATTTTTTGGAAAGCAGCGTCTGTAGCTTTTTTTAATGTTATTCGGGCTTTCCGTTATAGTTCCGATGAAAAATCGGGAGCTACCACTTCATCCGATAGCTATCGGATCCCGTTTAGTTAGTTGGGTTTGTGCTGCTATTTGGGCTTACATGGTGCTTAGCTGTACCTCCCGTTAATCACAAACCCGATAGAACGTAAAAGCCCACAGCGCAGCGAGGACTTGAAGAGATAGCGGGACTATAGTCTGCCACAGGAGTTGAACTGCTCGTTTCCAAAATCTTTAATCAATGCTGCTCGTTGTATCAATCTTTTCTCAGTTATATGTTTGATAACTATTTTATCAAATACTATTGCCCGGACAAGCATACGCTTTGGTATTTTTGACCATGTGAGTTTTGAGCCTATTTAGCTGGCAGTACTCAGTAGAATACCGAATGAAAATGTACTGCCTTTCCTAAATTCACTAATATACGGTCAAAATTTTTTTGTTATGCCTATTCATTTTACCTTAAAATCTCTGCTAATTGCAGGGACCATTTTGTTCATCTATGCGTTTGAGAATGGAAGATAAGATGATATTATAAGCTACATAAGCAACAAATATGAAGAAGCCCAACTGTAGTGCTGAGTTGTTTACGGTAACTACTTTTAAGGCCTCAGTATTGATATTAAGCCCTGATAACTGGCTTTTTAATATCCCGTTGAGACCAATATAGGTCATTGCTATCCCGACTACCATAACGTCAGCCATATCCCATTTGCCGAGATCAAATGCCAGAAATCGGATGAATTTCGAGTTGCCCAGTAATTCAGTACAAGATACCTGCAGCCCACGGGCAATAAGACGTAACAGCGGCAATATCACCACAAAGAGCATCAGCAGTACGCCAACCAATACCGCATCTGGTTTAGGCTGTTCTACCAATGTACCAATAATACCCAGTATACTCTGACTTTGGAAAAAGAGCACCTGATTGGTGAAAACAAGTTTTTCTCCAAGCAATGCAAATTCAAGAGTATGAATTCTGGCATCTACTTCAATAATAGGTGAAGATACACCTACTGCAAGTAAAATAAAGGCAAAAAGCAATGAGATCACAAAAAGGGTAACCTCACTATTTACCCGCTTGCGCAACATTAGCCAGAGCAGTAGGGCAATAATGATGCAGGCGGTCATACCTATTGCATATTGATAGCTTAACTCCTTAATCTGCTTAAGTTTTGAATTTACAGCTCTGTCAAAAGCAGCTGCATTGTTTACTTTATATTTTTGATAAATGTTATGCTCTACGGACGAGATGGTTTGATCGCTTAGGTCGTAAGTCTGTGCTTCCAGTTCATCAAGTTTACCTACTGCTACAGATTTTAACTTTTTCAGGCTTTTGGGGCTGGTTACTTTGGTAACAATGGTACGGGAGAAAGATGGAACCATCGCATGGATCTCTTTTACATCGACAAATGTATTGAAAGCAAGTTTTTTGAGTTTCGCTCCAAGCCCTTTCTGAGGCCTGGTAAATTCAGCCACAGCTTTATTAACCATACCGTGCAACTGTTTTTCAACTTCTTGCTGCATATCAGCTTTCTGGCTTTTAGTGAGGTTAAAGCCCTTTACCCGGCGATCAACTACTGCTGATATTTTATCTCCCCAACGGTCAACCGAAAATATACCAAAAGTGATGTTGTTCGAAAGACTATAATCTTCCTTAATGTGTTTCTGCTCATAGGCAAGTGCCCGGAAGCGGTATCCACAGTATGCTGCAGCCACTAACAACAGCGAAAGCGCTGCAATCAGGATAAAAGATGCTGATCCTGATCGACCTGGCTTAACCTGGTTATGGGTACTGATGTTATCTTTTTGCAATTCGCTCATTCATTTTCGGATTTAATGCACGTCGTGCGGAGTAATAGATTTAAGAATTGTCGAAAGGATCAATCCGTAAAGTACAAAACAGATAAAAATAATGTAGCCCGGTTGCAGGGCAGTGTTATTGGTCGTAAGGATAGTCAGCGAATCATTATTGATATTTAATGCCCGCAACTGGTTTTCAAGCAGTCCGTTAAGGCCAATGTATGCCATTAAAATAGCAATTACGATCACATCTGCCATGCTCCATTTTCCTGATTGAAAAGCAAAATACCGGATGATCCCGTTTTCTGCCCACCTTTTGCCACCCAACAGGTGCACACCTGTTGAAGTTAGCTTAACTACCGGGAACAGGATACTGAAAGCCAGGATCAATACACCAACCAGAACAGAATCTATTGCCGATTGGCTGATCAGGACCCGAACCACATCCATAATACTCTTGCTCTGGAAAAAGAGTACCTGGTCACTAAAAACAACGTGTTCTCCGAGTAAAACAAAATCTAAAGAGCGGATCCTGGCGTCAACCTCAATCATAGATGCAGTTAGGCCTACAGCTAAAATGATGAAGGCGAAAAGTAATGACATAATAAAAAGCGTGGTGTGCAAATCTGTGCGTTTGCGTAACAGCCACCAGAATGCAAGTACTGCAATCACGCAGCTTAACATGCCAAAACAGTAGTAGTAGGTTTGTTGCCGAATGTTGCTTAATGTACTGCTAAGTTTTTGGTTTAGCTGTTGATTAGAAGATACGTTATAGCGGTGATAAATTTTTTTCATTATGGCATTGTTGGCAACAAATGCCGTATCCTGGCTTTCCTCTTTTGCTATTTCATTAAACTGGCCCAAAGCCATTCGGCCCAGTTGCTTTTTATTTTTTGGATTATCTATTTCTGCAATAATTTTCCTTGCAAATTCGGGTACCTGCGCACGGATACTATCAGAATTGACAAAATTTTTAATAGCAAACTTTTGGATCTTGCCACTAATGGTTTTTTTGGGTTTGTTTACCAGGGCTTCTGCCTTATCAATAAGTGCCAGCAATACCTGCTCAACTTCACCCTGTAGTATCTTTTTTTGTTTGCTGGTTATTTTAAGTCCGGAAACCTGGTGGTGAACAATGTCGGCTACTTTATCTTTCCATTGCTGTACAGAAAACAGCCCATAGGTAATGTTATTTACCCTGGAATAATCATGTTTAATCTGTTCCTGTTTTTCCGATAATTCATGCAGCCTGAAACCAAAAAAGCCTTCGGCCACAAGCAGTACGCCTAATGCAAGGATCAGCAAAATGCGGTAAATAAGCTTTCCTTCTGCAGGTTTGTTGATTATTTTTTCCAATCTGTGCGTTATAATAGTGATTACATCTCCCCGAAAGGAACTATTTGCAGATAAACATTAATTTTTGGAAAAATGTTTTAGCCCTTTTTAAGCCAGCATAAAAAGATTATTTATGGCTAACTATATGGCTTTCAGTTTTGCAGGGCAAGCCACCAGATCAATGCCATTAAGTAAGGAATAAATCGTGAAAAGATGTCACCCTGAGCATAGTAGAAGGGTATTTATTTGCGATTTATCAATCTCAAGAAGTCTTCGACTAAGCTCAGACTGACGATCTCGGTGTTTAACTTAGGCTGCCGGGATTACCGGCAGCCGGATCGATTTTCAACTAACCGATTTTATAGTCATTGTAGGTAGATGTGGGTTTTTAACAGATGTAGTTTCCGAATTGTTTTGAAAAAAATTATTTTAGCAGGATATTTTAAGCTAATTGTATTTCAGAATGCCACAAAACCAAGCGAGTGTAGGAGAAAACATTCTTGGTTTATCTATTTTTATCCCGCAGATATGATCTCAAACAGTCTCCCATATTTTAGCAATATCACCGCATTTTAGTTGTAAAGAAAAAAACAAAATATCGTTTAATGGGTTATTACATGGATTTAATTTCATTAAGCGTGATTAAATCATTATTTAAAATATAAGTAAGATCCTCACATTTTTATACTGATCAATTGGAAACATCAAATAATCGAAAATTCGAACTTTCAGGAAATGCAGGCGCATCTAATTTCCAGCTGATGACCATGGCATTAGATGCCTCTATTTCTGGTATTATTATAACCGATCATACCCAGCCAGACAACCCAATTATCTATTGCAATAAGGCCTTTGAAAATATTACAGGATATTCAAGGAAGGAGATTATAGGTCATAACTGCCGGTTTCTGCAGGCGCAAGACCGAAACCAAAAAGAAAGGGCGATTTTAGCCAAGTGTATTACCGAGGGTGAAGAATGCCGGGTAGAAATCAGAAACTATAAAAAGAATGGAGACCTGTTCTGGAACGAACTCTATATGTCGCCGGTTAAAAATCCGGATGGCGAGGTAACCCATTTTATTGGTGTTCAGAATGATATAACCTGGAGAAAAAATGCGGAGCAAGATCTGCGGCAGCAGAACTTGGTAATGGAAAAGAGGATCAAGGAACGCACAAAGGAACTTCGCGAAAGTGAAGCATTTTTTTCGAGTATTATTGAAACAGTACGCGAGGGGCTTTTAGTGCTCGATCCTGATTTTAATGTACTGAGTGCAAACTATCATTTTCTGAGGACCTTTAAGGTAAGTAAGGAAGAAACAGTAGGTCGTCAGTTATATGATTTAGGTAACCATCAGTGGGATATCCCAAAGCTCCGCGATTTGCTCGTTAAAATCCTGCCAACCAATAACCCTGTTGTAGATTTTGAGGTTGAGCATGATTTTCCACATATTGGAAGGAAATTAATGCTCCTGAATGCATACCGGGTAGAATTTGAAGGACAATTTAAAGATCAGATCTTACTGGCTATTGAAGATATTACCGAAAAGCGTGAGGTGGAAACCAGAAAGGATGATTTTTTATCTATCGCCAGTCACGAACTACGCACGCCGCTAACTACCATAAAAGGTTATGTGCAGCTGTTGGAACGCGCTATGCCAGAAAATGCCAGTGAGAAATTTTTGTCGACTTTTGGTAAAGTATCTGTGTATGTAGAACGGTTAAACTCGCTAATTAGTGAGTTGCTCGACGTTTCGCGTATCCAAAGTGGTAATATGGAACTGCACATGGCGAAATTCGATTTCGATGTTATGATTGCAGAAGCCGTTGAGGGTATGCGCGCTACAGTTCCTGGTCACCAAATTGTACTGAATGGCCAAACCAGGGCAAACGTAATGGCTGATGAGTCGCATATTGCCCAGGTAGTGAGCAACCTTTTGTCAAATGCCATCAAATATGCGCCTGATTCTGATAAAATTGAAGTGAATATTGCCAATGTAAGTGATTACGTAAAGGTATCAGTAAAGGATTTTGGACTGGGAATGAGTCCTGAAGACAGGAAAAAAGTTTTTGAACGGTTTTACCGGGGAGTAGAAATCCAGAAGAAATTTCCAGGTATGGGAATAGGTCTTTATATCTGCGACCAGATTATTAAAAACCATAATGGTACCCTTTGGGTAGATAGCGAAATAGGCAAAGGTTCTATATTTAGTTTTACTTTACCTAAGGCAGGAAAGGAACCGAATGGATAAAAAGAAAATTATAATCTGCGATGATGATGAAGGGATTATTGATGTGTTGGAAATGATTCTGGAGGAAGTAGGACATACGGTAATTTCGGTAAACGATAGTTTAAAGGTACAGTCGGTTATAGATCAGGAACAACCAGATTTATTGATCCTTGACTTGTGGATGCCTAGACTTTCAGGGCAGGACGTATTGAGGCAATTAAGAAGCCATTCAGGCCATGATGATCTTAAGGTTATTGTAATTTCAGCCAGTAGGGATGGAGAACAGATCGCAATGGCTGCGGATGCAGATCAATTTATTGCCAAACCTTTCGATTTGAACAATATTTTAGATTCGGTTAATGCCCTGCTTAATTAGAAGAGATTAGCATTGTTTTGGTTTTATATTCTTCTGGTTTGCAAAGTAAATTCTGCGGTATTTATAGGATGATAATAGAATTAATAGTTTCACAAGTATATAAAGTATATCTCACAGGCGGCAGATAAAGATCCCATAGGCAGTTGCCAGATGATCCACTAAAGCAGATTGTCCGATACCAGCCTTAGCCCCATAAATATGTTTGTTTCTGTTTCGTATTTCATTTTCAAAGCAGTTGATAAATTAAGAGCCTGTTATCAAATGTAAAAATTTGCAGGACTTCTTTTTAACCGCTTACGCTATTCTGGATGTTATTTCAACTATGTTTCTTGTAAATTTTATTGGCTATTTCACACCTGGTCTTATCATGTTTTAATAAATAATCAAACCATGTGCAAGAACAGATGGTTCTATAGAGAAAAGACAATGAAAAAATTAAAGAATAATCTGGTTCCCGAACAGGTTATCGGAAGCCAGATGGATGTGGTTGAAGAACGTGAGTTAAGCAGCCACAGTCAGGCTCAGGAATTTTTCTCAGCAGCTACAAAACGATTACTTGCAGTAAATGAATGGGGTGAAATCGCCGGACTTTCAGACTTTAAGATTTTTGCGCCTGATGGAAAAGAAGTGATGCGATCAGCTCAGGAGGGAGATTTTATTAGCATTGATATCCCTGGGCCAGGTCCTGTATCAGGAGGTGGGTATGATTGGGTGAAGATTGAAGAAATCGGAAGCCAGCATGACGGTGATCAGGAAATGATCAGTATGCGTGTCCGGCCATGTCCTTCACCATTTAATCAAGATGAACAGACTGCTCATTTTTTAAAAGACCATGCCACTTCTACCTTTACTATCCGCAGAGATAGAATTACGGTATGGGCAGAAGAACATGGCAGGAACGAGGAGGCGAACACGGATGAAGGAAATTTAATCGATAGGACACGGAATCTTATTGTTGGTTTTAGTGCAAAGCTGGGTTTATCCTATCCTCAATGGAAATTACTGGTAAAAGGACTGCTTGATGGCAGACCTTAATTTTGTAAAATTGCGAGTCCTTCTTCATTACCCTGCATGGCTGCAAGCTCTGCGGCACGCTGTCCGCGGATATCGGTAAGCGAAGGATCTGCACCTTTTTCAAGTAAGAGTTTCAGCAGGTCGTTCCTGCCGAACATGGCTGCAAACATAAGCGCGGTTCCGCCATTTCCATGTTGGAGATCTAATTTTGCACCCCTGGCAATCAGCAGTTCTGCAATGGGCAGATAGCCCTTAAAGCAAACCCCCATCAGCGCGGTATTGCCGCCATAGTCTGCAGCATCTATATCTGCTCCTGCATCTAAGAGGATCTCTGCACTTGATAAACGATTATTATAACAGGCGATGATTAACGGGGTATAACCTTTCTCGTCTCTGGCATTAACGTTGGCTCCCCTTTTGATAAGCTCTTTTAATACTTCTGTTTCTCCCTGTCTTGCTGCGGGTATTATCAATAGGTCTAAATTTTCCATGTAAATATAACTGTGCTTGTAGAGAAAAGGTTTTCACTATGTCATTCTGGTTTTTATTATGTCATTCTGAATGCAATGAAGAATCTTTCTCTTTTTGGTCGTAATTTCAACAATTATTTCAATTAGTGTTTTAGTTGCACAAGTAGTTAATTCTGCTGAAGTATCTTTTTGCAAAAAAAGACCCTGAAATAAATTCAGGGTGACGACCAGGAAAATAAAACAGAATAAACGAAAAAAGGCTCCGAAGAGCCTTTTTTCGTTTATTCTGTTACTGCTTCCGCATTAACTGCGTTAACCGCAATCTCGGTTAGGGCTACATCTGTTGCCTTTTCATTTTCGAGCGTTTGCGTAAGGAGTTCAGCTACATCATTGTGGCCAATATTCTCTGCAAATACCCTTAAAGTTCCGTAGGTTGCAATTTCATAATGCTCAACTTTTTGAGCAGCCAGGATAAGTCCGGCATCGCGAATCATGGTACCTTTATCAGTATCAGCGATAATTCCGTCTGCCTCTTCCAGTAAACCGGCCATGGCATCACATTTTTTTGCAGTCGCTTTTTCGCCTAAAAGGCTAAATACTTCTTCAAGGGTACTGATATGTTGCTCAGTTTCCTGGGTATGCTTTTCAAAAGCGGCTGCCAGTTCCGGGCTAGTAGCAGCCTTCTTCATTTTCGGCAGTGCTTTAACAAGGTGCTTTTCTGCCCAATAAATATCTTTTAACTCATCTACAAAAAAATCATGGAATTCTGAATTCTCAATTTTTCCTGTTTTACCTGTAGATTTTGCGGTTTTCTTTGCCGGTGTTTTTGTAGTTGCCATAATTATATTTTTAATAGGTTCTTAATTATAGAACAGGATAAAATTGTGGAAGGTTTTGAGTTTTTTACTTGTTTGTATTTTTCGATACTAAAACCTTTTATTATTTCTTTCTGACCAACGGAGTTCCTCTAAAATTTTTCATTAAAATTGGACTCATCACTAAATTTTAATGAAGCTCACGGTATCAGCTCGGTAGGTATTTCCCAGTTTTTGAAGTGAAGGTTAGGCGGGTAGCTATCTTTTATTAAAACACGTATTAAAACGCGGATAAATTTCGGAAACTAAATAGCAAAATATAGGGTTCTAATAGATGATGGTCAACGACGAAACATCTTAAACATAAAACATACCATGAAAAAACAAGACAACGGCAGTAAACCAAAACTTAGCGCTAAAGATACGGTAGCGGCTTCTCCGGCCTTGAAAGAGCTTTTTAAAGATGGAATAAGTGATCTTTATTGGGCTGAGAATCATTTGGTTAAGAATTTACCTAAAATGATTTCTAGTGCAACATCACCAGTGCTCAAAGGCGCAATTGAATCACATCTCACTGAAACTAAAGGGCATGTGGCCAGACTTGAAAAGGTATTTGAACTCCTTGGAGAAAAACCCATAGCAAAAAAATGTGATGCGATGGAAGGATTGAGTAAAGAGGGGGAAAGTATCATTGAAGAAACAGAGGCTGGAACAGCGACCCGGGATGTGGGCATTATATTAGCCAGCCAAAAAGTAGAACACTACGAAATTGCTTCTTACAGCGGGCTTTTCCAATTGGCAACAACACTGGGTTTAACAGAAATTGCAGATTTACTTGAACAAACACTTGCAGAAGAAAAACTTGCCGACGTAAAGCTTAATGATATTGCTCAGAATGAAATTAACTATAAAGCAGCTGAAGAGGCTTAAGAAAGGGAAAAAAATGGCAAAAAAAACAACAGTAAAAGATACCAGTCCGATAAAACAGGACAATGATAAAACAGCAAAACTTGAAGCCTTTGTTGCAGATTCTACCGGTAAAAAACTCACCACCAATCATGGAGTCAAAATAAATGATGATCAGAATTCGCTTAAAGCTGGCGATCGCGGTGCAACATTGTTAGAAGATTTTATATTACGGGAAAAGATAACCCATTTCGACCATGAGCGGATACCTGAGCGTGTTGTACATGCAAGGGGTTCCGGAGCGCATGGCGTATTCAAGGTTTATGAGGATATGTCTGAAATTACAAGGGCGGCTTTCCTTTGTGATCCGGGTGTAGAAACGCCTGTTTTTGTTAGGTTTTCAACTGTAGCAGGATCAAGAGGTTCTACCGATCTTGCCCGTGATGTTCGGGGGTTTGCAGTAAAATTTTACACTCAGGAAGGTAATTTTGACCTGGTAGGGAACAATATGCCTGTATTTTTTATTCAGGATGCGGTTAAATTCCCTGATTTGGTGCATGCTGTAAAGCCAGAGCCAGACAATGAAATGCCCCAGGCTGCATCTGCTCATGATACTTTTTGGGATTTCATTTCCTTTATGCCCGAATCTGCCCATATGATTATGTGGTTAATGAGCGACAGGGCTATTCCAAGAAGCTACCGGATGATGGAAGGTTTTGGGGTACATACTTTCCGCTTTGTTAATGCAGCGGGAGTGGCAAGTTTTGTGAAATTTCACTGGAAACCACTGCTGGGCGTACATTCGGTTGCATGGGATGAAGCACAGAATATTTCTGGAAAAGACCCCGACTTTCATAGAAGGGATCTTTGGGATGCAATAGAAGCGGGTGCCTTTCCGGAGTGGGAACTTGGTGTTCAGATTGTTGCAGAAGAAGATGAATTTAAGTTTGGCTTCGACTTATTGGATCCGACAAAATTAATCCCTGAAGAGCTGGTTCCGGTGCAACGCATTGGGAAAATGACTTTAAACCGCAATCCCGATAATTTTTTCGCAGAAACTGAACAGGTTGCTTTTCATGTCGGGCATGTTGTTCCTGGAATAGATTTTACCAACGACCCGCTTTTACAGGGAAGGTTGTTTTCTTATACCGATACACAGCTGATCAGACTAGGCGGACCAAATTTTCACGAGATTCCGATTAACAGACCTGTTGTTCCTGTAAATAATAACCAGCGCGATGGCTACATGCGTCAAACCATAAACCGCGGGAAGACCAGTTATGGTCCTAATGGAATAGCTGCAAACGATCCACAACAGGCTACAGCTGCAGATGGCGGTTTTGTAAGTTATAACGAACGTATTGATGCGAAGAAGATCCGTGCAAGAAGCAGGAGCTTTTTCGATCACTTTTCACAGGCGTGGTTATTTTTTAACAGTCAGTCTGATGCCGAAAAAAACCACCTTACAGATGCTTTAAGCTTTGAGCTGGGCAAGGTAAAAACGGTTGCGGTAAGGGAACGCATGCTTGGCTTACTCAACCATGTCGACAAAGGACTTGCTGCAGCAGTAGCCTATGCCCTTGGGCTTCACGTTCCCGTTATTCCTTTACAAGAACTTAATGGTGGTATACCTGCAGATGCTGATCCTGCTGATTATAGCCCCGAACAGAAAGAAGGTGAGCTTGCAAAATCGGATGCATTAAGTATGTCTGGAACACTTAAGGATACCATTGCTACCAGAAAAATAGCCATACTTGCGGCAGATGGGGTTGATGGTAAATCGCTCAGTCAAGTTAAGGATGCGCTTATTGCTCAAGGTGCAGTTGTGCACATTATAGCGCCAAAACTGGGTGCTATCATTTCACAGGAAGATCAGGAAATCGAAGTAGATGAGAGTTTCCTTACGGCTGCCTCGGTACTTTACGATGCCGTTTATCTTCCGGGAGGAACAAATAGTTCTGCTACATTAGAAGCAGAAGCTAATGCGGTACATTTTCTGAACGAGGCCTTCAAGCACTGTAAGGCAATAGCTGCTGATTCAACAGCAATACAAGTTTTGGAGGCGACGTATTTCTATAAAAAACTTCCGGATGAATATTCGCAGGAAACTGTTCTGCGTGAGGGGATAATGGTTTCAGACGATCTTTCTTCATTAGTAGAACTGTTTATCAGGATGATTGCCCAACACAGATTTTGGGACCGGGAAGTGCCGAGAAAAATTCCGGCATAGCATGCCGTTTAATTTTAGAACAATATAATTTAAACATTATTTCAACCAGGTAATTATTCAGCCTGGTTGTTTTTTTAAAATAAAACCAAACTGCCAAAGGTTTTACTGGTTCTATAATAGCGAGGCATTTTATTCCTGTCCCATGATGATGCAGCTCGTTTGCAGAGTACTTATACCCTTTGCGGGTGAGTACATAACACATTACATATAAGGGTAGAATTCATCTGCCCGCTAATATCATTTAACAACTTTAAAGTTATGGAAAATAAAAGAAAAGAAATCGAAAAGCAGAACGAAGATAAAATAGGAGTTATCCCGGTATCGCAGATAAAGGGGAGCGATGCCGACACTATTCAACAGGATGATAATGCTGCAAATAAACTGGCTGAACAGGCAGCAAAATCTGATTCGGATATTGATGAGCAGACTGGCAAAAGCAATACTGACTAAACAGACTATTATTTATAATGGCTTGATTAACCTGGAAAATTCGTCGTCATCTCGACCGGAGCAACGCGGAGTGGAGAGATCTTTGGACCTGCAGATGAAGTTTTAGATGGTTTAGTTTTCTTGAACTTTGGGAATGAGCTTGCTGCCTCCAAAACTATTGGCTTATGTTTTTTGTTTTTTTTCTAAAGTGCTTTAATGGAAATCGATATACGAAAGAGAAATATTGGATTAAATTTTAATGAAAACGGAGAAGCTGAAATCAGGCTTTGGGCACCACTAGCTTCACAAGTTTCTGTTTTAAATAGAGATGACGAACTCACTTTAGCGCTGGTTGATGAGGGTTATGGTTACTGGTATTTACAAACAGACCAGCTCAAAGCACGTGATCAATATGCCTTTAAAATTAATCCTTTAACCGGTGGAGAAAAACTTGATCGTGCAGATCCAGCGTCTTTATTTCAGGAAGAAGGACCTCAAGGGTACTCTACGGCATTTGACGTAAATGCTTTTCAATGGACGGATGCTGACTGGAAAGGAGTAGACCTGAATGATCTCATCATCTATGAGCTTCATACCGGAACCTTCACATCAGATGGAGATTTTGCCTCAATTGAAACTAAACTCGATTATCTTGTTGAACTCGGCATTACAGCTATAGAGATTATGCCGGTTGCACAATTTTCGGGCAACAGAAACTGGGGTTACGATGGCGTATTTCCCTTTGCTGTGCAAAATAGTTATGGCGGACCACTGGCCCTACAGCATTTGGTTAATGCCTGTCATGCTAAAGGTTTGGCCGTAATTTTAGACGTTGTTTATAACCACGTAGGACCTGAAGGGAACTACTTCTCCGATTTTGGTGAATATTTTACCGATAAATACCACACCCCCTGGGGAAAGGCCATTAATTTTGATGATGCAGGCTCTGATGCCGTACGTGATTTCTTTATCGAAAATGCCTTAATGTGGTTCAGGGATTTTCATATCGATGCCCTTAGATTGGATGCGGTACATGCAATTAAAGATTTCAGTACCGTTCATATTCTGGCGGAGATTAAAACGTATACCGAAAAACTTTCCCAATTTACGGGCAGGGCATACCAATTGATCGTTGAGCTTGATTTAAATGACGAACGTTATATCCGGCCTCAAAGCGAATACGGTTATGGAATGGATGCCCAGTGGGTCGATGAGTTTCATCATGCACTCCGGGTTTGTACCGGGCAGGTAAAAGAAGGATATTATTCCGATTTTAATGGCATAGCAGATCTGGCCAAATCCTATCGGGATGCCTATGTGTACACCGGACAGTACTCTACACATCGGCAGCGCAAATTTGGAATGCCTGTACACCAAGCTTCAGGCGCTAAATTTGTCGTTTTTTCACAAAACCACGATCAGGTGGGTAACCGTATGCTGGGCGAAAGAAGCAGTACCCTGGTTAGTTTTGAAATGTTAAAGGTGATGGCTGCGGCAGTCTTTTGCAGTCCGTTTTTACCCCTAATATTTATGGGCGAAGAATGGGCAGAAACCAATCCTTTCCAGTTTTTTGTGAGCCATAGTGATGAGGAGCTGGTAGAGGCAGTAAGGAAAGGAAGAAAGGCAGAATTTGCTGCTTTCCATAATGATGGTGTTACACCTGATCCCCAGGCAGTCTCTACTTTCGAACGTTCTAAACTCGACTGGGAAAAAATCACTGAATCAAACCACCAGATCATGCTCAGTTATTATAAAACTTTGATCGCATTGCGGAAACAACACACCGTACTCGCTAACCTGGATCGTAAAAGTGTGGATGCGGAAGCCTTTTCTGAAAAAAACTGCCTGGTGGTAAAACGCTGGAAAGGTAGCGAAGAAATCATTGCCTTTTTCAATTTTTCTAAACAAATACAAACCCTATCCATTGATCCGGCATTTCAACATGCCCCGGTGCTGTTAGATTCTGCTTTAATAAAGTGGAACGGTCCAGGCCAGGAATCAAACAATATATCTGCTGAAGGCCAGATTACTTTATTTTCCGAATCAATTCTTATTCTTTACAAAACAGATGTATAAACCAACTTCTACCTATCGGATCCAGTTTCATAAAAATTTCAATCTTAAATCCCTCGATCATATCATTCCGTATCTGATAGAGCTGGGGATCTGCACAATATACGCTTCACCAATTTTTGAGGCTATGCCCGGAAGCACACACGGTTATGACGTGGTAAATCCCCTTAAAATCAATCCAGAGATCGGTACCGAGGCCGAATTGATAAAAGTTTCTAAAAAGTTAAAAGCTGCTGGCATCAGCTGGCTCCAGGATATTGTTCCCAACCATATGGCTTTTCATCCAGATAATATGTGGTTAATGGATATACTGGAAAAAGGAAATGAATCTGATTTTGTACATT
This sequence comes from Pedobacter sp. MR2016-19, assembly GCF_014947265.1. Taxonomy (NCBI): domain Bacteria; kingdom Pseudomonadati; phylum Bacteroidota; class Sphingobacteriia; order Sphingobacteriales; family Sphingobacteriaceae; genus Pedobacter; species Pedobacter sp. MR2016-19. The sequence continues at coordinate 340,719 of NZ_JADCNK010000004.1, forward strand.
TTTTTGATATTGATCTGCAAAAAGGAGATGGACGTTTGATGGTTCCTTTTTTAGGTGAGGATCTTGAAGTAGCAATTGCAGAGCAGAAATTAAAGGTACTCGAGATTAAAGGCAAATACTACTTAAGTTACGGCGATTCCAATTGGCCGGTAAATGCGGAAACAGCCAGTACCATTTCCACACAGGACCTTAATAAAATAAATAGGGATACTACTGCTTTAACGAGAATTGTCCAAAATCAGCATTATCGCTTGTGCAACTGGCAGGAAACCGATTATAATATTAACTATCGCAGGTTTTTTACTGTCAACGCCCTGGTCTGCCTCAATATGCAACATCAGGAAACATTCGATCTTTATCACCATTACATTTTTGAATTGATTGATAAAGGAGTTTTCCAGGGTTTGCGGATTGATCATGTTGATGGCTTGTATGATCCTAAGGAATATTTGCAACGGCTTCGGAAAGCTGTGGGTAAAGATATTTATATCGTCGTAGAAAAAATTCTCGAAAGCGGTGAAGAGTTACCTAAAAACTGGAAAGTGCAGGGAAGTACTGGCTACGATTTTTTGGCAATGGTAAACAACCTTTTTACAAACAAAGAAGCAGAAAAACCCTTTAATAAACTTTATCAGGAAGTAACAGGTAAAAAACTCGATCCATCCAGTCTGATTTACGAAAAGAAAAGTAACATCTTGTTTAAGCACATGCAGGGCGAACTTGATAATTTGTTTGAAATCTTTTTGGCACTTAAACTAGCAGATTTTTCGATCGTTAAGCAAGCTGATCTTAAAAGGGCACTTGCCGAAATGCTTATCGCTATGCCTGTATACCGATATTACAACTATCGCTTTCCGCTGGCAGAGGCTGAATCACTTCATATTCAAAATCTGCTTACACCCATTCTCCGTGATAAAAAGCTGGCTAAAGCAGGAGAGTTGTTGAACAAAATTTTTCTTGAAACTCCAAAAAAGGCAAACAGCAACTACAACAAAAAGTTGAGTCGTTTTTTTCAGCGTTGTATGCAGTTTACAGGTCCGCTAATGGCCAAAGGGGTAGAAGATACTGCCATGTTTACCTATAACCGTTTTATAGGCCATGCCGAAGTAGGCGATGCGCCTGATGCCTTTGGAATGGCAGTGCAGGAGTTTCATAATGAAATGCATAAACGCCAACAAGACTGGCCATTTAGCATCAATGGAAGTTCCACTCACGACACCAAAAAAGGAGAAGATGTTAGGGCAAGATTAAATGTACTTAGCGATCTTCCGGATGAGTGGTCTCAATTGGTACAGCAACTCAAAAAAACTTTCGAATCCTTAAAAAAACAGCATGCGTCTTTTAATCTATTACATGATAATGATGTTTATTTAGTCCTGCAGACCATTATTGGCGCTTTGCCCTTTCGTGAAGATGATGATCATGAAATCGAAAACCGTTTGGCACAGTTTATTGTAAAAGCATTACGGGAATCGAAAAAGCGATCAGACTGGGCAAATCCAGATGAAAATTACGAGGAAAAACTCACCGAATTTTCGCTGGCTATTTTAACTGAAAAGCAGGAAAGTAATAGTTTAATCAGAAATTTTTTAAAACGCATCTCCGATTTTGCAGCCATCAATAGTTTAGCTCAGCTTACCCTGAAATTCACTTGTCCGGGCATCCCGGATATCTATCAGGGAACGGAATTGTGGGATTTAAGTCTTGTTGATCCAGATAACAGAAGACCTGTTAATTATGACGATAGGACGGATCTGATGGCAGCATTTGATGTGCCTGCTAATTTTAAAAAGCTTTGGGAAGACAGGTTTTCGGGAAAGATCAAAATGTGGCTAACTAAAACTTTGCTGAAGATCAGAAAATCTGAGTCCGAAGTTTTTGAACGTGGAGCGTACCTTCCTTTACAGGTTCAGGGTAAATATAGCCAGCATATTTGTGCTTTTGCAAGGCAATATAAACAACAATGGCTAATTACCGTCGTTCCTTTAGGTTTTGCTAAATGCTGTAAAGTTCAGGATGTAGCGGCTGATAATTTTAATTGGGAAGATACCCAGGTGTTGTTGCCAAATGAGGCACCTCTTGGCTGGCAAAACTTGCTGACGGGGAAAAAGGAGTACAAAGATCCCCTAAACGAAGGTATCCTGATCAGCCAATTGTTTAACCACATTCAGTTGGCGGTAATTAAGTTGATTCCAGATAATAACCCGCGTTCCGCTGGTGTGCTTATGCATATTAGTGCTTTGCCATCCCGTTTTGGCATTGGCGATTTAGGCCCCGGCGCCTATAATTTTGTAGATTTTCTTGCTGCATCACGTCAGCGGTTCTGGCAGGTTTTACCGATTAATCCAACTAAAAAAGAAACTGGGTATTCGCCCTATTCCAGCAACTCTTCCATGGCCGGAAATATGATGCTGATTAGTCCTGAGCGCTTATTTGAACAAGACCTTTTAAGTAAAAGTGATTTGAACGCCTGTATGTTAGCAGAAGCAGGGCCTGTAGATTTCGAAAAAGTAGAAGAAATGAAACAGCGAACTTTAAATAAGGCCTATCAATCGTTTAAAATTAAAGGTAACGAAAACCTGGTAAATAAATTTAATCTGTTTTGCAAAAATGAGCAAAGTTGGTTAGCTGATTTTTCACTTTATACTTGCATAAAGCAATATTTTAAGGGTAAAGAATGGTTTAACTGGCCAGAAAAATTTAAATTAAAGGATGCCCAAACCATCATTAAATTTGAAAAAAGCAATCAGTCTGAAATTGAAGAAATAAAATGGAACCAGTTTGTTTTTTATCACCAATGGTACAGGTTAAAAAAATATGCAAATGCGAAAGGCATAGGCCTGATTGGCGATCTCCCATTTTACCTCGATTATGATTCCGTTGAAATATGGGCGCAGCGTGAAAATTTTTTACTGGATAAAAACGGAAACAGAACGGAGGTTGCTGCCGTTCCTCCTGATTATTTTAACGAAAAGGGGCAGCTCTGGGGCATGCCGATATACAACTGGGAAAAGATGAAAGCGGATGATTTTAAATGGTGGGAAAACCGGTTAAAGAAAACCCAACAGCTTTACAATCTCCTCCGTTTAGATCATTTTAGGGCTTTTTCTACTTATTGGCAGGTTGATGCCAGTAATGAAGATGCCGTAGATGGTACATGGAAGCCTGGAGCGGGTGCCATATTTTTTAAAACAATGGAAAGGAAATTGGGCAAACTACCATTTATTGCCGAAGATCTGGGTGAAATTTCAGCGGATGTAGAGCAGTTGAGAAAACAATTCCGATTGCCTGGAATGAAAGTACTGCAATTTGCTTTTGGCGAAGATTTAGCCGGATCAGTGCATATTCCACATCAGTTCGACTCAACAGATTGCATTGTTTACACAGGAACACATGATAACAATACCACTCTGGGCTGGTTTAAAAATGAAACAGATGCAAACCTTAGACAACGGCTTTCGAAGTATGTAGGTGCAGCGGTGAATGAAAATAATATCAATGCCATCCTGATCAAACTCTGTTACGCTTCAATTGCCAAAATTGCCATTATCCCTATGCAGGATATTCTGCAATTAGATGAAACTGCCCGGATGAATATACCCGGTAAGGCAACAGGCAATTGGTCATGGAGGGCAAATAAGCAATTTATAGAGGAGAAAACGATAAAGTGGCTGAAAGCAGAAACCGAACTTTATGGGCGCTAAAAGCTTCAGAAAAGTTGATTCCATTCAACTAGCGCGGTCAATTTTATTGCGTAAAATCATTCTTGGTAACTGCTATTTAATGTGTTGTTTATTGCCAATCAAACCAGAATAAGCATGATGTGGGTGATTATTAAACCAGGATTGAATGTTTTTAAAAATGAAAATTACCTAAACCATAGCTGATTTTTCATTGTTGATTATTTAACACCACCGATGATTTACCAAAGTTTAAACATCAATATCTTAAAATCAATACTATGAAAGCAGCAGTATTTCACAAACCTGGCGATATCCGGGTAGACAATGTTCCCGATCCGGAAATTCTGGATCCAAGGGATGTAATTCTGAAAGTCACCTCAACTGCCATCTGCGGTTCCGATCTCCACATCTTAAGCGGTGCAGTTCCACAAAAAGAACCATTGGTTATGGGGCATGAATTTATGGGGATTGTAGAAGAAGTTGGTGCTTCCATTACCAATCTTAAGCGTGGCGACCGTGTAGTGGTTCCTTTTCCCATTTCTTGCGGTAAATGTTTTTTTTGTACACATGAGGCATCTCCGGCATGCGAAAATTCTAATTTTAAAAACTACGGCCCTAATGGGGATATGATGAGTCAAAAAGGTGGCGCATTATTTGGTTATACCGATCTGTATGGCGGATATTCGGGCGGGCAGGCACAATATGTACGGGTACCTTATGCAGATATCAGTCCGCGGATTATTCCGGCGCATTTAAGTGATGAGCAGGCACTTTTTCTGACCGATATTTTTCCTACAGGCTGGTCGGCTATTGACTGGGCACAGCTTAAAGGAGGAGAGGTGGTGGCCATTTTTGGATCAGGGCCTGTGGGTTTAATGGCCCAGAAAGCAGCGTGGATTAATGGAGCGAGCCGGGTAATTGCGATCGATCCCCTTGATTACAGATTGGAAAAGGCAAAAGCTGTAAACAATGTCGACATCCTCAATCCACATAAAGTTGATGTTGTAGCAGCCATCAGGGAAATGACTGGTGGACGGGGAGCAGATGTATGTGTTGATGCAGTTGGCTTTGAACCTGAACGTAGCTTTATGGATAAGGTTAAGGCAACGATAAATTTTGAAAAAGGATCAATCAAAGTCCTCGAGATGTGTTTTGAGGCTGTCCGGAGGATGGGAACCGTATCTATTATGGGCGTTTATGGATCTCCTTATGATAATTTTCCGCTTTTTAGGATATTCGACAAAGGCATTACCATTAAACAGGGGCAGGCACCGGTACTCAACTATATTGATAAGCTGATTGGGCTTGTAGATGAGGGTAAAGTAGTGCTGGACGATATTATAACCCATACACTTCCTCTCGAAGATGCCGCACGTGGCTACAAAATTTTTGATGAGAAGGAAGAAGACTGCGTTAAGGTCGTTCTAAAGCCTTAATATATAATGAAACCTGAAAGGCTGTATCATAAAATAAAATTATCACCTGAGTGAGCTTGTACTGAGTAGTCGAAGTGAAGGGCCTGATTTAGGTGCCTTACCAGGCGTTTTAACAGGTTCAATATGACAAATTAGATTGAATTACAATTTATGATACAGCCTCATTTTTTATCCTTTTTTATTCTGCTGTTTGTTTAACTGCTGTTCTCAGTATGCTGCCAATCAACTAATAAAAAGGCTTTTCGAATAAACAGAGAGCCATGAAGATTCGACTTGCTTTTTGTACTCATCTTTTTTTTCGAGACACCTCAAGCCGGTAGGTTATGGATTTGTTTTTTGCTGGTTGCTGTTTACATCCTATGAAATGGCTGTGCCTGAACACAATTATCATAGAACGGTATCTATATTTTGCCTAAAAAATTATCTTAATGATGCAATTGTCTATTTGGTTTGGATTCTACTGTATTTATACGTCATATAAGTTTACTTAAATTTAGGATTCATTGATTGGGATTGTCTTTTTTATATTGATGGGTCTATATAACTTCAAAATTGTTTCAAACATTTAAATTCTTATGAAAATTTAAAAAGAATCTTTTGGTTATGTGACTTAGTATTTGATGAAAATTCTGTCAAATATAAAAATGGCACGAGATTCTTCTTAGAATAAGGTAAATGTCATTAAAATAGCCCTTTTCTAAATAAATTACTAATTTTAAATGGCATCTAAATTAATAATTATATATTTGCAGCCTTGAAAGTAAGCAATGTCTAGTCCTATTATTCAGTGATTTGATTATTACTTATAACTGAGCCATAGGAATAAGGCTTTTTAATTTTTGAAGACAACCTAAACAACTTGAATGCTTAATTTAGTTCTCTTTGGCCCTCCAGGGGCGGGTAAAGGCACCCAATCTGAAAAACTGATTGCAAAATATCAGTTGGTACACGTTTCAACAGGCGATCTTTTTAGAGCACACGTTAAAGGAGAAACCGAATTAGGAAAAAAAGTGAGTCAATTGTTAGCTGACGGGGAATTGGTTCCTGATGCCATTACAATTGCCATGCTTGAAGAAGAGGTAGATAAAAATCCTGATGCTAAGGGATTTGTGTTTGATGGATTTCCGCGTACTGTTCCGCAAGCAATTGAGCTTGATTTATTTTTAGAGCGTAAAGGCAGTAAAATTGCTGGTGTTATTGCTTTAGATGTTGATCAGGACGAGTTAACAAAACGTATTGCTGAGCGTCATAAAACCAGCGGTCGTCCAGATGATGATGCTGAAAAACTGAAAAAGCGAATTTCAGAATACTTTGACAAAACGATCCATGTATTGCCTTATTATGAAGAGCAGGGAAAGTTGAATAAAGTAAATGGAATTGGTGAAATAGAAACAGTATACAATGATCTTTGCGCTGTAATTGATCAGTATAAAGTATAAGTTCAGGTAGCAGTATAAAGGAAAGGCGTTAATTAATTCCCGATCCGTTATTCAAAAACATAAAAGGAGTTATAATGTTAAAACATTATAACTCTTTAATTTTAAAGGCGTTGTCATTTCAACGTTCCAATAGTAAAACATTTCAATATTAAAATATGTCACAGGGTTCGAATTTCGTAGATTATGTAAAAATTTGTTGCCGTTCTGGTAAGGGTGGGGCAGGTTCGGCACATTTACATCGTGATATTTTAACGTCAATGGGTGGTCCTGATGGTGGTGATGGCGGTCGTGGCGGCCACATTATCGTTAAAGGCAGTATTCATATCTGGACATTGTTACACCTTAAATACCGTAAGCATATCATCGCGGAAGATGGTGGTGCTGGTGGTAGTTCCCATAAATTCGGTAAACAAGGTAAGGATGAAATCTTAGAGGTTCCGCTTGGAACCATTGCCAAAGATGCTGAAACCGGAGAAATCCTTTTTGAGATAACTAAAGATGGCGAAACTAAGATTTTAACGGCTGGTGGCCGTGGAGGTTTGGGTAATGCGCATTTTAAAAATTCTGTTCAACAAACACCACGCTTTGCACAACCAGGTGAGCAGGGACAGGAGGTTTGGAACATTTTAGAATTAAAAGTTTTAGCCGATGTTGGCCTCGTTGGTTTCCCAAATGCAGGAAAATCAACCTTACTTTCTGTGGTTTCGGCAGCTAAGCCAGAAATAGCCGATTATCCTTTTACTACCATCGTTCCTAATCTGGGTATTGTAAGTTACAGAGGTGGAAAATCTTTTGTAATGGCCGATATCCCTGGAATTATCGAAGGCGCATCAAAGGGTAAAGGATTAGGATACCGTTTCCTGCGTCATATCGAGCGTAATTCGGTGCTGTTATTTATGGTTCCGGCCGATACAAGTCGCTCAATTAAGGAAGAATACGAAATTCTTAAGAGCGAATTAGAATCTTACAATCCTGAATTAATGCAAAAGCCACATGTTTTAGCCATTACCAAATCGGATATGTTAGATGAAGAACTGATGGAAGAAATGAAGCAGGATTTGCCAAATATCCCGTCGATATTTATCTCATCAGTAGCTGAAAAAAATATTTTAGAGCTGAAAGATATGCTTTGGAAAGCGATTGAAGGATAAGGCAGTTCATTAGTTCAATGGTCAGTTGCTCATTAATTTCTACTGCTGACTAAAGAATCTTACTATTAACAAAACTAGGCTCTAAAACGGTCTACCGCTAATCCAATCCATTCTTTAAATAACAATTCCCATGTTGTTAAAGCCGTAGCGTTTGGAATAATTAAATTGCCCAATTCAAATTCGGTATTTCCCATAAAATGGGTCGGATAATATTCAATTTTACGCTTAGCTTGTTTATCAAAAATTAGTTTTGCCCTTGGGATGTGCCATGCACTGGTAATGACCAGAATTTTAGCATTTGGGTTGTTTTTAGTAATGAGTGCCATGCTGTACCTGGCATTTTCGACGGTATTTCTGCTTCGCTTTTCAATCAGGATTGCAGCATCGGGAATGCCGATCAGTTTTAAGTATTTAAAGGCTAAATCAGCTTCTTTTACTTGTGAGTCTATTATATTGGCGTTTCCGCCACTAATTAATATCTGCTTAATATATCCTTTTTTATAAAGTGCAATTGCCTGGAACAATCTATCTCCTGCCCCATTAAAAGCAATTTCATTATTTCGCTTATTTAAACCCGAGAAACCTCCCATTACGATGCCAACATCGTATTTTTGGGATTTTGGATAGTCGCCTGATACGTAAGCGTTTACTATTTTGCCAGCAATAAAACCATTGGAGAAAAAGAAAAAGATAATCAAGGTATATAATAAATACCTTTTCCTTTGTTTAGGTTGCTTAGATGCAAATGCAAAAATCAAAAGCACGCAAATCCAAACTATCGGTTTAATGAGGAAAAGCAGAATCTTCGAGAGGATAAAAATCATATGGAGATATTATCCCGTAAAACTAAGAAATTGTTTATAGGTAAAAAGGATTGCATGGATTAATTAATCCATGCAAATGACACATTGATCTCTTTATAACGTTATCCTTGTCCTTCCTGTACCTGACCATTTTCATGGGCATTTTCCAGAATCTCTTTCACATCTGATTTACGTTTTTTAGCAACCGTGTGTTTAAAGTGAGGCACTTCATGTTCAACAATGTCTTCTTCAATGGCTTCTACGCCAAAAACTTTCTCTTTTAACAGGTTATATTTATCTTGGAAGCCATAACGCAGGTTTTTGGCCCCGCCGGCAATTTTTCCACGCGTACCTGCACCGCTATCCGGAGCAAATAAAATACTAATTACTGCGCCAGCTGCTAAACCAGCCACTAAGGCAAGAGCTATTTTTGCACTGTTATCCGATTCGTGCTTTAAATATTTTCCGATTAACTTTCTGTATTTCATATAGTAGTGTTTTTTAAAAGCAACAATTAGCACGTTATAATGTTTCATGTTTTTTGAATTGGAATTAGCATCGTTCTTAATGCCTAACAACAAGGAGTAACTCCTGAATGAAATTAAGAATTATTGCAAATGACGGAATTGCCACTGCTGTAAATTCCAACATCTGTTTAAAAAAGACCAGACTTTTACCTAAGTTTAAAGTTAAAGCACAATATTTGAAATACTAAAAACAATTTACATGGTAAAAGCAACAATAAATAAAGAACATTATGCCTGTTCGGTAACCAATGGTTCTCATGATATTATAGTAGACGAACCTTTGGAGTTAGGAGGAACACATAAAGGTTTTGCCCCCAAAGGATTATTAATGGCCTCTTTAGCCTCGTGTGTAGCGATCACTTTAAGGATGTATGCCGATAGAAAAGAATGGCCTATTGATAAAATCGAGGTGGAAGTAAATATTGATACCGAAAACGGTGAAACAATATTTTTGGAAGAAATTACCTGTACTGGCGTGCTTACCGAAGAACAGAAAATCAGACTGGAAGAAATTGCAACAAAATGCCCTGTCAGTAAAATCCTTGCCGCTGGTCATGAAATCAGATCAAAAGTGCTTTAAGGTATGATGGTGCAAAACTCCTTTACAGATTCATAAAAAGCTTTAATATCTTTGTAATCCACAGTATTTACTGCGGTAAAAAATAATGTATGCCTACCGAAATAAAATGTCCCAATTGTGCCCATGTTTTTCCGATGGAAGAAGCCATGGCCGAAGATTATAAGAAAGAGTTACGTGAGAAAGCGGCTGCTTATGCAAGGCAGAAAGATGAAGAATATCAGCGTAAGCTACAGGTTTTCGAGTCAGAAAAACAGCAGCAGCTGAAAGCTTTTGAGGCTAAACTTAACGAAGAGAAGACCAAGTTTAAGGATAGCTTGGAGGAGAATCTGCGTAAAAGTATTTCGGCCGATTTCGAAACCAAACTGCAAATGCTGGAAGGTAATGCGAAAGATAATGCCGAAAAATTAAAGCTGGCCCGTGAAAAAGAACTGGAGTTTTTACGTCGCGAGGAAAGCCTTAAAGTAAAGGAAGAAGAAATGGAACTTGCTTTTCAACGTAAAATGCAAGAACAGCGTAATGAGTTGGTAGAACAGATTCGTAAACAAGAGGCAGAAAAGAATAGCATTAAAGATACTGAACATCAATTGCGTTTAAAGGAATTGGAAAAACAGCTCGACGATCAGAAAAAACTGGCCGAAGAGATGAAACGTAAAGCCGAGCAGGGTAGTATGCAATTGCAGGGCGAAGTGCAGGAATTGATCCTGGAAGAACTGCTCCGTGTTAATTATCCTTTTGATTTAATTGAAGAAGTTGGTAAAGGTGTACGTGGGGCAGATTGTGTACAGGTGGTGCGTAATCAATTTGGACAGGAATGTGGTAAAATTATTTACGAAAGCAAACGTACCAAAGATTTTGGCGGAGACTGGATCGAAAAACTGAAGAAAGATATGCGCAGCATGGGCATTGATGTTGCCGTAATTGTGAGTCAATGTTATCCGAAGGGAATGGACTGTTTCGGACAACGTGATGGGGTTTGGATCTGTTCTTTTGAAGAAGTAAATGCCGTAGCCTATGTATTGCGTGAAGGTATTTTACGTTTGGCAGGCGCAGTGAAATCGCAGGAAAACCGTGGTGAAAAAATGCATATGTTATACGATTACTTAATGGGTGCAGAGTTTTCTGAACAATGGAAAGCCATCAGGGAGGGTTTTATGAGCATGAAACTATCCATACAGCGCGAACGCGATGCGATGGAACGTTTATGGAAAGCACGCGAAAAACAATTGGAGAAAGTATTGTTAAACGCCACCCATATCCGTGGTTCTATAGAAGGAATCGCAGGTAGCGATAGTGTGCAATTGAGTTTAACCGACGATGACGATGATACTTTGCTTTTAGAGTAACTCACAGCACTTCATCCCGTCGTTCATCATCCTGAGGGTTAATTTATTTCATAAAAATCAATATAAATGACAGTATTATCTAGGCGTAAAAATCCCTTGAGTTAACGTCATTTCGAGCGGAGTGCAACGCAGTCGAGAACCCGAAGGCTCTGCGAAGCAAAATCTAACTAAATAGATTTCTCCATTTCGCTGCGCTACATCCGATTGCTATCAGATCGAGATGACGACCTTTCTATTGGTGTCCTGTCAATGGTAGCTTGTTTCAGTATTCATCATGCTAATTAGATCATGAGATGAACTCAGGATGAAGACTTCAGGTAAGTTTACTTCCCCCTAATTCACAGAGTCCCGCAGAAAAACAATCAATTTGCGGTAATCATCTTAAATCTGCGGGACTATTTTTTGTGTTTATAGTTTAGTGCCGGGTCACCTCAACAGATCATAACAGCTGACCGCAGAAAAATATCTTATTTTATAATATCTTAGCGAAACCGTTAAACCAAGCATTATTACCATGGCCAGAACCAAAAACCACATCGAACTTCAATTTTTAAGCGAACCCTCTGATGTTAACTATGGAGGTAAGGTGCATGGTGGGATGATGATGAAGTGGATTGATCAGGCTGCTTTTGCCTGTGCCTTGCAGTGGAGCCAAACCTATTGTGTAACGGTTTATGTGGGTGGCATCAGGTTTTTTCATCCGGTTCATATCGGGCATCTGGTTAAAATGGAAGCACGCATTATTTATACGGGTAAAACCAGTATGCATATTGCCGTTGATGCTTTTTCTAAACCAGTAGGTCAAACCGATTTTGTGAAGAACACACACTGTATTATTGTGTTTGTCGCAGTAGATGACAATGGGCAGCCAAAGGCAATTCCGGCTTTTAAACCCAAAACCGAAAAAGAAATTGCCATGCATGGTTATGCCATTAAATTAATGGAATTGCGTAAAAGCATTGATAAGGAAATGGAACCATACATCGTTTAGCGTTGGGCGGGTGGCGTTGCAATCGCCTATTGACCATTTTCTATCTCACAAATTTTCTCTGTGTCCTCTGCGTAAACTTTGCGCCCTTTGCGGTTAAAAGAAATAGAATCTACTCTGCAACTGGTAAACTAAAACAAAACTTGCTGCCCTCACCAATGGCGCTTATTACCCATATTTTTCCGTTTTCTGCTTCGATAAAATCTTTAGAAATGGCAAGCCCCAATCCGGAACCTGATTTATTCTGACCATCAGTTGGTACCTGAAAATACCTGTCGAATAGTCTTTTTTGGTATTTTTCGTCAATGCCTTTTCCAAAATCACGGACAGAGAATTCAATAAAATTGTCTTTTTGCAACACATCAATAATTACCTTCGATTTTTCTGAACTGTAACGCAAGGCATTAGATAAAAAGTTAACCATTACCCAGGCAGTTTTCTGAATATCGGCATTTACATTTGGTAAGTTTTGGTCGCAGTTAAGCACCAGTTGAATCAATTTCTGTTCAGCCTGGAATTTAACAGCATCAATCGCATAACTCACAATTTCTTCAGGTTTGGTTACAGCAAATGTGAGTTTTAAATTGCCGGTTTCTACCTGCGAAAGATCAAGCAGTTCGCTGGTAATTTTTAATAATCTGTCGCTATCCTCTTTAATGTGGTTAAGTAACTCGTGCTGCTCTTCGTTCATCATGCCCACACGCTCATCGTTGAGCAATTTCAAACTCATTTTAATCGATGAAAGCGGTGTTTTCAGCTCATGGGAAACGGTTGCAATAAAATTTGTTTTGGCTTCATCAAGCTCTTTAAACTGCGTAATATTTTTTAAGGTGTAAACGCTTCCCGCAGATTTAGATGAGGCAATTAATGTGCTATCATCCTGCTCTTCATAATTTGGGATGATGATTTCGCGATTTTCCAGCAGGAAATAAGATTCTTTATCGTCAGTATAAATTTTTAAGGTATTGTCATTGGTGTCAGGTTTAATAATCCTTTTGAGCAACTCATTTTTTTGTATCAGTTCGGCTACATTTTGACCAATAACCTTGTCTTCATCCAAACTCATCAGTTTTGCAGCCAGATGGTTTAAAAAAAGCACTTCACCTTTCTCATTTAAGCCGATAATGGCATCCTGCATTTGTGCAATAATGGCTTCAATGCGCGACTTTTCGGATTTGATTTTAGATAAGTTACTGTTTTCCCATTCATTTAATTTAACCACCATTCCGTTAAAGGAGTTGGCCAGTTCTGTAAATTCATCTTCGTTTTCGAAGTGCAAACGCTGTTTATAATTTTTACGACTGATTTGCTTAATTGCTGCACTAAACTCGGCAAGTGGATTGGCTACAAAACCCGGGAAATTGACAATAAATGTAAAAAGGATGATAAAACTCAATGTCGCGGCAATCATAATATAGAGGTTTGCCCTTGATGAGGTTTCATTAGCCAACTCATTTTTATCGTAAATGGCCTTCATATTTACCTGTTCAATATTTTGTAACGCAACACGTAAATTTTTAATGCTATTTTCTTTGATGGTTAACGATTGCTGGCTGTTTAATATGTTAAAAGCCGCTTCTAATTTCTGGAAAGCTATTTTTTCGCCGGATTCCGTAATGTTTAATCCTTCGTTTTGCAAGTTTTCTTTAAATACAGTCAATTGAGTGCTGCTTAATGGAAGTCGGTTCTGATCGATTACATTCCGCATAGCAGCAACATATTTCAATGATTTATAGTTGTCTTTAAGAATTACTTTTGATTTATTGGAAAGCTCGTTTAAGAAAAAGAGCGCAATCAATCCGAATGATAAAACGATTATAAAGAGAAACCCGAATCCGAGGCGAAGCTTGGTTTTTATTTTCATCTGTTCTTATTTGTTTTTAATGGTGATGAAGCTATCATGATTTACTTATTTATTGTGAAGTTTTGTAAATCATTGATGGTTTCATGATTTTTTTGTTTAACTGCAAAGGGCTGAGAAGTTTTCGCTATTAACGCAAGGCAATTTCTCTCTTTTTTGTGTAAAAATAGGTTATAATTAAATCTGTTTCCTGATTAACTAAATTAGATAACAAAGGTTAAATAAATAGCATCTGTTTAGCCTGTGGTCAATAGCTATGCCAGTAGATATGGGTTTTGCTTAAGTTGTTGTTTTTTAGTGTGATAAGGTGTTTTGTTATTATTTTAAGTAAAAAAACCTTTTCATTTTGGAAGGGTTTTTATCAAAATGAAATTTTACTTTTGAAAGTTCAAAGTACTGTTTTTTGTTCATAAACCTTTTTGAATGGTAGCTGCCGGTTTCACGCCGGCACTACAAACGGAGCAGGACTGATGCTCCTATGAAATGCAGGTTGGGCTTTCCAAAAGCAAAAAAAAACATTAGATCTGAATTTTGTTTTTTTGGAAACCAGGTTCGGTAGCATTTAGGTTGGTATAGTTCCCGCTGTCCGCTTTACTGCGTATCGCTTCCATCGGGTTTATGTGGCACGACCAATAATACTATTTGGGGTTGCAGCTTGCGGAAATAATGCGCCATTAAATTATTCTTTGGGTCTTACAGCACTGTTCTTTGTTTATAAACCTGATCGTAGCGAACACGGAGTGCAACGGAGTAAAGCGAAGAGCAGGGAGAGATGTTCCTATGAAACACAGGTTGGGCTTTCCAAAAGCAAAAAAAACATTAGATCTGAATTTTGTTTTTTAGGAAAGCAGGTTCGGTAGCATTTAGGTTGTTGTAGTTCCCGCTGTCCGCTTTACTACGTGCCGCATCCATCGGGTTTAAGTGGCACGGCGAGTAATAATATTGGGGGTTTAGGGCGCAGAAAAATAAATAACGACTAGAATTTAATAAACTTCTCTATCTGCTCGTTGGTAAACTTAATCGTATCTGGTTGGCTTAAGTTGCCTTCTGTATCTAACTCGGTTTTTATATTTGGAATGTGTAAACGTAAGGGTAAAACATGCAGGTTAATATAGTGGCAAACGCCTGTAAAATGATCTACTCCGCGGATATTGCCATATTTGCCAGAAGAAATTCCAACCAGGGCTGCTTTTTTATCGTAAAAACTGTCTGGGAAATTAGAGGCATCTATTAATACTTTTAATACGCCCGGGTAACTTCCATTGTACTCTGGCATAATAAACAAAAACTTTTCCGTATTATAGATCATATCCTGGATTTCCTGAAAAGCTGCTGATCTTTTACCGTACATATCCGTGTTCAAAACATCTATAGGCAAGTGCTCCAGGCTGAACAGATTGGCATCGGCACCTTTTTCTTTTAGTTGCTTTTGGTAATATTTGGCAACTTTTAGCGTATTGCTATTGGGCCTGTTGGTAGCGGCTATAATTGTGATCATGGATAATTGTTAATAAGATGTGTAAAACCCAAACACGCTTCTTGCTAAAATTGCCATATAGTTTGTATCTTAGCTGATTGTGAAAAAGGCCGTAAACAATGCAAAAATAGAACTTTTTTGCCAATTAAAGTGCATAAATAACACAGCCCAAATAAACGTTAAGTAAATTTCGGATACATAGATGAGCAAAATTATTGCATTAGCAAATCAAAAAGGTGGCGTTGGTAAAACAACTTCATCTATAAACCTGGCTGCGAGTTTAGCCGTACTAGAATATAAAACTTTACTGGTAGATGCTGATCCTCAGGCAAATTCAACTTCAGGTATCGGTTTCGATCCCCGGAATATTAAAGACAGTATTTATGAGTGTATCATTAATGATATTGACCCTTTACAGGCCATCCAAAAAACAGATACACCAAATTTAGATTTACTGCCTGCCCACATCGATCTGGTTGGTGCGGAAATCGAGATGATTAACCTCAACAACCGCGAGTATAAAATGAAAGCGGTTTTGGAGAAAATCAAAGATCAGTATGATTTCATTATCATCGATTGTTCTCCATCCTTAGGTTTAATTACCATCAATGCTTTAACTGCAGCCGATTCAGTTATTATTCCTGTTCAGTGCGAGTATTTCGCGCTGGAAGGTTTAGGCAAGTTATTAAATACTATCAAAATTGTTCAGAACCGTTTAAACCCTGATCTGGAGATTGAAGGCATTTTATTAACCATGTACGATGTGCGTTTACGTTTATCGAACCAGGTGGTAGAAGAGGTGAGAACGCATTTCCACGAACTGGTTTTCGATACCATTATTCAGCGCAATACACGTTTAAGTGAAGCACCTAGTTATGGTGTTTCGGTCATTATGCACGATGCAAATTGCAAAGGTGCCATTAACTACCTTAACCTTGCCCGCGAAATTGTGAAGAAAAACGGCCTTTTAAAGGAAGAAGAAAACATAGGAACAGCAACTTTATAAATTATAGATGACATCTTTTCAGCGAAAAACAGGTTTAGGAAGAGGGTTAAGTGCGCTTTTAGATGATAGCGAATCTGCTCATCCGCCGAAACAGCAGGTAAATGCTGTGAGCGAAACCGAGCAGATTGGCAATATCAGTCATGTAAGTTTAACTGAAGTTGAAACCAATCCATACCAGCCCCGTACCGAATTTGACCAGGTAGCATTAAATGAACTTGCCGATTCGATTAAAGTACAAGGTTTAATACAACCCATTACGGTTAGAAAATTAGGCGCAAACAAATACCAGCTCATTTCAGGTGAGCGTAGGTTCAGGGCTTCAAAACTAGCTGGTTTAACACAGATTCCTGCTTACATCCGCAGTGCCAACGACCAACAGATGTTGGAAATGGCGCTGATCGAAAATATTCAGCGCGAAAATTTAAATGCCATTGAGGTAGCATTAAGTTTCCAGCGGATGATTGATGAGGTGGGTTTAAAACAAGAACAATTAGGCGAACGTGTAGGTAAAAACCGTACCACGGTGACCAATTACCTGCGTTTGTTAAAACTTCCTCCTGCTATTCAGGCTTCCATCCGCGATCAGAAAATTACTATGGGGCACGCAAGGGCCTTAATTAATGTTGATGGTGTGGACAAACAGTTATTTATTCACCAGGAAATTTTAGAAAAAGGCTTATCCGTACGTAAAGTAGAAGAGCTTGTACGTAATCTGCAGCATATACCTTTAAAAGCCGGCGAAAAATCAAAAGAAAAAGCTGTTTCTTTTCAATATCAAAAATTACAGGATGATCTGGCTTCTAAATTTGCTACCCGTGTAAAGTTAAAAGTGAGTCAGAACGGTAAAGGGGCAATAGAAATTCCTTTTATGAGCGATGATGACTTGAACCGAATTCTAGAGTTATTAGACTGGTAATGCAAAAGACTAAACTTTTCATACTGGTTGCTGCATTTACACTTTTCCTTGTAAACTTAGCCTCGGCGCAGGTTAAGGATACGTTATTGAAACCTACTGATACTACAAAAATTAAATTATCTAAATCTTTAGATACTGCGGCTAAAAAACCGATGACGAGAAAGGATTCGATGAAAGCCAAGTATGTTAATCCTGGTAAGGTTGCTGGTAGAAAAGCTGTTTTCAGATCGATGATTATACCAGGTTGGGGGCAGTTATATAATATGCAACTGCTAAACGATGGTTATGGTACAAGAGCAGGAAAAAGCCAGTTTTTTCAAAAGCTGTATACCGGTGGCAAAATTGCGGCTATTTATGGTGGGATAACTGTGCTTACCATGTCGTACATCGAAAGTAGCAAACAATATGATCTTTACTTGACAGAGCTGCAGTATCGCAACGATCACAATGATAAACCAAATCCGGATGGCCCATTTGTCAACGCAGACAAGGTAACTACAAGGTATTCTACACAAGGAATAACAACCGGTAAAGATACCTATAGAAGAAATAAACAGATTGTCTTGTTCTCTTACGGTTTGGTTTATTTTGCCAATATAGTAGATGCCTACGTTGCAGCCCGTTTGCATTTCTTCAATATTGACGATAACCTTTCTTTTAAGGTAATGCCATCGATGATTAATACCAATTCGGTATACGGTTTCAATGCAACGCCTGCACTAAAATTATCATTAACATTTTAATGCCGAAACCGTCGTGAAAATCAATAAAAGGATATTACATTTGAAATTGTGATGATGTGGCAATTAGCGGTTAGGAATAAAAAATAAGAACAGAAACTGAAAATAACATAACGATGAAAATTGCGCTTTTAGGATATGGTAAAATGGGGCAGATTATCGAAAAATTTGCGGTGGAACGTGGCCACGAAATTGTTTTGAAAATAACGATCGATAACCAGGAAGATTTAACCAGACAAAATTTAAAATCAGCTGATGTGGCTATCGATTTTAGTACGCCTGATTCGGTTTTAAAAAATATTGATGCCTGTTTTGATGCCAATGTGCCAATAGTTGTGGGTACAACCGGCTGGTATGGCAAACTCCAGGAAGTAAAAAACGATTGCAGCAATAGTAACAATACATTGCTTTATGGGTCTAACTTCAGTATTGGCGTAAATTTATTTTTTAAGCTTAATCAAACTTTGGCAAAGTTGATGAATAACTATCCTGCCTACGAAGTTCAGGTTGAAGAAATACACCATACCCAAAAACTGGATGCGCCAAGTGGTACAGCCATTACGCTTGCAGAAGGGATTGTAGATAACCTGGAAAGAAAACAAGAGTGGTTAAACGAAGTGGTAGGAACTGACGTAGAATTGTTTCCCAAAGCAGAACAATTGTTGATAGAATCGCACAGGATAGAAAATATTCCAGGTACACACACTGTAATTTACAGTAGTGAAGTAGATGAAATAGAAATTAAACACACCGCTCATAATAGAGCAGGTTTTGCTTTAGGTGCTGTGGTAGCAGCAGAGTGGCTAAAAGATAAAAAAGGATTTTTTAATATTACTGATATTTTTGAATAAAGTCGAAAGCGTAAAGCTGAAAGACCAAAGCATAATATAGTCTGTGAAATCACTCAATCTGTGAAATCACAACGAAGGATTACAGATAACAGGTAGCCGATTAAATAAATCGCGAAACCAAAAATAAGACATATGAATTATAAATTCTGGCAACGAAAAAAAGATGCCCCAAAGAAGAAGAAAACTAAAACCCGCGAGTGGGTTGATGCAATTGTTTTTGCAGTAGTGGCTGCAACCATCATCCGCGTATTTTTTATAGAGGCTTATACCATTCCGTCCGGTTCGATGGAGAGATCATTGCTTATCGGCGATTTCCTTTTTGTGAGTAAAGTAAACTACGGTGCACGTATTCCGATGACCCCGGTTGCTTTTCCTTTCGCGCATCATACGATGCCTTTAACCACTTCTACCAAAGCTTATTGGGATGGTGTACAGTGGAAATATCACCGTTTGCCAGGTTTATCTAAAATTAAAAGAAACGACGTAGTGGTATTTAACTTTCCTGAGGGAGATACGGTTGCAGTAGAAAACCAGGCAGAAAGTTATTATGCTTTGGTGCGTAGTATGGGCCGCCAACAGGTGAGAAGCACTTACACAATAGTAGATCGTCCGGTAGATAAACGCGAGAATTTTATTAAGAGGTGTATTGGTATTCCGGGCGACGTCATTTCGATGAGCAATGGTGTTGCCAATGTAAATGGCAAAAATGAGCCTTTAAAAAACACAGGTATGATGCCATATCGCATCGAGTTTAAAACCATGGATTTTAATTATGCTGTACTTGATGAATTTAAGCTGAATTTAGGAGGAACACCTGCTATTGCAGATAAGACATACGTTGTGGATGCATCTCCGGAAATTGTGGAAAAACTGAAAACTTTTGATTTTGTGAAATCAGTTACCTTAAGTCCTGATCCTGCCGGAGACGTTCCGGGTGGTGTTTTTCCAAACGATCCAAACAGGGTGTGGAACAGGGATAACTTTGGTCCTGTTAAAATCCCTTCAAAAGGATGGACCGTGAAAATCGACAGCAATACCATGCCGCTATATTACAGAGCAATCAGAACTTACGAAGGAAATAAAGTAGAGCAAAAAGCAGGTGTTTGGTATATTAACGATAAGGTGGCCACTACCTATACTTTTAAAATGGATTACTATTGGATGATGGGCGATAACCGCCATAATTCGGCCGATTCGCGTTATTGGGGTTTTGTACCCGAAGATCATATTGTAGGAAAAGCTTTATTTGTTTGGATGAGCTGGGATAGTACCGCATCTTTCTTACATAAAATTAGATGGAGCAGGTTGTTTATGGGAATTCATTAAGAAAATATAATTCTTTAGAATGGGCGAATAATCGAAAGATTATTCGCCCATTTTGTTTATGGCAAGTTTATAATTAACTTTTAAAAAAAATTAAAAAGTATTGTAATGTTTTGAAAATATTTTTTAAGTTTGAACTGTAATCAAATATCATGTCTGTAATTGTTGAGAAAAACCAGCGCCTTAGGGCTGGTGTTATAAAGCATTTATATTATAAAAAATCGCTATCACTTACAGACTTGAGTAAGCTGACGCAAAAGAGTTTGCCTTTGGTTACCGCTGTGGTTAATGGTTTAATCGCTGAAGGATATCTTATAGAAGAGGGTTTTGCACCATCAACAGGTGGCAGAAGAGCTGCAATGTTCTTGATCAATCCAAATCTAAAAAAATACATTGTAGCCCTTGCAATGGATCAGCTTACATCCAGGTTAACCATTTACGACCTTTCGAGAACAATGGTTACGCCAATTCGGACTTTAGAGTTCGAACTTTCCTCAAAAGAAAGCAATATTGGCGACCTTATAAATTTCATCAACAATAGTATCGATCAATCTGAAATCAACAGAACAGCTATTTTAGGAGTTGGTATTGGTATGCCGGGCTTTGTTAATGCTGATGAGGGCATAAATCACTCTTTTCTTAAAGTGGAAGAAGGAACAACCTTACAAAAGTATCTTTCGTCTAAAATCAATTTACCGGTATATATAGATAACGATTCTAGTTTAATTGCGATGGCCGAATTAAATTTCGGAGAAGCAGTTAATTTAAAAGATGTAATGGTGGTTAATATCGGCTGGGGAACGGGTTTGGGAATTATAGTAAATGGTAAATTATACCGGGGCAGTAGCGGCAGTGCCGGTGAGTTTAGTCATATTCCACTATCAAACAGCGACAATTTGTGTTCTTGTGGTAGAAGAGGTTGTTTAGAGGTTGATACTTCCTTATTGGTAATGGCTAAGCGGGCAGAAGAAGCAATAGCCGGAGGCGCGGAATCGAGCATGAAAGAACTTTTTAAAGATAAAAGTAAACACCCTGCCGATCATTTCTTATACGCTGTAGGTCAACAAGACCCCGTAGCCGTATCAGTATTGGCTAAAGCTATTTTTCAATTAGGCAAAGGAGTAGCTACATTAATCCATCTTTTAAATCCTGAGTGTATTGTTTTGAGTGGAAGAGGAGCTAAGGCAGGTAAAATGCTTTTGCCACCAATCCAGCAAGCTATCCATGAGTTCTGTATTCCGCGAATAGCCGAACAAACTGAAATAAAACTCTCTACCCTGACGGATGAAGCTGAATTATTGGCTGCCGGAAGTTTAACAGTAGAGTATAATCAATTTGACTAAAGACATTCTTAAACATAAAAACAAGGCATATGCAAAAATAAAAATCAACTTATCAAGTCTCGCACTACCTTAAACTTATTTTAAACTACTAAACTAAAAATTATGAAAAAAATGTACTTAAAGTGTGTAAGTATGTTGTTGTTATGTTTTTTAACAATAACAGCATTTGCACAAAAGAATATTACCGGCACAGTAAAAGATGCGTTGGGTAATCCCATTCCAGGGGTGAGTGTTCTCGAAAAGGGAACTCAAAATGGAACTTCTACCAACGCTGACGGTAGATTTACCCTTACAGTAAAAGATGGCGCCAGATTAATTATCAAATCTATTGGTTTGGTTACTCAAGAAGTTGCTGCTTCATCAAATCCAGCCATTGTAATGTACGATGATTCTAAGGCACTAAATGATGTTATTGTTACTGGCTTTGGTGTTAAAAAAGATGTTAAAAGGCTAAGTTATTCTGTGACAGCCGTTGGTGGTACAGAATTAGCACAAGCAAATAACGCCAATGTAGTAAATGCTTTACAAGGTAAGGTGGCGGGTGTTATGATTAATCAAGGTGCCAGTGGTCCAACTTCTTCTTCAAGAATTAGAATTAGAGGTAATTCATCTTTAAGTTCAAATACGCAGCCTTTAGTTGTTTATGACGGAATATTGTTAGAGCCAGGTACATCTGGAGCAGACTCATGGGGCGATGCTGCAGATTTTGGTAATATTATGAAAAACATTAACTCTGATGATATAGAAAGTATTAGCGTACTAAAAGGAGCTGCTGCATCTGCGTTATATGGTTCTAAGGCAGCAGGAGGAGTGTTATTAATTACCTCAAAAAAGGGTAAAACGACCAAGGGTTTGGGAGTAACTGTTTCACAAACTAGCTCTTTTGATGATGCCTATAAATTTGTAGATCTCCAGAACGAATATGGGGGTGGAATTTCTCCTGTATTTGCTAAAGATGCTAACGGAGTTGATATTGTTGACCAATCGGCAGGTTATTACGTAGGTGGTTATTCTTTTGGACCCAAATTGGATGGTAGAATGGTTAAGGATTTAGATGGTGTAATGAGACCATGGGTAGCCAATAATCCATTAGATTATTTTAATACTGGAAAATTTATTAATACAAACGTATCGGTAGAGGGTGCTAATGAAAACACAACGTACAGGTTAGCCTATACTAATTTGTATAATTCAAGTGTTTTACCAGGTAATAACTTAAAAAGAGATGCTTTTGCCCTTAGGGTCACCAGGGTAATTTCAAAATCAATTTCTGTTGATGCGAGTGTAAATTATACAATGTCTAATTCATTGAATCCGGCAAGGCAAGGAAGTGCGAATAACCCTTTATTTGCATTTACTTACTATAAACCTAGAAACGTTGATTTAGAAACCTATATCAATAATAATATCAATCCGGTAACAGGAGGAGCTTTAGGTTCTAGTAATCGAAATCTTTACGATCCATACGGCATAGGTTCTTTTGCCTATGGACTTCAAAATGATAATAGAACACAAAAGGAAAATAATTTATTAGCAAATATTGATGTAAACATCAAAATTCTTCCATGGCTATCTGCTTTGGTAAGAACCAATACTAACTTTTATAATATTGCTTATGAAAGAAAAAATAGAGGAAATGGTGTTGCCTTTTCAGGTGGTGATTATGAAATAACACAAAACACTAATAAATCTTATCGAATTCAGGGACTGTTAAATGCAACAAAACAATTATCAAATGATTTCGAGTTAAATGCTTCAATAGGCGCTGAAACTTATCAAAAAAATCTTGGTAACTCTGCATTTTATAACAGATCGTATACCAATGGGGGGCTTAAAATTGCTGATGTCTACTCCATTGCAAACTCTATTAATCCTGCATCAACAACCGCCTATCCAAATTTAGGTGAACGCACGGATGCAGTTTATCTATATGGAGATATTACCTGGAAAAACATGCTAACCTTAAACTTTAGCGGAAGGAACGACTGGTCATCAGCACTTACTTATAAAGATGGTCATGGTAATTATTCATACTTCTATCCTAGTGTAGGCTTGGCATGGGTATTTACCGAATTACCAGTATTCCAAAATAATTCGATATTATCTTTTGGAAAGTTAAGAGCCTCATATTCTTATACAGGATTATCAGCTAGACCACAACTTACTAATACTGACGGTTACTATAGATTACAAGATGGTACTTTTAGTAATGCAAACGGAGGAAATCAATCAGTTTATGGATTTAGCGACAATATTCTTAAAAATAACAATTTAAAGAATGAGTTGACTAAAGAACTTGAAATTGGAACCAATTTAGGGTTCTTCAAAAACCGTTTAAGTTTCGATGTAGCGTATTATAAGAAAAATTCTTACAACCAGATTTTAAGTTTTTCTTTACCACAAGAATCCGGAGTTAGTTCACAATCTTTAAATGCGGGTAATATCCAAAATCAAGGTATCGAGATCCTGGTAACTGGTAAGCCAATCGTATCAAGAGATTTTAATTGGAATGCTTCACTTACTTTTACACGTAACCGCAACAAAATATTAGAATTGGCACCTGGAGTTGAAAACTATGATTTAGATTTAGCTTTTGGTAATGACATCACTTCAGTAGCCAGAGTAGGTGAACAATATGGTTCGTTGATTACAGGATTTGGTTATTCATATTATCAAAAGAAAGATGCAAGCGGTAATCCGATTGCCAGTCCAAATAATGGTAAAAAAGTATTAGGTAATACTGGTTATGGAACTACTGGCGGATATTATACCTATGTAAGATCGCAGGATTATGATGGTACAAAGAAAAATTTAGGTACTATGATGGAGGATTATCTTGCAAGTACAAGACAAGAATTATCTTATAAAAACTTCACATTAAGCTTTCAAATTGATGCTAAAATTGGTGGTTTAATGGCCTCTGGAACCCATCAGTATGGATCAGCTAATGGTTCGTTTGCCAATTCACTTTTTGGTAGGGATGAAGCTTCAGGTGGTGTAACTTATACCGATGCAAACGGGGTAGTACAGCATGATGGTATTATTCCTGACGGTGTATTGAACGATGGATTAAAAGCTAACGGAGTAGATTTAGGCGGAATGACCTATGCAGATGCTGTTAAACAAGGTTTATTAAAACCAATACCAGCTTATGCGTATTATGAAAACTTAAGTCAATGGTCTAGCGGTATCAGAGAATATTCAGTATTTGAAAATTCTTGGGTTGCACTTCGTGAAGTAACTGTAGGATATAACGTACCTAGTAAGTATTTAAGTAAATTAAAAATAAATACTTTAAGCTTAAATTTAACAGGTAGAAACATAACCTATTTGTATAAAACAGCTAAGGATGGAATTAATCCTGAAAGTATTTTTAGCAATAGAGCAGGTGCTTTTGCTGAATATGGAGGCTGGCCTTTGGTTAGAAGTTTAGGTTTTAATGTTAGGGCATCGTTCTAATTATTTAAAAAATACAGATATGAAGACTATAAATAAAACAAAAATATATTTCCTAATGGTTTCTGCATTGCTTGTAATGGGCGGTTGTAAAAAGGAAAGCTTTGTAGAAGCAAATTTAAATCCTTCTACACTATACGAAGTTAAACCGGAAGATCAGTTTCTTCGTGCGGCGGTGGGTTCTCAAGACGATTTCGAGTATTTTGCCGATGTTTATCGGGCAGCCAATTTATGGATGCAATACGCTACCTTAAGTACAGGAAATGGATTGAATTTTAATAATGTTGGTTCACAATTCAATACCCGTTACGGGAAAATATTTTATGGCAGATTAGGTCCGGCCTTAGTTGATGCTATAAAAAATATCGAATCAATGCCTGACGCAGATAAAAATGCGAGAGTAAATATGAAAGCAATTTCGCAGATACTTTTGTCATACTATGCATTTTATGTGAGTGATATCAATGGAAGCATTCCTTATACTCAGGCCTTTCAGGCAAGATATGGCGGTACCTCAACTCCTGCTTACGATACCCAACAGGCCGTATTTGCAAAGGTGGATGCGGAATTGAAAGCAGCGGTAGCGACTTTGAAAAGCAATGCAACCGGACAGATTAACCTTGGAGGAAATGATCCTTATTTTAATGGCGATGCAACACTTTGGGCTAAAGCAGCAAATGCTTTACGTTTGAAAATCGCTATTCGCTTAATGAAAGTTGATCCGGCCAAAATGAAAACAATCGCAACTGAAGTACTAGCAGATCCAGTACAAATGGCTGGCGTTAATGATTCATGGATGCTCAAAGTAGGGCCATCGTATGCAGATGGTGCTGGTAACTTCAGCCCAGCGAATTTCGCAGCAGGTAAGCCAGTATTGGATTTTATGGTAGCAAAAGGCGACCCGAGGTTATCGGCATTCTATCGTCCAAATGCAGCAGGAAATTATGTAGGCAGTTTTACTAGTCCGGATGAAGCAAAATTACCAGCAAATACACCAATATATTCATCTATCGATAATTTGTCACAATTACAACATAGGTTATTTACACCTAACTTTAATGAAAGTGATGGTTTAGGTGCTGGTACTGGTAAAGGATTTTACCCCGTTTTAACTTATGCTGAATATTGCTTTTTACGCGCAGATCTTGCAGCTCGTGGCGTGACCACAGATGTGGCTGAAACCTGGTATAAAAATGGAGTGTATGCTTCAGTTCAATTTTATAGTGATAGAGCTGTTGATGCCAAAGTAGCAAACTTTAATGCAGTAGCAACTTCGTCTATTGATGCCTATTATAACGAAGTTGGTATTAAATTCGATGCAACTAAAGCAACTGATCAAATTGCTTGTCAGGCTTACCTTGATTTCTTCAGGCAACCCTTAGAAGCGTGGGCATGGTGGAAAAGAACTGGCTTCCCAAATACTACATCAGTATTAGCCTGGTCTGATCTAAAAGCAAATGGTACAACGCTTGTTTTAGCACGTAGAGCTGGTATTGATTTGTTAACAACTACTAACTTAAACTATGCAAATCAACAGGCTGCGATTGTCGAAATGGCTAAAAACCCTGATTTTGGTAGCGGACCAAATGACGCCTTTGGCCGCGTTTGGTGGGATAAAAAATAATCACTAAATTAAAAGAACCCTTAGTAGCTTATTAAGGGTTCTTTTTAATTAAAAGCAAATGAAATTATTTAATGTTTTTTTCGGACTGAGTTTTTTCTTTATCGTAGCCCTTGCGCCGTTATGGATTAGAGCCCAGGAAAATTTAGTATCTGCAAAGAAATTAAAGACCATCAAATTAATAAATTTAAATGGCAGGGAAAGCGGTATTAATTTGGATAAATCAGTAGTAATTGTATTTCTGAGTCCAGAATGTCCGCTATGTAAAAATTATCTGCCTGGCTTGGTAAATCTTCGAAATTCTAATAAAAGCATCAATTTTTATGGCGTAATATCTGGTACTAGTTATTCATTAAAAGAAATAAATAAACTTAAAAATGAATATGGTATTAACTTCGATTTATTGATAGATAGAGATAAAGGTTTATCAAAATATTTAGGTGCAACCACTACACCTGAGGTTTTTTTAATCAATAAAATGGGGGCAATAACCTATAGTGGACTAATTGATAACTGGTCTTCTTCGCTTGGACAAAAACGGTTGGTAATTACCGAGAAATATCTCGAAGAGGCTATAAAAGACCTATCAAATGGTAAACAAATTTTTAAAAAGACAATTCCTGTAGGCTGCCTAATTAACGACATATAATGAGTTTGAAATCTTTACTATTATTAAAAAGTATTGCCATTATAGTGGGGGTGTTCACTATTTTGAATAGTGCAATAGCTCAAGGAATAACTTATTATAAAGATGTTGCACCCATTATTCAAAATAAGTGTCAGTCATGCCATAGGCCTGGAGAAGCTGCGCCATTTTCATTATTAACTTATGAAGATGTCGCAAAAAGAGCCTCCTTTATTAAAAAAGTAACGCAATCTGGTTACATGCCGCCATGGAAACCAGACAATCACTATCGGTTATTTAAAAATGATAGGTCTTTAACAAATGAAGAAAAGCAAACTATAGTAAAATGGGTTGATGCTAAAATGCCGATGGGAGAGGTAGCTGAAACGTCAAAAGTAGCTGTTAAAACATATATAGAAGGTACCCAGTATTCAAGAAAACCTGACCTTGTTTTAAAGGCAACCTCAGCATTTAAAGTTTTAGGTGATAACAAAGAGCGGTTTATAGTGTTTAAAATTCCTTTTGATATTGGTACAGAAAAAAATGTAGAAGCAATGGAGTTTTTTTCGTCCAATAAGAAGGTTATTCACCATGCAAACTTTGCAATTCACCCTGTGTCTAATGACATTGATATTAACCAAGGAGCTGAATTTTTAAATTTGACAGAAGATGACAGGACAAAGTACTCACAGTATTTTCCTTTCAAGAGAACAATGACCTATTACGGAGGATGGATTCCAGGAACATCCTATGAATCTTATCCAAATAATTTTGGTTGGGTAATGCCTAAACGTGGCGTTATATTATTAACTATACACTTTGCTCCAGTTTCAAAGGAGGAAGAGAATATTTCAGGCGTAAATTTCTTTTTCAAAAAAACACCAATTGGACGGAAAGTCGAGGTAATTAGCTTAGGTTCTGCTGGTGTAGGCGAAAAGTCTATCGAACCTTACTTTTTTATCCCTGCCGAGTCAGTAAGAAAGTTCGAACTAAAAATTACCACACCACAAGATCAATCCTTATTATACATTTGGCCTCATATGCATTACTTGGGTAAGATATTCAAATCATACGCAGTAACTCCTCAGAAAGATACAATACAACTCGTTTCAATTCCATCCTGGGATTTTAGATGGCAAGAAATTTATCAATTTAAAAATTTGGTGAAAATCCCTAAGGGTTCTATACTAACAATAGAGGGAACTTATGATAATACCTCAAGTAATCCTAACAATCCTAGTAGTCCACCGCGGAATGTTTATTCGGCTAACGATATGAAGTCTACTGATGAGATGTTGACGATGTTACTTGTGTTTTTGCCTTATAAAGAGAATGATGAACAAATTATCTTAAAATAAAGAGATTTACAAACGATAGTGTTTTTAATTTTTGGCTTGATTTAATAATAATTATCATGAAAATAACAATATGGTTATCTGTACTACTAAGCCCAGTGGTGACGTTTGTTGTTAAAGATGCCAACGGTCAAACATCTTTATTTACTTTATTAACGGCAAAAGAAACCAATAATAATTTTATGAATAAAGTTATCGAAACCGATTCATTACATATTATGAATTACGAATATTTGTATAATGGATCGGGTGTTGGAGTGGCCGATTTTAATGGTGATGGTTTGTCAGACATTTTTTTTTATCAAATGCATCAGATCATAAATTATACTTTAACAAAGGAAATTTAAAATTTGAAGATATTAGAAATAAAGCTGACGTAAGAGGAAATGATACATGGATATGTATCGCTGATGTAAATGGGATAGTGGATATTACAATCAGCAAATGAGAAATATGCTGCAGTTAAACGAAGGATTAGCAGAAGATGGTAATTTGCGTTTTAGCGAAATAGGACAATTAGCAGGTATTTCAAATATACATTGGAGTTGGGCACCTTTATTTGCTGATTTTGACAACCATGGCTGGAAGGACTTATTTATTTCTAACGGATATTTAAGAGACTTTAGTGATACGGATTTTCTAAAATATACCGTTGCGAATGCCCAAAAAGAATCGCTTAAGCAAGGAAGTTTAAAATTTCAAACCTTCGATTTTGCCAATAAGAAGTTTTACTTCTTTTAATTAAGCTGCTATTAGTAGACTTTATGGTGGTTATTGAAAATGGTCAGATTCAAGGTAGGAATATTGGAGCATATCAGACTGAAAAAGTTATAATGAAAAAAGATTAAGTTAAAAATAAAATAATGATGAAAATAAAATATCTCCTAATACTTGTTTTAATTACTTCGGCTAAATTTTCAAGCGCTCAAAGAAATGATATCCTCAAAGAATCAACAAAATATGAATGGCCACAAGATGAGGCAGTAAAAAAGAAGCTCGATACCTGGCAAGACCAAAAGTTTGGAATGATTATCCACTGGGGACTTTACGCTGTTCCAGGGATTATCGAATCATGGTCTATCTGCTCTGAAGATTGGATTGAAAGGGATAGTACTATCAAATACGAAGATTATAAAAAATGGTATTGGGGCCAGAGCGAAAAATTTAACCCAACAAAATTCAATCCTGAGCAATGGGCAAAGGCAGGTAAGGATGCTGGAATGAAATACCTGGTTTTTACCACCAAACATCACGATGGCTTCGCTATGTTCGATACCAAAGAAAGCGATTTCAGCATTGCAAAAGGTCCATTTGCCAACAACCCTAAAAAAGATGTTGCTAAATATGTGTTCGATGCTTTCCGTAAGGAAAATTTTATGATCGGCGCATATTTTTCTAAACCCGACTGGCATTCTCAATACTATTGGTGGGATAAATATGCCACTGCAGATAGAAATAATAATTACGATATCAGAAAAAATCCGTGGCGGTGGAATATGTTCAAAAGTTATACCCAAAACCAGATCGGCGAGTTGATGAACAATTACGGTAGCATTGATATTTTATGGTTAGATGGTGGCTGGGTTCGTCCGAGGGCAAGCGTAAACCAGGAAGTGCTTTCTTGGGGAGCGCCAATTCCGGAATGGAGTCAGGATATTGATATGCCTAAAATTGCAGCTAATGCCAGAAAAGTACAGCCTGGTTTAATTGTGGTAGACAGAACGGTACATGGCCAGTTTGAGAACTACCAAACCCCTGAACAGAAAATCCCTGAAAAGCAATTGGATTACCCATGGGAAAGTTGCATGACCTTGGGGGGCGCCTGGGGCTTTGTACCTAACGATCAATATAAATCAGCAGGAGAAGTGGTTCATAAATTGGTAGAAATTGTAGCCAAAGGCGGAAGTTTACTTTTAGGTATTGGGCCAAAAGCTGATGGAACGCTGCCTGATAATGTGATTACCAGATTAGAGGAAATTGGGAAGTGGACCAGCAAAAACGGTGTAGCCATATACGGAACAAGGATTACCAAAAATTACCATGATGGGCAAAATTGGTTTACCCAAAGTAAAGACGGTAAAACCATTTACGGCATCAGTTTAATTAACAATACGACAAACAAGGAAATTTCATGGCAAGGAAGTATGCCTAAAAAAGGAAGTCTCATTACCATTTTGGGTACCAACCAAAAGGTAAAATGGACATTGAAACACGGTAAGGTACACTTCAATTTCCCTAAAACAGAGGAGAAAATAGCTTTGACTTTTTCTTTTACACCCGAAACTAATTAGCAATGCCGAAATCAATAAAATACTTATACTTATTGCCCACACTTTTTTTCTCTTGCGGCCTTTTTGCTCAGGTTAAAAAAGGGCAAATTTTACCTTATAAAAATCCAAAATTAGGTATCGATTTAAGGGTAAGAGACCTGATTTCGAGAATGACACCTGAAGAGAAATTCTGGCAGTTGTTTATGATTCCTGGAGATGTAACCGAAAAGAATAAAGATCAGTTTAAGCAGGGTATTTTTGGTTTGCAGGTAAGTGCAGCTGCACAAGGAAGTGGTAATGCACAACAAATGTTAACTTACAATACCTCTGAAGACGGACTTTCTCTGGCTAAAAAGGTAAATAAGATTCAAAAATACTTCATTGAAGAAACCCGTTTGGGCATTCCAATCATTCCATTTGATGAGGCTTTACACGGTTTGGTTAGGCAAGGAGCTACGGCCTTCCCGCAATCAATTGGTTTGGCTGCAAGTTTCGATACTGCTTTAGTGGCCAAAATCGGTACCGCTATTGCAAATGAGGCAAAAGCACGTGGCTTGAGAGATCTTTTGGCACCTGTAATCAATATGGCAACAGATGTAAGGTGGGGCAGGGTAGAAGAAACTTATGGAGAAGATCCATATTTAACAACTGTGCTGGGACATGCTTTTATGAATGCTATAGAAAGGCAGAATATCATTGTTACACCAAAGCATCTTATTGCCAATGTAGGCGATGGTGGGCGCGATAGTTATCCTATTGAAATGGATAAACACTTTTTAGAAGAAATCCACTTTCCAGCATTTAAAGACGGAGTTAAAAATGTGGGCATCCGTTCATTAATGACTTCCTATAATAGTGTTTTTGGTACGCCTGCAACCTCTAATAAATGGTTGCTTACCACTAAATTGAAAACGGAATGGGGCTTTAAGGGCTTCGTGATTTCTGATGCAGGTGCAGTCGGAGGTGCCAATGTTTTACATTTTACGGCCAAAGATTATAAAGATGCCACAGCACAGTCAATTAACGCAGGCCTTGATGTAATCTTCCAGGTAGATTATAACCATTATAAACTTTTTCTACCTGCATTTTTAGATGGTAGTATTCCAAAATCGAGAATAGATGATGCATTGTCAAGGGTTCTGAAAGCTAAATTCGAGCTGGGTCTGTTTGAGCATCCTTACGTGGATGAAAGTATTGCTGAAAAGATGTTAAGCGATCAAAGTAATCGCAATCTGGCCAAAGAAGCGGCTTTGAAATCTTTTGTATTGCTAAAAAATGATAACAATACACTTCCGTTAAAAAGTGTAAAACAGATTCTACTGGTAGGGGAAGATGCCATTGAAGCCAGATTAGGTGGCTATAGCGGCACTGGAAACAATAAGATAAATATATTGGACGGCTTAAAAAATGCAGTAGCCAATAACGTTAAGGTTAATTATGTAAAAGGCAGTAGCCGGGAATTGCAGTCTTATGTTCCTATAGACAGCCAGTTTCTTTCTGTTAATCAGAAAGCAGGATTAATGGGAAGCTATTATAAAGGGTTTCACTTCTCGGGGAAACCCGTTAAAGAAGTAAATGATAAGGCAATTAATTTCAGCTGGACCTTATACCCACCAGATGACCAGCTTCAAGTGGATGATTATGCTGTGAGGTGGACTGGTAAAATTAAGGTGCCGCAGAATGCCGATGTTAATATCGGATTAGAGGGAAACGATGGTTACCGATTATATTTGGATAACCAATTGATGATCGATAACTGGGATAAAAAGTCTTTCAGTACTAGGACAGTTCCGTTTCATTTCGAGAAAAATAAGGAGTATGCCATTAAGGTTGAATTTTTTGAATCTAAAGGCAACGGTAAAATCAAACTGATCTGGGATTATAATATCAGGAAATCAAACGAAATAGCTGATGCAGTGGCTGCGGCAAAGAATAATGATGCCATTGTATTCGTTGCAGGTATAAAAGAAGGAGAATTTTTGGATCGGGCAATGTTAAATCTGCCCGGTAACCAGGAATTGTTGTTGGAAGAACTCGAAAAAACAGGAAAACCGATTATCGTGGTATTAACTGGTGGAAGCGCCATTAATATGCAGCCCTGGTTAAATAAAGTAAGCGCGGTTTTAAACGTGTGGTACCCTGGCGAAGCAGGAGGCGCTGCTGTTGCCGATATCTTGCTCGGAAAAGTAAATCCATCAGGTAAACTTCCAATTACTTACCCGATTGACGAATCGCAGTTGCCTTTGGTTTACAACCACAAACCTACCGGAAGAGGCGATGATTATAACAACTTAAGCGGCGAACCACTTTTTCCATTTGGATATGGATTAAGTTATACCAACTTTTCTTACAACAATTTGAAGTTTAACCGCAAAAGCATCGCTAAAAATGAAACCGCTACTGTAAGCTTCGAACTTAAAAATACAGGCAATTACGATGGTGAAGAAGTGGTACAGCTGTACATGAGACCTTTGTTAAGCAAATTAGCTCAGCCAGTTCTTGCACTGAGGGCTTTCCAACGGATACATTTAAAGGTTGGTGAAACAAAGATAGTTTCATTTAAGCTAGATAAGGAGGTATTGCAAACACTTGATATCAATAATGTATGGGAAGTAGCTCCGGGGGAATACAGAATTATGATCGGATCATCAAGTAAATCACTTTACTTAAAAGATAACTTAACTGTTAAGCCTTAAAAAAAATACCTTCTATTGTTGGGTATAAACCATATTATTAATAATTGCCGCAGATTTAAACAGAATCTGCGGCTTTTTTTTAAATATTAATCTAATCCATAGTTCTTGAATGCAATGGAAACAAAGCCATTTTGTACAGACATGTTAAGATTAGAAAAAGTAATTGTTTTATCGGTAGCATTTATAACACCATTAATTCTTGAGCCATTGTTAGCACTTGCTGTGGCAGACACCGGTATATATCCTGAACTTATTTTTACCACTAGCGTCGAGCTTGGATTATAACTGTTAATGTTATAAACATAGGTTGAGGTAGCATTTACTGGTGGAGTAGAAATTGTTGCTGCAATATAAGTTCCATTTAATATTAATCCATAATAAGTTGGTGTATTACTCATGGTCGTAACCCTGAAGGAGTAAGTATATGTTGGATAACCATATAAATAATTTAAAGCAACGATATCATTTGTGTTAAAAGAACGATCTACACCATTATTGCAGGCAAGCATAAATGAATTGGGCTCGGCAGAAGCTGGAGTTCCAGGTATTTGAATAGCGCCCGAGAAGTTTTGAATATCAGAACTATTATAGCTACTACCTTCATTTCCACCTCTTGAGCAGCTATAACTCCGGTCGTAATAGTCAGTATGTCTTAGACCTATGCAGTGACCTATTTCATGCTGAATTACAGAGGTGATGTAGCCTACATCTGGATTTGTACCGAATGCAGCAGGATTTGTATTTAATCCAATTTGATTAAATGGATTTCCGGAAAAAGGAAAACCACCATAGCCTAACTTGGTGCCTGTAGGAGTTGGACCTTCATTAAAGCCAATAATTTCAATATTTCCGTTGCTGCTAACCAGTTGGAAATTGATTTTCAAATTTAATGAGTTATACCTTCCAACAGCATTACTGGCTGCTGTTGAATAAACAGCGGGTAAATTTGAAACAGAAATTGTTACTGTACGCGGTAAGTTTTGAACCAGATTATAGGTTTGGTACTGTTCTGATTTAGCAATGATTAAGTTTGAAGAGTTTGTGGCCTTACCTAGAGAAGATTTTGGTATAAAAATATCTCCCTCCACAATATATCCATCTTTCATAATTGTTATGCCGTTGGTATTAAATCCCATTTCTTTAATACTAGCTAATACTGATTCAGGTATTTTAGTGTTTTGTTGGGTTTCTATATTTTGTTTTTTAGCACATGAATAAATCATGAAAATAAATGAAACAGCAAAAAAGCGAATAAAGATTTTTTTTTTCATAGTTTGAATTTGGTTTGTATGTTTAGAATTACGGTATATAAAGTCTAATATACATAGAAAATCTATTAACTATTAATAAATTGTCTGGTATTTCGGATTATAGGAAAAGATAAATCTTATCAGAAATTAGTTCCTGATTTAACCGTTCCAAGTTTCAGAGAAGTTAAAATAGATTGTTTATTTGTCCATTTCTGTAATAATAGAAAAGATCTCTCCACTCGCGTCGCTTCGGAGATGACGATTTTTCTATTGGAGTCTGTCAAGTCGTGAGTCGAAGGATCTTTACGATTGAAAATGGAATTGCTACACTCCAACTTTGCGAATTTAGTGCTTTCTTCTCAGCGCCCTTTGCGGTTAAAAGGAGCTATTTTAATTCTTCTATACCCAATTTCACAGCAAGTTCATTCAGATCCTTTACCACCACATCAATGATCGGAATACCACTGATTTTTCTTTCCTGTTCAAATTCATGCTCCGGTTCGCCCGGGATGATTACCTTTTTATCAGGATCTATTGTTTTTGCACTTTTAAAGCGATCTACCCAGTTATCTAAATGGTCTTTAAAGTCTGCGGCTGGTCTGAAACCATCTACGCGCATAGCGCCTAAAAAGTGGCCAAGTCCTTCGCCAACCGGATTTGCCGATGGCTCTAAAAAAGCCACAAAAGGCGGCACCCAAGGGCCGTAATTTGCGCCGGATAACACTGCCGATAAAATGTCGACAGTAGCACTTAACCCATAACCTTTATGGCTACCATGATCTTTATCGCTTCCCAAAGGCAAAAGCGAACCGCCGTTTTTTAATTCGTTAGGGTCTGTAGAGTTTTCGCCGCTTTTATCCTGAACCCAGCCATCAGGAATGCTTTTATTGGCACGTTGAGCAATTTCTAATTTACCATTAGCTGCGGCCGCTGTAGCCATATCTACAATTACCGGTGGATATTTTCCTGCCGGGAAAGCATAACACATGGGATTGGTACCCAATAAACGTTCATTGGCATAAGTAGGTGCAACCAAGGGGCTGGCATTGGTCATACTGATGCCGATCATATCCTTTTCAACCGCCATCAAAGCATGGTAACCGGCAATTCCAAAATGATTGGAGTTTTTAACTGAAACCCATCCGCTACCATATTTTTCAGCTTTTTCGATAGCAACTTTCATAGCGAATGGTGCAACCACCAAACCTAAACCTGCATCACCATCAATGGTGGCAGTGGTTGGTGTTTCGTGTACGATTTTGATATCAGGCGTGGCGTTGATCCTTTTCTTTTCCCAAAGACGAACGTACCCACTTAATCGTGCAACACCGTGCGAATCGATTCCCCGCAAATCTGATCGGATTAACACATCGGTTGCTAAATCGGCATGCTCATCAGAACAGCCCATTTTTTTAAAAACATTATAAGTAAAAGCCCTAAGGTTGGTTTCGGTAAAAGTAATGAAGTTCATTTTGTTAGTATCAAGTAGTAAGTATCGAGATTGGGCGCTTTGGGGTATCGGCTTCCGACTCCGGACTCCCGACTTCGGACTAGTATTACGGTAATAAAACAGTGAAATCGCCACCCAATGGTTCAAAGTTTTCTATGCAGGATGAAAGAAAATCTTCTCCGTAATTAACATACATGGGCGCTATATTTAAAGTACGCTCCTGTAAACTTCCATTAGGGAAAAGCCTTTTTTTGACATTATCAATTTGTAATAACGCCATCTCATGTTTCCGTTTTTCTGCCCTGAAAAGTTTTTTTTCAAGGTTGGCCAATAAGTGATTGGCCCGCTGTTTTGCCGTATCAGTTGATACAGAAAGCGTTTTGTCTATTTTATAGGCATTTAGCTTAATCTGATCGAAAATGCTGTTAATGGCTCTTGTTTCGTCAGCTAAACTCAATTGAGCGGTCGTATTCCGTTTTACCCAAATGTTTTTTAGTTCTTCAACCGGCAGGAAAATGTCTTCCAAAGAAAAACCTAGATGGTATAAATTCTGGGCACTGCGTTTATCTATCAGTAAAGCCGAATTACGCAATAGTAAAACCGGGAAATCGACCTTGTATAAATCGAAATTTGCTTTTAATTGCATCCAGTAAGCTACCTCTGCACCACCACCTATATAAGCGATATTAGGTAAAATAACCTCCTGGTACATTGGCCGCATCACTACATTCGGACTAAAACGTTCAGGATGCGATTCGATTTCAGCTTTTAGTGTTTCTTCTGTAAAACTGATATCGGTATGGTTTACAATATATTTTCCTTTTTCAAAGATCAAACGCTCTCGTAAATTATCTATAAGGTAAAAGAAATTAATGTCGCGACCGTTAACCTGGGTTTTATAGCCAAATTCTTCCAGGCTTTTCGAACTTTCGTCGATGTTTTTAGCGCTATTGTGTTGAATAATATCTTCAGTTATGATATTGGCAAATTGTTTTTTTAATCGCGCATCATCTGCATTCACGATCACCAGGCCATATTTCTCGAATAAATTGTTGACCAAAAACCTGGTGGCATCGGCTAAATTATCGTGCTGCAAATAGGCCTGTTCTACCAATTTGGCAATCCGTTTTCCGTTTTTGGAAATGCCTAAGTAACCCTTGTATGCCGTTACCGCAGCAGCAACGGTTTTGGTGCTTAATCTTCCGGTGGCACCGTTGGTCTGTTGTATCCAGCTGATGTTCTTTTCATCAACACTTACATGGTTAATTTCATCAAAATCGTGATCCTCTGTTGCCATCCAATAAACCGGAACAAAGTTTTTATCCGGATGGGCCATTTTTAACTCAATAGCTAAATTTATGGTCGTTACAATTTTATAAATAAAATAAAGCGGACCAGTAAATAAGTTTAACTGGTGACCAGTAGTTACAGTAAAAGTATTATCTAAGCCCAAAAGTTCGATATTTTTCGTAACCGATTTATTCGGTTGTAAATGCCGGTACTGATCTTGCAAAACCTGCACTAAGGTAGTCCGGTCTCCAGGGAAATTTCTATGCTCAATTGCGCTGGCTAAACCAGCCATATCAGGGCGGTAACTGTAAAAAGCTTTAAGCTGCTCTTCGTCGTTAATATAATCTAAAACCAATTTTGAAAATGAACCGGTTTCCTGATAGGAAATGTATTTTGCCTGCATAATGAGCGAAAGTAGTGCAATTTAAGGATAAATATAAAGCTACATAACTATTTTACAATTGTTAAATAATTAAAGATTGCTTTCCTTAATGCTAAATTTACAAAATAGACTTTTGTGTCAATATCTGCTTAAAAAAGATCTATTATTAAGAGATACCGCCTGTAATTCTGCAACTGTAAAATCCAGCCGTTTTTAAATTATCGTATTAATTTCTTTTTCAGATAATCAACTTTTATCCAGCTGAATGCATCATCCATAAAAGAAATTTATTTCAAAAAGAGTGTTTTCATAGTAGGGAGAAACGTTATTTTTTATAAATTTATGATGCGCATCGGTCATGAAATAATCTAAACACCTTGGAAAAAGTAACTTTATTTTACCTGGAAAAGCCTGATATTAAAATATCTATGGAGTTATATTTTAATGAGAACGATCAATTATACTTTGACGGATATGATATTGGTAAATCGGTAAAAGAAATATGGGGAGATTCTGATTATGAGTATTGCTATTCCATTGAATTGGAAGAAGTTGCTAAATTTTACGAAATATTCAATTTAGAGCAGGGTGACAGGTCTGGTTTGCTACAAGCTTTGAAGCTTCAGTTTAGTGGAAATAAGGCTTATTCATTATTTGGCGAATTTATGGATGCTGAGAATATTAAGTATGATCGTTTTTCCTGGGCCTGACAGTAGTTTAAATTTACTAAACTGAATTTTAAACCGCATAAAAAAAACCGGCCTCGAATAAACAAGACCGGTTTGTAAAATATTTGGTTTAGTGATTTACCATTTTTTTCTGCGTTCACCGCTTCCGCCTTCACGACTTCCACCTTCTCTACGTCCGCTACCACCAGTGTTTCCACCTTTTTCGTCACGACTACGACCAGAGAAATCTCTGAAACCGCCACCGCTGTTTCCGCCTTCACGTCTTCCGCTACCGCCAGATTTTCTATCACCTCCGCCACGGTAACCACCGCCACCACCGCTTCTGCGTTCTCCTCCGAAACCGCCGCCGCCGCTACGTCTTTCACCGCCACCGCGTCTTTCGCCAGCGCCTTCACCACGACCACCATCTCCGCTTTTCTCGATACGTACCTGACGACCGTTAAACTCAACAGATTTAAAACCTTCAAATACGGTATCAGCAACAGCATCTTCCACTTCAAAGAAAGAGAAAACACCTTTTAAATCAATTTTACCAACGCTTTTGCCACCAATTTTACCATTGTTACAGATAAAAGATAACATATCGCCGCGGGTAAATTCATCTACTGAACCTAAGTTGATAAATAAACGAGTGTAACCTTCGCTACCACGTCCGCGTCTTTCGCCACGCTCACCTCTTTCGCCACGATCGTCACCAACCGCTGCATTTAAATCAGGTGCTTTAGAATAGTAATCTAAGAAACGGTTAAATTCTAATGAAGCAAAACGTTTGATTACATCCTCTTTAGATAAATCTTTAAATTCATCCATTATACGAGGAATGTATTGATCAATTTGCTCTACATTAACCTCTACGTTATGTACTTTATGTACCAAAGAGAATAATTGTTTTTCACAAACGTCAAATCCTGTAGGTAACTCAGCTTTGGTAAATTGTTTACCAATGATGCGTTCCAGCTGACGGATTTTTCCAACTTCTTTAGAGTTGATGATACAGATAGAGATACCAGTTTTACCAGCACGGCCGGTACGACCAGAACGGTGGGTATAACTTTCAATTTCATCAGGTAAAGAGTAGTTAACTACGTGTGTTACGTTGTTAACGTCGATACCACGTGCAGCAACATCAGTAGCAATTAACAACTGCATGTTACGTTCGCGGAAACGTTGCATTACCTTATCACGTTGTTGTTGCGATAAATCGCCGTGTAAAGCATCAGCATTGTAGCCATCTTTAATTAAATGCTCTGCAACATCTTGTGTATCCAATTTGGTTTTACAAAATACTACGGCAAAAATTTCAGGGTTGAAATCTACAATACGTTTTAAGGCAGCATATTTATCGCGTGCACGAACAATGTAATATTCGTGTTCGATGTTTACGTTACCTGTATTTTTTGTGCCCATGGTTAATTCAACAGGATTATCCATATAGTTTTTAGCTATACGGCGAACTTCTGCAGGCATGGTAGCCGAGAATAACCAGGTTTTTTTGTCATCAGGAGTAGTTGATAAAATGTCGTTAATGTCGTCCTGGAAACCCATGTTCAACATCTCGTCAGCTTCATCAAGCACAACATATTTAACGTTTGAAAAATCAATCGCCTTACGGCCAATGATATCCAACATACGGCCGGGCGTGGCCACTACGATCTGAATTCCCTGACGGATTTCGCGTAGTTGTTGCATAATGTTCGCGCCACCGTAAACGGCAACAACGTGGGCATTAGCAATGTTTTTAGAAAAGTTTTTAAGGTCGTTAGCGATTTGCAAGCATAACTCACGGGTAGGGCATAAAATCAATGCCTGTGGTTTGTTAACTTTAAAATCGATTAGTTCTAACAGCGGCAAACCAAATGCGGCTGTTTTTCCTGTTCCTGTTTGGGCCAAACCAACAAAATCATTAGTGCCTTCTAACAGTACAGGAATACTTTGCTCCTGAATAGGTGTTGGAGTTTCAAATCCAAGATCCTTTACGGCATTAACGACGTCATCACTTATCCCCAATAATTGAAATGGGTTTGTCATTCGTCTTTTTATTTTTAATTGAGCCGCAAAGGTAAGGTTAATATTTCGTATTTTACAGATAATCAAGTAAATAGTTTTTTAAGCTAAATATTTGAAAATAAGGAAGTAAGAGGGGATGTGAAATGGATGATGGAAAATGACGGATGGAGGAGGTTTAAATGGAGGTCGTGATTGCGATAGGGATGTGTGTTTTTTACTTGGAAAGCAGTTGAAGTGGTCTTAGGTTGCATTAGTCCCGTTTTCTGTTTCAATCTTTTTCAAACCTTTCAGGTTTATCAAAAGGATTTTCACTCCAACCGGGTTTAGGTGGCGGGGCAATAGCAACTATTTGCGTTTGTTTTTGAATAACCACTTGGGTAACTCGTCGGTTAATATTGCGGGAGCAAAAATATCGTTATGGGCCAGATTGTCGAATTCCCAAAACCTGGTTTTGTTTTTATAGCTTACCTCTTCAAAGAATTGCTTGTCGCTATTGAAAGGGTTTTCGGTGTCTATATTGCCATGGATCAGCCAGATTGGAATGTTTGCAAGTACATTTACCTGGTTAAATTGAGGTATGCCAGAAATACTGACCCCTGCGGCAAATACATCTGGTTTTAATGCTAAAGCATTAATCACCGAAGATGCACCCATCGAAAAACCGATGAGGTAAATTCTTTTCTCATCAATGTTTAAAGTGTTTTTTAAGCTGTCGATCAGCTGTAAGGCAGTTGTTAAACAGGGTTGTGGTACCGAAGTCAATACATTTCTGCTTCGATCTAAAACATAATTCGACGAACGTGAAGGGAATTGTGGTGCTAAAATAAAAGCAGGATATTTCGCCTGTATTTCGTCGCTTGCAAATAGTTTTGCCAAAATACCCAACTGACTGGTATTATCATTTCCAACTGCGTTTGATCCATGAAATACA
The DNA here is from genome assembly GCF_014947265.1 of Pedobacter sp. MR2016-19. Taxonomy (NCBI): domain Bacteria; kingdom Pseudomonadati; phylum Bacteroidota; class Sphingobacteriia; order Sphingobacteriales; family Sphingobacteriaceae; genus Pedobacter; species Pedobacter sp. MR2016-19. Next base: position 382,208 of record NZ_JADCNK010000004.1, read on the forward strand.
ATCACCAATGGAAGTTTGCTCTTAGTGTGATTGGGTTTTAATAACCGGTATACAATTGCTGTATCGGCAGTGCCTTTGAATGATGCTTTCGTAAAAACATCGGTATTTAAACCTTTGATATCTGTTATTCTCTGCTTAAGATAGAGTGAATCGGCACTTTTATCGATTTTGGTTTTTCCGAAAGTGTTAATACGCTTGCTGCAAGATAAGATTCCGCAAATCAAAACCAACGAAAAAGCATAAACGGCATGATTTAACTTAATTTGCATGGTCGGTAGCTGATTTTTCTGCTGAAATTAAAGAATTATCGCAATCTTTCTGCCGAGCGGATTAATCTTTCATCTTTATTGATGCCGAAAATGCCCAATACTACAAATAAGATAGCTAGAGCAGGCAAGTAGGCGCCAACACCAAAACTTGCACCTTCAATACCCCCAGGTAATTTTTGGGCATAAACACTGCACCAGAAAGCAAAGCCGATAATTAATATGATCGAAACAATGGCGAAACGTTTCTGAAAGCTACGTTTTCTGAAGTTGAAAATATTTACAAAACAGATAATGGCAATGGCAATATTGGTAATTAACAGGGGTAAAAAGGAGAGTATTTTAAAAGGCGAACCTGCTTTTCCTGCAATAATCTGAAATAAACCGCTCGAATATACTGCTGATTCTGTTCCCGCTATTTCTTTGCTTGCAATGGGTAAAAACAACATTAAAATCAAGGTTAAAGCCGCTAAAAAAAACCAGATCGATTGTATTCTTTGTATCATGAATGTAAAATATATAGCAACAAATCTAGCCTTTTTTGAGAAAAGAAAGAAAGATTAAAGTTCCCAAATGGTAGTATAGCTTGATAAGCAGCATAATTTCCGGTATGAAAATAAAATTTGAGATGGAAACTAAACGCTCAACGCCAAACGCCCTACTCAACACTTTGCCCTTTGCGCGTTAAACTGTACTTTTGCATCGCTTTGAGTAAAAAAAGGTATTTCATCAAGATCGCTTACGATGGCAGCTTGTACCATGGCTGGCAAACACAACCTAATGCAATCACCGTTCAGGAATTGTTAGATAAGGCGATGTCTGTTTTTTTTAGGCAGCCTATCGAAACTTTGGGTTGCGGTAGAACCGACGCAGGTGTACATGCAACTGATTTTTATGCCCATTTTGATGTTGAAGGTGTAGAAGAGGCTAAGGTTTTAAGCGCAATAGCCGGTATTAATGCTATGCTGCCCTATCAAATCGCAGCAAAACAAATTATTCCGGTGCATGATGATGCCCATGCCCGCTTTGATGCAACCTCCCGCGCTTACAAATATTACATTCACTTTGAAAAAAATCCTTTCAAACTTAACCGGTCATGGTTGGTTAAAGATAAACTGGATGTTGATGCGATGAATGAGGCGGCGGTACTTTTATTAAATTATACCGATTTTTCGTGTTTTAGTAAGTCGAATACCCAAACTTTTACAAACAACTGTAAAATAACTAAAGCTGTTTTCGAACAACAGGAAGATGGACTGGTTTTTACCATTCAGGCCGATCGTTTCTTACGCAATATGGTAAGGGCAATTATGGGTACTTTAGTGCAGATCGGTAAAAAAGAAATAAATTTAACGGAGTTTAAAGCAATTATAGAAAGTAAAAATCGTAGCAATGCCGGTCAATCGGTGCCTGCCTGCGGTTTGTACTTAGTGAAGATAGAATACCCTTATATAGGGTAGAAGGCAGAAGGGATTAAGGTGGAGGGTGCAGCGACCGCCATAGAAAAAGTGAATTACAACAAAAAAGATAGTATAATTTAAAATTTTTAAGACGGTGCAAGGCCTTATACCCTAAACCTTACACCTTAAAGCATAAGCATGGCAGTTACAGGCGACGTATATAACACCGGATTACTGAAACGTATTTTTCAATACGTAAAGCCTTATCGTGCCGTTTTTGTATGGTCGGTTATTTTAACCATTTTGCTTGCTGCTATTTCTCCGGTACGTCCGTTTTTAATTAAGTATACCCTCGATCATTATATTTTAGCTGGCAATTATTCTGGTTTGGTAAATATGACCATGCTGATGATCTTTATGTTGATTTTACAGACTTTGATCCAGTATAACCATACGCTTTTAACCAATACACTAGGTCAGTCGGTTATCCGCGATCTTCGGATCAATGTTTTTAATCACATTACCAAACTCCGTCTAAAATTCTTCGATAAAACACCCATCGGACAATTAATTACCAGAACGGTTTCAGACCTGGAAACCATTGCAGATATCTTTTCTGAAGGTTTAATTTCCATGATCGGCGACAGTTTGCAGGTGGTGGTAATTGTATGCGTAATGTTATACACAGACTGGGAGTTGAGTTTAGTGGTGCTATTGCCCATCCCGTTGCTAATCATGGCTACCCGGAAATTCCAGAAAGCGATTAAAGTAGCCTTTCAGGAAATCAGGAATGAGGTATCGAACCTGAATACCTTTTTGCAGGAACACATTACAGGTGTTTCTATTGTGCAATATTTTGCTAGAGAGAAACAGGAGTACAGAAAATTTTACGCCATTAATAAGCGTTACCGCGATGCCAATATCCGTTCTAACTGGTATTACTCTATCTTTTTTCCGGTTGTTGAGTTAATTTCGGCTATGTCTTTAGGTTTGTTGGTATGGTATGGCGCTAAAAGCATTCTTTCCAAACCACTGGATGTAACGCCTGGAACCATTACACAGTTTATTATTTACCTGGGTATGGTATTTACACCAATCCGCCAACTGGCAGATAAGTTTAATACGCTGCAGATGGGAATGGTGGGCGCCGAACGTGTTTTTAAAGTTTTAGACACTGATGAAACCACGCCAAATACCGGAACGCAAAAGCCAGCTAAATTAGATGGAAATATCAAGTTCGAAAAAGTTTGGTTTGCCTATAACGACGAGAACTACGTACTGAAAGACCTTACATTCGAAGTGAAGGCCGGCGAAACCGTTGCTTTAGTTGGTGCAACCGGGGCAGGTAAATCTTCTACCATTAATATCCTGAACCGTTTTTATGAAGTGAAAAAGGGGGATATCACTGTAGATAACATTCATATTGAAGATTTTGAGTTGGATTATTTAAGAAGCAATATTGCCACTGTACTTCAGGATGTTTTTTTGTTTTCAGACACCATTTTAAATAATATTACACTAAATAATGCTGAAATTACCATCGAAGAAGTGGTAAATGCTGCCAAAAAAGTTGGTGCACATGATTTTATCGAACGTTTACCTGGTGGCTATCAGTATAATGTGATGGAAAGAGGTGCCACGCTCTCGGCTGGTCAGGCACAGTTAATTTCGTTTATCCGTGCACTGGTGCACAATCCTGCTATTTTGGTTTTAGATGAGGCTACCTCTTCAGTTGATACCGAAACCGAATTATTGATCCAGAAAGCCATTGATAATTTAATGGAAGGCAGAACTTCTATCGTAATCGCCCACCGTTTATCTACCATTCAAAAAGCCAATCAGATTATTGTGCTCGATAAAGGTGAGATTAAAGAAAAAGGCACGCATCAGCAGTTGTTAAAATTAAATGGTTACTATAAAAAGCTTTACGATCTGCAGTTCTCATCCAAAGGGATAGCTAAAGTTTAAACTCCACAAATTGCATAAGCGGTCGTCATCCTGAATTTATTTCAGGATCTTTCACGTAATAGAAGATGCTGATCACGTAGTAGCTACAAGACAATTAAAAATACTATTTCTACTTGTAAAACGAGTTCAGCATGACATGGTGGCACTGAAATATGCAATTTGCAGCAATCCCTGGCTAAAGTTTAAACGCATTTATTTTCAAGGATTTTCTTAATTTAACAACTTCTTAAACCCAATAGGAAGATGAAACGGTTAAAATTATTTGCCTTATTCTTGTTTTCGGCTTTAGCTTTGCAGGTTTCTGCACAGCAGAAAAAATACGTAATGGTGATTCATGGTGGTGCAGGCACTATTCTCAAAAGAAATATGAGTCCCGAAAAAGAGGCTGCTTATATTGCTGCCTTAACAAAAGCATTAAATGCGGGTTATGCAGAAATTAAAGCAGGCAAATCGAGCCTTGATGCTGTTGAAGCAACCATTCATGTTTTAGAAAACGACCCTCATTTTAATGCTGGTAAAGGTGCTGTTTTTACGCATGATGGCAGAAATGAACTTGATGCCGCAATAATGGATGGAAAAACCTTAATGGCAGGATCTGTTGCCGGCGTAACTACCATAAAAAATCCAATTTCTGCAGCCAGAGCCGTGATGGAAAAATCAGAACACGTAATGATGGTGGGATCAGGTGCCGATCAATTTGCAAAAGAAGCAGGGCTGGAAATTGTTGATCCTAAATATTTCTGGACTCAGGAACGTTGGGATGGCTTACAACAGGCAATTAAAGAAGATTCTACCAAAGCGGTGTTAGATCATGGAAGTAAGAAATCAGAGTTATTTGGAATTAAAAACCACGATTACAAATTCGGTACAGTTGGTTGTGTAGCGTTAGATAAAGCAGGCAACTTAGCTGCCGGAACTTCAACCGGAGGTATGACAAACAAAAAATACGGACGGGTGGGCGATGCACCGATCATTGGGGCAGGTACTTACTGCAATAATGAAACAGCAGGTATTTCCTGTACCGGTTGGGGCGAGTTTTATATCCGCAATGTGGTGGCCAAGACGATTTCCGATTTAATGGAATATAAGGGACTATCTGTTGCAGAGGCATCGAAAATTGCCTTAGATAAAGTAGGTAAAATGGGTGGCGATGGTGGTTTAATTGCATTAGATAAAAAAGGAAATATGACAATGCCCTTTAATACCGAGGGAATGTATAGAGGCGCAATTACTGCGGACGGGAAAATTGAAGTCAGTATTTATAAATAAAATTATTTTAAAATTACGCTGTTCAATATTCAATAGCAAGCCAAAACACCTAAAAAAAATAAAGGATGACATTTATAGAATTTTTAAAGAAAATATTCTCCAATTTAACCTTTCAGGTTTTAATTGCCATTATCATTGGGATAAGTGTTGGTACTTATTTTCCTGGTTTTGCGTCAACTGCTAAATTAATCAGTGAGGGTTTTATTAACCTGATTAGCATGTTAATTGCCCCGATTATATTCTTTACCATAGTTTTAGGAATCGCACATATGGGCGATATGAAAAAGGTAGGCCGGGTAGGTGGCAAAGCACTGTTATATTTCGAAGTTGTAAGCACAGTAGCGATTGCAATTGGTTTATTGGTCGCCAATGTTTTAAAGCCCGGTGCCGGAATGGTAGCCAAAGCTGGTGATGCCACAAAAATTACCGGTTATGCAGAACAGGCGAAGGATATGAATTGGGCCGAATTCTTCCTCCATATTATTCCACATAATGTGATTGCTGCTTTTGCTGAAGGAAACATTTTACAGATTTTGCTATTTGCCATTCTTTTTGGTTATGGTCTGAATAAATTGGGCGGAGAGGGAACAAGCGTTTTAAACGCCTTCGATAAAATATCGAAAGTACTCTTCAAAATCATGAAGGTGATTATGCGTTTAGCGCCAATTGGGGCTTTCGGAGGGATGGCTTTCAGTATTGGTACGCATGGTTTGGAAAGTATAGTGGGCATGGCAAAGCTAATGGGCTCAGTTTATTTGACCTGTATCCTTTTTATTTTTATCGTTTTAAACGGAATCTGCAGGTACTATAAATTTAGTCTTTGGCAATACCTGAAATATATCCGACAGGAAATTTTAATCGTGCTGGGTACTTCTTCTTCCGAATCGGCCCTGCCGAGCATGATGCAGAAAATGGAAGCCCTCGGTTGCGATAAATCGGTTGTTGGTTTGGTTATTCCTACCGGCTATTCTTTTAATCTTGATGGAACTGCAATTTATCTGGCCATGGCTGTTATATTTCTTTGTCAGGTTTTTCATGTCGATTTATCCTTAGGGCAGCAGATTACCGTTTTAGGTGTGCTCATGGTTACTTCTAAAGGTGCCGCAGGCGTAACCGGAAGTGGTTTTATCGTTTTGGTATCAACTTTAACTGCTTTGAAAATTATGCCGATAGAACATATTTCCATATTAATCGGTTTAGATCGTTTTATGAGCGAGGCCAGGGCCATTACCAACGTAATCGGAAACGGAGTAGCTACCATCGTAATTGCTAAGAGCGAAAACCAGTTTGACCAGGAGAAATATTTGAAAGCGATTCAACCTGCAACGATAGAAAAAGCAGAGGAAGTTTAGTTTGGGGTCGAGCGTTTGGCGTAAGGTGTTCAGGGAGTCGAAAGCAAATGGTTAGTTTGGAGTTATCCTCGAAGCGTCACCTGATCCGATAGCTATCGGATTCATTTCAGGGTCTTAATAGCAGGAAAGTGCTGAACTAAATTCAGCATGACGATTCTCTTGATCTCTTGTAATTAAAGCCATGTTTTTAGGTGCATTAGAACCTCTTCTGTCCTCAACCTTCACGCCTTCAACCTTTTTTATGTATCTTTGTAGCAGAAACATGCACACAGCTTGTTTAATTAATCCATAGCACATTGGCTCAAGAAGAACAAAATAACCGCAAAGAAAAAAGCGAGTTACACCCACGCAACAAACACCGTTCGCGTTACAATTTCAAACAACTTATTGCAACTTCAAAAGAATTAAGACGTTTCGTTTTTAAAAATGAACATAACGACGATTCTATCGATTTTGCAGATCAAAATGCCGTTAAAGCACTAAATAGGGCTTTGTTGAAATATTTTTATGATATCCAGCAATGGGATATTCCTCAGGATTTCCTTTGTCCGCCTATTCCGGGCAGGGCAGATTATATCCATTATGTAGCCGATCTTTTGGGGTCGAGTAATAAAGGAAAAAATCCAAAAGGCGCTAAAATTAATGTACTCGATATCGGCGTTGGTGCCAACTGTATTTACCCGATTATCGGTCACCAGGAATATGGCTGGAGCTTTGTAGGTTCAGAAATAGATCCACTTTCAGTTGATTCGGCAAGACGTATTATCGAAGCCAATAAACCCCTGCAGGGAGCTGTAGAAATTCGTCAGCAATCATCAAAACTGGGTATTTTCAGAGGGATTGTGGGTAGAACAGAGCGTTTCGATGCCGTGGTTTGTAATCCGCCGTTTCATTCTTCACTAAAAGAAGCCGAGCAAGGTACCCGTCAGAAATGGCGTAACCTGGGTGGTAACGAAAAAGAAGTAAAACATGTGTTAAACTTTGGAGGGAATAAGGCCGAACTTTGGTGCCCTGGTGGTGAGCGTGCTTTTGTAGAGCAGATGATTATTCAGAGCGAGCAGATCAAAAATCAGGTGTTATGGTTTACATCATTGGTGTCAAAAAGTGCCAATTTGAAAAGTATCTATAGCACATTGGTTAAAGCAAATGCTTTTGAAGTAACCACTGTTCAAATGAGCCAGGGGCAAAAAATAAGCCGCTTTGTAGCCTGGACTTTCCATGATGAAGTTGCACAGGCGGAGTGGGTAAAAGGATGGAAAACTGAAACTAAACCAAAAACAGATAAGCCCAAAGCTGAAGGCAAAAGTCTTTAGTTTGATAAATAGTAAAAGCAAAGCCGGATTAATGTTAAAGTTGGTCCGGCTTTTCGTTTGTATCTTTTTTTGGGATTGTTTCTGGATACTTCGTTAGTCGGGATTTGTAATCCCGATTCAAGAGCTAAGGATTTGCAATCCTTTAGATAAAGCCAGCAATTGCTATTTTTTGAGGACAGATTTAGTAAACATACACACAATAAGCAACTACCTACTGGAACTATAAAACGGCCTGGTATAGAACTCTGCCAACTGAGAATTGTAAACCAATCTTCTCTTAATCCTGCTTTTACCGAATATCATCATTTCTTTTCATAAACAATCAGAATAGTCAAATCATTACCTGCATTTGGGGCAATACCATGCGAACTGCCCGGACGGGTTAAAATGGCATCACCAGGTTTAACCGCAAAGGTTTTTCCGTTCATCTGCATGGTTCCGTTTCCACTGATCACATAATAAATCTCATCTTCCTTCTGCAAATGGTAACCAATGGAAGAGCCTGGCTTCAGAATCCTTTTGCGGAATGCTGTTTTGAGGCTTTTCGCCTCCCCGAAAAAGTTAAAGCCGATGGTTTTACCTCCACCATTATGTGTTCCTGGTTCTTCTTTGGCTACTTCAACATCGTTTTGGAGGATATATTTAGTGGTATCGCCATTTTGTGCAGATGCTTTAAACGAAATGAAGGTTGCAGTAATAACGATTAAAATTAATATGGATTTTCTCATCTTTATATTATTTAGCTTTTTGCTTCGGTCTTTAGTCTTTCCGCTTCAAAAGTAAATTTAGGCGTTTTGCATGGATGTTGCCACAGGAACCAGCACTTTGTTACTAAACGCGATCGCAGTGGTTCCTCCCGATTTTACATCGGGATTCATCGGAAAGAACGGGGAGCGGGAGTGCAGCCCTCCAAAAGCGCAGAACTGCTCATTTCCTAATCCTAATGTTAATGTTTTGATTTGAAAACGAACGTTTTGTAGTGCTTAGGACAGGTTCTGTCCCGCCATCCACTATAGCTCCTATAGAAAAATCGGAGGCTGCCGTTCCTGTCGGGTTTATACCGAAAGGCTTGCACCTGGTATAGCGCTAAAAGGTATTGATTGCTTAAATCTAAACCCTTGCTAGCAAGCAGTTAATGGAGATGGAATGCTTTTAGTCGCAGCAACCCTGAATTTGCTGTCATGCTGAGGTACGAAGCATCTGTTTCATCGGCTGCAGATGCTTCGTACCTCAGCATGACAGTGGTTAATTCTCGCCTCGTACTTTTAACTTTAGTCTCTCCGCTTTAGTCTTTAGTCTTTCCGCTTTGGTCTTTCTTCACTAAAGTAACGTTTCCTTACATTTTCCTGAAAAAACGGACTAAATAATATGGTTTTAGATTTGAATTCCAGTTCAATAATATTAGCTTTGCACAAAAAAAATATTGATACATGAGCGTTTTAGTAAATAAAGATTCTAAGGTTATCGTTCAGGGTTTTACCGGAAACGAAGGAACTTACCACGCTGAGCAGATGCTGGCCTATGGTACAAACGTAGTTGGTGGTGTAACGCCTGGCAAAGGTGGGCAATTGCATTTAGATAAGCCTGTTTTTAATACTGTTAAAGATGCCGTTGATCAAACGGGTGCAAATGTATCTATTATTTTTGTGCCACCAGCTTTTGCTGCTGATGCAATTATGGAAGCTGCCGAAGGTGGTATTAAAGTTATTGTTTGTATTACTGAAGGTATCCCAACTAAGGATATGATTCAGGTTAAAGAATATATTGCTGATCGCGATGTTACGCTTATCGGCCCTAACTGCCCGGGTGTAATTACTGCTGATGAAGCTAAAATTGGTATCATGCCAGGTTTTATCTTCAAAAAAGGTCATGTAGGTGTGGTTTCTAAATCGGGAACTTTAACTTATGAGGCGGTAGATCAGGTTGTTAAAGCTGGTTTAGGTATTACAACAGCTATCGGTATCGGTGGTGACCCAATTATTGGAACACCAACTGTAGAAGCAGTTAAATTATTAATGAACGATCCTGAAACTCACGGTATCATCATGATTGGTGAAATTGGTGGTGGAATGGAAGCAGAAGCTGCCCGTTGGATCAAAGAACATGGTACTAAACCAGTTGTTGGTTTCATCGCTGGTCAAACTGCGCCTCCAGGACGTAGAATGGGCCACGCTGGTGCTATTGTTGGTGGTGCTGATGATACTGCAGCTGCTAAAATGAAAATCATGCGCGAGTGTGGTATTCGTGTAGTAGAAAGTCCTGCTGAAATCGGCGCTGCAATGGCAGAAGAATTAGCAAAATAAGATTTAAAAATCTCGTTATAGAAAAGCGTTTCGATTAAGTTCGGAACGCTTTTTTTGTTTTTTTTACCGCAAAGTTTGCGAAGAATACGTTCGACCACTAAGGCGCAAAGCACACCAAGTTTGGCTTTATTCTTGTTTTTTGTTTTCGTTTCGTCATTCCTGCGCAGGCAGGAATCTTAATGCCTTTGGTTAAGCTTAAATTTGGGTTTAAACCACTTCACTTTGTATTCTTCTCCTCCAGGAGAGGAACAGCACAAAAGGCAATACTCGTCAAACTTTGTCAGGGTGAGGTAAACACTACTCCATTCTCTCAAACCAGCAAACCAAAACAAAATCTATAGCGTATATTGAGGTATGAAAACGATGTTAAATAAACTATTTTTGCTTTCTGCTGTTGTTTTAATAACAGGTCTTTCTGCTTGTGCCCAAAAGCAAGATAAGAAAGCTGTAAAACAATCCACGGAAACAGAACAAATCATACCAAAGAAAAAAATGAACTGGAATCCACTAACACCCGAAGAAGAAAGAGTAATTGTAAATAAAGGTACAGAATATCCTGGTACAGGTAAATACGAGCATACAACAGATAAAGGAACTTACACTTGTAAACGTTGTAATGCGGCCTTATATCGTTCAGAAAGTAAGTTCGATGCACATTGTGGATGGCCTGCTTTCGATGATGAAATTAAAGGTGCTGTAAAGCGTATTCCTGATGCTGATGGTTCCCGTACAGAAATAGTTTGTGCCAATTGCGGCGCGCATCTTGGTCACGTATTTTTAGGCGAAGGATTTACCAATAAAGACACCCGTCATTGTGTAAATTCCATCTCGATGAATTTCGTGCCGGATCAAAAATAAGGTTGATGTAGGAGGGTTAGGTAGAGGCGTACGGCGATAAGCTGTACGCCTTTTTTGATGCACAAAACCAGGCTGTTTTTCCACAAATTATTGATTATAAACTAAATGCTTATATTTGCAGGCTCGATAAAGAAAATTTAGCCTATGAAGTATCTGCTGTTATTAAGTTTTTGTTTCCTGTTTTTACAAGGTAAAGCACAAGATTCTGGTTCATCAAATGAACCGGATAGTATCAAAAAAACAGTTCTCGCTACTTATTATCACAGAAAATTTGAAGGCCGCCGCACCACCAGCGGCGCCAAATACCGGGCAAAAAAACTAACGGCTGCCCATCGCACCCTACCATTCGGAACCATGATTACAGTAACCAATCCTGATAACGGAAAATCAGTAGTAGTAAAGGTAAATGACCGTGGTCCTTTCTCGAAAAGATTGGCCATAGATTTGTCTGAACGTGCTGCCAAACAGATTGGTATCTATCGCAAAGGTATAGCGAAAGTAAGCCTCAGTTATACAGTTGAGTAATACTCCTTTTAGCTCTTTTTAGGGCTTAAAATACCCCTCAAATTTAAGTTATTAACACTCATTTTGGTTTGCTAAACCCTTGAAAAGAAACGATTAGCTTTTTTTTCGCTTGAAAATGATATTTGGCTGATCGTTTTTCCCCAGCAATTGGGTGGGGTGTTAACAACTTTGGTACACTAAAAAGGGCTGCCGTATATATATTTGTTACAACAAAGTTCTTTAACTTCTTGCGCTTGAAAACAAATATAAAAGCTTAGTTTTTAGTAATTTAGACGTATATCACTCTGGTTGAAATTTTAAATTTTCCTAACTAAAATCTCAGTTGTTTGTCAGGCAATAGGGTTAGCACTTTCACAACAGCGTTTTGATAAAAGACATTACAATCATCATATAAAATTGATGAATGCGTGTCTTTGTCGGCTCTGTTAAAATAGAATTAAAAATATCAGCGTATGGAACAGGAATTATTACTACAAGAAAACAAAGACAGATTTGTGCTTTTGCCAATTAAGTATCCGGCAATCTGGGAAATGTATAAAAAGACCGAAGCTAGTTTTTGGACGGCAGAAGAGATTGATCTTTCTGACGACCAGAAACACTGGGACAATTTAAATGATGGCGAAAGACATTTCATTTCGCACATCCTTGCTTTCTTTTCTGCTAGTGATGGTATCGTGAACGAAAATCTTGCTGTAAACTTCATGAGCGAGGTTCAACTGCCGGAAGCACGTTGTTTTTATGGTTTCCAGATTATGATGGAAAACATTCATGCTGAAACCTACGCCCTGTTAATCGATACTTATATTAAAGATCCTGAAGAAAAAGACCGTTTATTCCATGCTATTGATACTGTTCCTGCAGTAAAAAGAAAAGCAGAATGGGCTTTACGCTGGATTGAAAACGGAACTTTTGCCGAACGTTTAGTGGCATTTGCTGCAGTTGAAGGTATTTTCTTCAGCGGAAGTTTCTGCTCTATCTTCTGGTTAAAAAAACGTGGCTTAATGCCGGGATTAACTTTCAGTAATGAGTTGATCTCGAGAGACGAAGGCTCTCACTGCGAATTTGCTTGTTTATTGTACAGCATGTTGAGCAATAAATTGAGCGAAGAAGCAGTTCATGGTATCATTAGCGATGCGGTAGAAATTGAAAAAGAATTTATTACTGATGCATTGCCAGTTGCTTTAATTGGGATGAATGCAAAATTAATGAGCCAGTATATTGAATTTGTGGCCGACAGATGGTTACAGGAACTGGGTTACAAAAAAATCTACCATGCAACCAATCCATTCGATTTTATGGAAATGATTTCATTACAGGGTAAAACCAACTTCTTCGAGAAACGTGTAGGCGATTATCAGAAAAGCGGTGTATTAACCTCTGCTGATAATAACAAACAGGCGTTTTCTTTAGATGAAGACTTCTAAGGAGGAAGGCTAAAAGGTAGAAGGCAGAAGTTTTTAATCCTGATACCTGATACTCACTACTTGATACTAATAAATAACAAAATACAAAAGTGATGATTAAGTCTTGATACTTGATACTCACGACTTAACATAAACTTAAATCTCATAAAATATGTTCGTACTAAAAAGAGATGGCCGCAAAGAAGCGGTGCAATTTGACAAAATCACAGCCCGCATTCAAAAGTTGTGCTATAGTTTAAATTCAGACCTTGTAGACCCGATTGATGTAGCCAAAAAGGTAATCGAAGGTTTATATGATGGGGTTACTACATCAGAGCTTGATAACCTTGCTGCAGAAACTGCAGCATCGTTAACTACAAAGCACCCTGATTATGCACTGCTGGCATCGCGTATAGCGGTTTCGAACCTGCATAAAAACACCACTAAATCATTCTCGGGTACGATGAAAATGTTGTACGAATATTTCGACCCGAAAGCGCAGAAAGCAGCACCACTTATTGCTGATGATGTTTATGAGATTATAGAAAAAAACAAGGATATTTTAGATAGTTCTATCATTTACGACCGCGATTTCGGTTTCGATTATTTCGGGTTTAAAACGTTAGAAAAATCTTACCTTTTAAAAGTTAACGGTCAGATTGTAGAGCGCCCGCAACATTTGTTTATGCGTGTTTCTGTTGGTATCCACAAAGAAGATATCGAAAGTGCCATCAAAACCTATAACTTAATGAGCGAGCGTTGGTTTACACATGCTACACCAACTTTGTTCAATGCCGCTACACCAAAACCTCAAATGTCGTCATGTTTCTTGTTAACCATGCAGGATGACAGTATTGAAGGTATTTACGATACCTTAAAGCAAACCGCTAAAATTTCGCAAAGTGCTGGTGGTATTGGTTTAAGCATCCATAACATCCGCGCAACAGGATCATACATTGGTGGTACAAACGGTACAAGTAACGGTATTATCCCTATGTTACGTGTATTTAACGATACTGCCCGTTATGTAGATCAGGGTGGAGGTAAACGTAAAGGTGCTTTCGCAATCTATCTAGAGCCTTGGCATGCTGATGTTTTCGAATTCTTAGACTTACGTAAAAACCACGGTAAAGAAGAAATGCGTGCGCGCGATTTGTTCTATGCCCTTTGGATTAACGATTTGTTTATGCAACGTGTTAAAGATAATGGTGAATGGACGTTATTCTGCCCGCACGAAGCACCAGGTTTAGCAGATTGTTTCGGTAAGGAATTCGAAGATTTATATACTAAATATGAAGCTGAAAACCGTGGTCGTAAAACCATTAAAGCTCAGGAACTCTGGTTTGCAATTTTGGATTCGCAGATCGAAACCGGTACACCTTACATGTTGTTTAAAGATGCTGCTAACAGTAAATCTAATCAGCAGAATTTAGGAACCATTAAAAGTTCTAACCTATGTACCGAAATTATCGAGTACACTTCTAAAGATGAAGTTGCCGTTTGTAACTTAGCTTCTTTGGCATTGCCTCGTTTCGTAATTAACGGTGCTTTCGATCACCAAAAATTATACGATGTAACTTATCAGGCTACTTTAAACCTGAACAAAATCATCGATCATAACTATTATCCTGTACAGGAAGCAGAAAATTCAAACATGCGTCACCGTCCCGTTGGTTTAGGTGTACAAGGTTTGGCTGATGCCTTTATCTTAATGCGTTTACCTTTCGAAAGTGATGAGGCTAAACGGTTAAATAAAGACATTTTCGAAACGATTTATTTCGCTTCAATGACGGCTTCACACGATTTAGCTGTGAAAAATGGTCCTTACCAAACTTTTAAAGGTTCTCCGTTATCGAAAGGTAAATTCCAGTTCGATTTATGGAATGTAACACCAGATAGTGGCCGTTGGGATTGGGATGCATTACGCAAAAAAGTAGTTAAAGATGGTGTGTACAACTCATTATTGGTTGCACCAATGCCAACTGCCTCTACTTCGCAGATTTTGGGTAACAACGAATGTTTCGAGCCATATACTTCAAACATTTACACCCGTCGTGTATTAAGTGGAGAGTTCGTGGTGGTAAATAAACATTTGTTGAAAGATTTGGTAGCATTAGGTTTATGGAACAATGATATGAAAAACCAGATCATATTGGCTAACGGTTCAATCCAGGCTATTGATACGATTCCTGATTACATTAAAGAATTGTACAAAACCGTTTGGGAAATCAAGATGCGTAACATCATCGATATGGCTGCCGACCGCGGTGCTTATATCTGTCAATCGCAATCGTTAAACTTGTTCGTAAATGCACCAAATACATCAAAATTAACTTCAATGCACTTCTATGCATGGGAGAAAGGTTTAAAAACCGGTATGTATTACCTGCGTACACAAGCAGCTTCGCAAGCGGTTAAATTTACAGTAGAAAACCAAGGTGGTAAAGCAATTGAAGCCGTTATTCCTGCTGAAATGACACAAGATCAGGTGGCAGAAGAAATCGTTGACGGACCAGTTTGTTCAATGGAAGAAGGCTGTATCAGCTGCTCTGGATAAACTCCTAAATCCCCTAAAGGGGGCTTTTAAGAATCTAATAATATCGTAAGGTTTTGGGCAAACGCTCAAAACCTTATTTTTTGTCCTTACTTTTGTATCATAATAGGTTAAACCTTACCCCTTATGCCTTCAACCTTGAAACATAGCAAACACGAAATCATTCCTTGCGAGCGATGTAACAGTGCTATTGAGTGCAAGGCAAATTCATATACCAAATGCCAGTGCAGTGTGGTGCAGCTTAGTATTAACGAAGTACAGTACATCTCCGAACTGTATGATGGCTGCCTCTGTGCAAAATGCCTGTTCGAATTACAGCAGGAATATAGGGAAGAGATTGGCGTGTAACAATTGTGATTTTCGTGCCTTTTTATTTAAAATCATTTGAAAAGCAGGTTCCTCCCGCTTTTCCTTCTGCCGATTAGAAGAAATCGGGCATTCGTCCAATCGGGTTTAGTTAACCTGGGTTCTGCTCTTTTTTGGGAACACATTTATTTCAGGTCGCTTATATTAAATAAATCACTAAAATTGATTTATTGGTGTATCTCAATTCGGACAGTTGTATAGGTCTTAAAAAGGACATATTTTTCTTATTAATTGTAATTTATACAATTAAAATTCCTACAGGTATCAATCAAAACCTAAACGGTTAGTTTTTGGCCTTTATAAGCGTTCAGTCAGGGTATTCTCCAAAATGTCATCTGTAGGTGGAATTTCGCTTTTGCTAGATCCTAAGTCATTTTTGAGGCCTTAAATTCAATAAAAAATAGTTTAAAAATAAGTGTTAAAAATGGTAACAAAGCACGCCGTTTGATATCTATATCGTGCTTGATAAATGGTTTATCAGGTTAAAAAAATAGAAAAATACAAAACATTATGGAAGCGCTCATTTCTAATTACTGGTGGGTTTTAGTGGCACTGTTGTGCATCGTTTTATACAAATATATTTTACGTTTCTTATTCGGGATGGTCATCGTACCTGAAGACAGAATCGGCTTGATTACCAAAAAATTCGTGCTCTTCGGTTCAGACCGGGAGCTGCCCGATGGGCGCATTATTGCGGTTAAAGGAGAAGCCGGTTTCCAGGGAAAAACACTGGCGCCAGGATTGTACTTCGGAATGTGGTTCTGGCAGTACAGCGTAACGATGGAACAGTTTACCATCATTCCTGAAGGAAAAATCGGACTGATTATGGCCAAAGATGGTTCGGAAATCCCAACGGGAAATATCCTCGGGCAGCGGGTAGAATCTGATAATTTTCAGGATGCCGTGAAATTTCTTGATAATGGTGGTCAGCGAGGCCGGCAAACCTCTTATATTACGTCAGGTTCCTATCGTATCAATACGATGTTATTCCAGGTTTCGGTTACCGAAATGATCCGCATTCAGGAAAGCATGGTGGGCATTGTAACCACTCTGGACGGTTTACCGATAGAGGCCAATCAGATTGCGGGCAAGCTTGTTGATGGCCACAACAATTTTCAGGATTTTGATGCCTTTATAAAACAAGGCGGTAACCGTGGGTTGCAGCCTCAGGTAATCCTGGCAGGATCTTACAACCTTAATCCATGGGCAATCCAGTTGGAGGAAATCCCTATGACCGAAATTGCAATCGGTTATGTTGGCGTCGTGATCTCATTTATTGGTACCGATGGAAATGACTTAACTGGTGCTGATTTTAAACATGGCAACATTGTTGGTAAAGGCTCGAAAGGCGTTTGGTTAGAGCCACTTGGTCCTGGTAAATATCCGATTAACAAATACATTATGAAGGTAGAGTTGGTACCCACAACCAATTTGGTGTTAAACTGGGCATCTGCACGGAGTGAGGCGCATAATCTGGACAAAAACCTCTCAACCATTACCGTACGTTCTAAAGATGGTTTCCCTTTCAATTTGGATGTAGCGCAGATTATCCACGTACCTACTACAGAAGCACCAAAAGTAATTGCCCGTTTCGGTAATATGGTTAACCTGGTTTCGCAGGTTTTAGAACCCACAATTGGTAACTATTTCCGTAACTCGGCGCAGGGAAGTGATGTGATTGCTTTCTTGAGTACACGTAAAGAGCGTCAGGAATCGGCAAAGGAACATATCCGTAAAGTGCTTGATGAATATAATGTAAATGCGGTTGATACATTGATCGGTGACATTGTTCCGCCAGAATCGTTAATGAAAACCTTAACCGACCGTAAAATTGCAGAAGAGCAAAAAGTTACTTACGAAACCCAGAAACAGGCACAGGAAACCCGCCAGGGGATGGAGAAAGAAACTGCCATCGCAGATATGCAGAAAGATATTGTGAAAGCACAACAAAGCGTAGAGATTGCTGAGCGTACTGCTAGTGCAACGGTAAAAAAATCGGAAGGTGATGCCGCTGGTGTAAAACTTGCTGTAGGAGCAGAGGCAGAGGCCACTAAAATGAGGGCACATGCCGAAGCTGAAGCCACCAAAGCAAGGGCTCAAGCCGATTCGGAAGCGATTAAGTTAAGGGCATCGGCAGAGGCCGAACAGATTTCCTTAACTGGTAGTGCCGAAGCAGGTAAAATTTTAGCTGTAGGTAAATCAACCGCCGAAGCTTACGAGCTTGCTGTGAAAGCTTTGGGTGGCGAAAACTTTACCCGTTACAAAATTACTGAAGAATTATCAAAAGGTAATGTGAAACTGATCCCTGATGTACTGATTGGCGGTAATGGTGGTAATCATGGAGGATCAGCTATGGATGGCTTATTAGGCTTAAAACTGATGGAATTAATGGATCCTCAGGCACGTAAAGAAGTGGTAGCGGTTGCAGAAATTGTAGAAACTAAAGCTAAACCTAAAAAGGATAATATCAACCCTTAATTTGGTTAATCAGATTGGAAAGCCTCGATGAAAATCGGGGCTTTTTCTTTTTATTAGTTAATGATCCTGGTTGGTGCTTTGTCGGTTGGTGGGTTAACGTTAATAGTTGCAATAACCATGCTATCTAAACGGGATAGAAATGGCAGCCTCCGATTTAAGCACTTATCTTTATTGTTTTATGGCGTGCTTGCTTGTTTCACAGGTTTCATCGGAGCTATAATGGATAGCCCGACTGACAAACGTTTGAAATGCTGCTTTTGCTTTTCCTATAAATAGAAAAACAATTACATAATTATGCCGTTCTACTTTTAAACAAAATAGTAACTTTGCAACCTAATTTAGAATGACTGAATTTTTAATGATTGAATGATGTGAAATTCACTCATTCTACCATTCTCTCATCCAATAATTTTAAGAAATGAAGAAAGTAAAAGTTGGCTTAGTGCAAATGAGTTGTACTAAAGATAAGCAAGAAAATTTAGATAAAGCGATTGCGAAAGTAAGGGAAGCAGCTGCAAAAGGTGCGCAGATTGTGTGCTTGCAGGAGCTTTTTACTTCTTTATATTTCTGCGATGTTGAAGATTACGACAATTTTGACCTGGCAGAAGCTATTCCTGGTCCTTCTACAGATGCTTTGCAGGTTGTAGCTAAAGAATTGGGTGTGGTAATTATCGCTTCATTGTTTGAGAAACGTGCCGAAGGTTTGTATCACAATACCACCGCTGTTTTAGATGCTGATGGTTCATATTTAGGTAAATACCGTAAAATGCATATTCCTGATGATCCTGCTTTCTACGAAAAATTTTACTTTACCCCAGGCGATTTAGGCTATAAGGTTTTCGAAACCAAATTTGCTAAAATCGGTATCCTGATCTGTTGGGATCAATGGTATCCTGAAGCTTCGCGTATTACAGCCTTAATGGGTGCCGATATCATGTTCTATCCAACTGCAATTGGCTGGGCTACTGATCAGGATGAAGAAACGAATCAAGATCAATACAATGCCTGGCAAACCATTCAACGCTCACATGCAGTGGCGAATGGAGTACCGGTGGTGAGTGTAAACCGCGTTGGTTTTGAGCAAGATGGCGCTATGAAATTCTGGGGCGGAAGTTTTGCTACGAACGCACAGGGCAAATTGCTTTACTTAGGATCGCACGATTTAGAGGAAACTGAAGTAGTTGAACTGGATCTATCAGAATCTGATTTCTTCCGTAAACACTGGCCTTTTTTAAGAGATAGAAGAATCGATTCTTACCAACCGATTACAAAAAGATATATTGATGGGGATTAAGCGGAAAGGGTAAAGACCAAAGCTTAAAGCGAAAAACTATGGATGATAGTTTAATTTTATTAATAGATCTCTCCATTGCGCTGCGCTTCATCCGATAGCTATCGGATCGAGATGACGACCATCCAAATCCATGGTTCGTGTCCTCACGGACCATTTATTTATAAATTAAAATTAGATGTCAAATTTTCCTCCTAAAAAAGATTTAAATATCAATCAATTTGATTATTCCCCGAAGAAGCAAGGTTATGCTTTTCCTGCCGAGTGGGCTAAACATGAGGCAACCTGGTTAAGCTGGCCCCATAAAGAAGCCTCTTGGCCAGATAAAATCGAGACTATTTACGAACCATATTGCCAATTTATCAAAGCTGTTGCCGAAGGCGAGAAAGTGCGTATTAATGTTAAGGATGAAGAAATGAAAGCTTTTGCTGTTTCTGAATTAACGAAAGTAGAAGTTGATTTAAATCAGGTTGAATTTTATTTCAATGAAACCAATGATGCCTGGTGCCGCGATCACGGTCCAGCATTTTTGCTAAAAGGAAATGAAAAGGCTATTATAGATTGGGGTTACAATGCCTGGGGTGGAAAATATCCTCCATTTGACCTGGATGATGTAATTCCGACGAAGATTGCCAAACATTTTAATCTCCCTTTATTTACGCCAGATATTGTAATGGAAGGTGGTTCGGTAGAGTTTAACGGCGCAGGTACGGTTCTAACCACCACAGCTTGTTTGTTGAATGAAAACCGCAATCCGCATTTAACCAAAGAGCAGATCGAAAAGTATTTGCTTGAATATTATGGACAGGATCAGGTTTTATGGTTGGGCGATGGGATTGTAGGTGATGATACCGATGGCCATATTGATGATATTACACGATTTGTGAACGAGGATACGGTTTTAACGGTTGTAGAAAGCAATCCGCTTGATGAAAATTATATCTTATTACAAGAGAATCTGGAGGCCTTAAAAGCCATGAAGCTGAAAGATGGCAGACCATTGAACATTGTTGAATTGCCGATGCCATCACCAGTAATTTATGATGATACACGTTTGCCTGCATCTTATGCGAACTTTTACATTGCTAATGCTGCGGTAATTGTGCCAATTTTTGATGATGTAAATGACCAGAAAGCTTTAGATATTATCCAGGGCTGTTTCCCTGATCGCAAAGTGATTGGAATCAACTCAGTCGATATTATTTGGGGATTGGGAAGTTTTCATTGTTTAAGTCAACAGGAACCGGCGTTATAATTTATTGATATGAAACTGAGCAGAATAATTTTATTTGGTAATGATATTGGTGCCCTAAAGGTCTTTTATCAGTCCGTTTTTAATTTTTCGTTAATAGAAGAAATTGAAAACGAGTGGCTGGTTTTCAACGCGGGAGTCATCGAAATTGCTTTTCATCGGATTGGGGAATCATTCAGAAATGAGGATTCTTTTCGTGCAGAAAGTAATGTGAAACTAGTTTTTAGTATTGAAGAAGATATTGAAGAGCTTCGAAAACGACTTATAGAAAGAGGTGCAAAAATGAAAGATATCAAATCTTTTGAAGGCATTGATTTTCTTTTTTGCGATGGGGAGGACATAGAGGGGAACATTTTTCAGCTTAGCCAGAAAAAAGCATAATCTTTTGTTGCTATAAATTATAACTTTACAACATTAAAATATTTCAACTTTACAACATTTCATAATGAAATTATTAGAAGGAAAAACAGCATTAATTACAGGCGCATCTAAAGGAATCGGCCGGAAAATAGCAGAGAAATTTGCCGAGCAGGGCGCTAATGTAGCTTTTACATATTTATCATCAGTAGAAAAAGGTGAGGCTTTAGAGCAGGAATTACAAAGCTTCGGAACAAAGATTAAAGGTTACCGTTCTGATGCTTCTAAATTTGCTGAAGCAGAACAGTTAATCAATGATATCGTAGCTGAGTTTGGAACTATTGATATCGTAGTGAATAATGCGGGCATTACTAAAGATGGTTTATTGATGCGCATGAGTGAAGAAAACTGGGATGACGTGATTAATATCAACTTAAAATCAATCTTCAACGTAACCAAGGCAGCTTCTAAAATAATGATGAAAGCCCGTAAAGGCGTTTTTATCAATATGGGTTCCATTGTGGGCACTACGGGTAATGCTGGTCAGGCCAATTATGCTGCTTCTAAAGCAGGAATCATCGGTTTTACCAAATCAATCGCAAAAGAATTAGGTTCGAGAAATATCCGGGCCAACGTGGTTGCACCAGGTTTTATCCGTACCGAAATGACAGATATTCTTGATCCGAAAGTAGTTGAAGGATGGGAAAAAGATATTCCGTTAAAACGTGCCGGTGAGACTGAAGATATTGCCAATGTTTGTGTGTTCCTAGCCTCAGATATGAGCGCTTACGTGACCGGACAAACCTTGTCTGTTTGCGGTGGGATGCTGTAATTAAGCAAAAAGCTTAAAGACCAAAGATAAAAGCGAAAATCTGCCAGTAACTGAGTTTTCTGGCAGATTTTTTTATTTAAGATAACCATGACCCTAAGTAAAATAATTCTGATTAGTGCCTGTACTTTGATTGTAATACTCGGTATTACCGCCGCATTCAATAGTGTAGCCGATGGTAATAATGTGATTGGTTTCCCTTTTGTTTTTTATGAATATTTAGGCGGAAAGCGGTTTCCTGAACCTACTACACGCCATTGGTTCAATTTCTTTGCTTGTGCTATTGATGTCATACTTCTTTTTTGGGTTCCTTTTACCGGTTTGCTTTTTTATCAAAGAAAACAGACTGCTAAAAAGAAATAGCGATTATTGGAAGGTTGCAAGGTTTTGCGAGCAGAACATTGCACCTTTTCAACCTTTTAACTTTTCAACTATTTTACAACATATTTCCCTTTAACCTCACTAACTTTCGGTTGCGTTTTATTCTTTTCGAAAGCTAAATACCCGGCTTGTAACGATTTCCAAAAGTTTGCCTGCATTGGGAATTGAGTACTATGTTTCTTCATATTTCCGTCTGTCATTTTGAAAGGATAGAGGTTAACAGGAATCCTTTCCTGACCCGCATTTCTGGCTTCAACACCCAATACATACACTTCTTTAATTTTTTCGTCGGTTAAAGGAATACAGCCTACGGTTACACAATTGCCATGGATATAAATATCACTTCCAGGTTTTCTATCCTTTCCGGTTCTTACATAATCAACTGTATTTGGATAGTTTACACCCAGTGATAGGTGGAAATTACTCATCGGGTTAAAAACATTAATGTAATAAAAACCTTCTGGTGTTTGTCCATCTCCTTCAATCACTTTTGGGCCAATGGTGCCAGAATGCGCACAAAAATCGTAAGTTCTGAATAAAGAATAGGTTTTAGCCGAATTATTCTTTAACCACACCTCAAGTTTGCCTTCAGTTTTATAAGCATTAATCACCATGGAGAATTTATCTCCATAACCACCCGCCTGAACAAATTTTCTCAATGTTTCCCATTTTTCGCTATACGCTTTTTCTACTCTTTCAAATTTAATTTGAGTGGCTTTAAAATTATTTTGGGCATTCACCATAAGGCTTAGAGATAGCAGAAATGTTAAACAGATTAATTTCATAAGGATTGATTTTGTTAAAACTAACGAATTTATCTTTTTTAACCGCAAAGGCCACTGAGATTTCCTTATTACGATGGCGCAAAGGTCGCTAAGCTTAAAAAATGAAGGGTGCACATTATCTTTGCGATACTTTGCGTAAATTCTTTGCGCACTTTGCGGTTATAACCTTGAAAATTTCCTCAAAATTACCATCTTTATGAATTATGAACAGTTTTTTTTCGGGTACATCTATTTTGTTTTTTCTCGGTTGCCTGGCTTTAGGCACGCTGTATGCCTGGTTGTTGTATCGTGGTAACAAAAATCTGGATAAAAAACTTCAATATGGCTTAACAGCATTGCGGATTGTAGTGGTTACCACTATTGCATGGTTAATATTTGCTCCGCTCATTAAAACCTTAAATTATACTTTAGATAAGCCTGTAATCATCATCGGACAAGATAATTCTCTTTCTGTTGGTCAGGTTAAAGCAGCAGGTTTCGACCAAAAATTATACGAACAGCATCTTAAAGCTTTAAAAGATAAATTATCAGACAAATACGAGGTGAAAACGCTTCACTTTGGCGATCAGGTTGCAGATGGTTTCGATTTTAAAAATCAGGGTAAATTAACCGATGCCTCTGCTTTTTTTCAAAAAGTTAGGGATGAATATACCAACAGAAATGTTGGTGCGATAATTTTAGCCACTGATGGTATTTTTAACCATGGTGGAAATCCGCTATACAGCATCAATCAGATCAATGCGCCGGTTTATACCATTGCCTTGGGAGATAGTATCCCGAAGCGTGATATCTTGATTTCGAATGTGAATTACAATAACATTGTATACCTGGATGATGATTTCACGATCGAAGTTCAGGTGCAGGCTTTTCAAAGCGATGGCGAAAATACGCCTTTAACTGTTAGTCAGAATGGAGCAAAGATTGAACAGCAAAACATATCGATTAGTGGCAATTCTTTTGTTAAAACGGTTCCTGTTAAAATCCATGCAGGTAAAATCGGCGTTCAGAAATACACTGTTCAATTGGGTGCGTTAAAAAATGAAATCACTACACGAAATAATGTTCAGACTTTTTATGTGGAGGTAATTGACGGCAGGCAGAAAGTATTACTGGCTGCAGTTGCACCACACCCAGATTTAGGGGTGTTAAAAGAAGCTATTTCACTCAATAAACATTACGAAGCTAAACTTGCCCTGGCCGATGATTTAAACGCAATAGATCCATCCAAATTCGATTTAATTGTTTTGTATCAGTTGCCCGATGTTCAAAATATTTCATCAGTATTTTTAAAGAAGTTGGCCGGTTTGAAGAAGCCTGTCTGGTACATTTTGGGCGCTCAGAGCAATATTAATGCCTTCAACCAGATCCAGAATCAGGTGAATCTGAGTTCAGCCAATGGTTCTGTTCAGGAGGTATATGCTGATTTTGCCAGTGGTTTTACCAGTTTTAATCTCACGGAAGAAGATAAAAAACAGTTTTCGGCTTTCGATCCGCTGCTTGGTCCGTTTGGAAGGCTGACCATAAACGCAGGCGCAACACCCGTTTTCAATCAGCGTATTGGCAAAGTGAGTACCCAGCAACCATTATTATTGTTCTTTGCAAATGAAAATGGCTTAAAGGCAGGTTATCTGATGGGAGAGGGGCTATGGCGCTGGAAACTTTCAGAGGCTGAAAATGAAAGTAATCAATCTGTTTTAAATGACCTGATTTCAAAAACGGTTCAATACCTCTCGGTTAAGGATGATAAGCGAAGGTTTAAGGTATTTCCTTCAAAGTCTGCTTATGATGAAAATGAAGCCATCCAGTTTAACGGCACGCTTTATAACGATAGCTACCAACCTGTAAATGAGCCGGAAGTTAAACTTCTGGTCAAAAATGAAGCCGGAAAAGTATTTAACTATATCTTCTCTAAAACAGAAAATGGCTATCAGTTAGATGCAGGAACCATGGCCGCTGGCAATTATTCCTACCTGGCTAATGCAGAACTGGGAGGAAAGAAATTCACCGCTTCGGGCAGTTTCTATGTAAATGCACTGATTGCAGAATACCAACAGACAACTGCCAATCACCAGCTTTTAAATACGATGTCTAAACAAAGCAATGGCAAGTTGTTTATGCCCGAAAACCTGCTTAAAATAGCTGACGAGATTGCTAAAAACGAGAACATTAAAACCATCAGTTACGAAGATCGCAAGTACGATGAACTAATTAGTATGAAATGGTTATTTGGCTTAGTGCTGATCTTATTGAGTACAGAGTGGTTTTTAAGGAAAAGGAACGGAGAGCTTTAGTTGATGTAAAATGTGGTGATGTAAGATGGATGATGTCGCCAATTTCCCCCCTCTTTCATCATCCCTCTTCCATTTTACCTCTTAGTGCCATTCATCCCTATAAACAAACTTTGGCATGTGCCATTCAAAGCGGATAGAAAGTAACCTTAACGTTAATCCAACAATAGCAGCTAGAATGGTAGCCAGCATTTCGCTTCCGTGAAAATGTTCTATGCCGATATAAACTGCACCGGTAACTATCGCTGCACTCGCATAAATTTCTTTTCTAAAAAGGAATGGTACTTCGTTACAAAGTACATCACGAAGTACCCCACCGGCACAACCGGTAATCATTCCGCTAAAAAGTACAATTAAATAAGGCAAATGGATTTGCTGCGCTACCTGACAACCAATGATAGTAAAGACCACTAAACCCAAAGCATCAAGGTAAAGAAAAAGCTTTTTGAGTTTAGTCATTAGAGAGGCGATAAATGCCGCCAATAAAGCCGCTACCGCCGTAATCACTAAATATTCCGGATGTTCTACCCAGCTCATTGGGTAATGGCCAAATAATACATTTCTAACCGTTCCACCGCCTAATGCCGTAACCCAGGCAATAATACAAACACCAACCCAGTCCATATCACGTCTGCCAGCAGATAGTGCTGCAGTCATGGCTTCGGCAGTTATGGCGATGATGTAAAGAATGTGGAGCATTAGAAGGGTTAATTGTATAAGTTGTTTAAACTAGTTAACCGTAACTTGAATTGTTGAATGGCTAAATTGTTAACTGCAAATTGCCAGCTGAAAACTGCAAACAGAAAACTAATCCTTTTTCTCTTCCCGGATAATTACGAAAACATCTTCATTGTCTTTTTTCATGAAGTATTTTTCGCGGGCAAATTTTTCAGCTGTATTCAGGTTGGTATTCAGTTCATTCAGATCTTTTTTAACCTGGGCGGTTTCTTTCTCGAAATATTCTTTTTCTTCCTGCAGTTTATTGGCCTGACTACGGTACTCGTACTGCGACATCATATCGTTTTTGTCGAAAAATAGCATCCACATTGCAAAAGCGACAGTAGCAAGGAAATATTTATTGCGGAAAAGATCTATTAAACGTTTCATAGTATGAGATATGAGTATTGAGATATGTGATTTGAGATAATGCACATAACTCAGAACAAATATAGTATTAAAATAAAAACATCCGAAGATTTAAAATCTCCGGATGTTTTACAAATAAGTTTTTCAACTTGTTAACACCTCAAATCCCTAAAGGGGCTTTTCGGCATTATCCTTAGTCCCCTTTAGGGGATTTAGGGGTTTATTTCTTAGCGTATTTGAATTTTGAACCGATGAAACGTGCGTTTTCACCCAATTCTTCTTCAATACGTAATAATTGATTGTATTTTGCAATCCTGTCTGAACGCGATGCAGAACCAGTTTTAATCTGTCCGCAGTTTAATGCAACAGCTAAATCAGCGATGGTAACATCTTCAGTTTCACCAGAACGGTGACTCATTACCGAAGTATAACCACTATTTTGCGCTAAAGTTACGGCATTGATGGTTTCAGTTAAAGAACCGATCTGGTTTACTTTTACCAGGATTGAGTTAGCAGTAGCCTCATCAATACCACGTTGTAAACGCGTAACGTTGGTTACAAATAAATCATCACCTACCAATTGAACATGGTCGCCGATTTTATCGGTTAAGCTTTTCCAGCCAGTCCAGTCGTTTTCGTCCATACCATCTTCGATAGAGATAATTGGATATTTTACAGAAAGGTCAGCTAAATATTGAGCTTGCTCTTCGCTTGAACGAATTACACCAGTAGCACCTTCAAATTTAGTATAATCATATTTACCATCTTTGTAGAACTCAGATGATGCACAATCTAAAGCTAAACAGATCTGCGAACCTGGTTTGTAACCTGCAGTTTCAATTGCTTTTAATACCGTTTCAATTGCATCTTCAGTACCGTCGAAAGTTGGTGCAAAACCACCTTCATCACCTACTGCAGTAGACAAACCTCTATCATGAAGAATTTTTTTCAAGCTATGGAACACTTCAGTTCCCCAACGTAAAGCCTCAGAGAAAGAAGGAGCGCCAACTGGCATAATCATAAATTCCTGGAAAGCGATAGGCGCATCAGAGTGAGAACCTCCGTTAATGATGTTCATCATCGGAATTGGTAAGGTGTTTGCATTAACACCACCAATGTAACGGTATAATGGTTGACCGATTTCATCAGCAGCAGCTTTAGCAGCAGCCAAAGAAACACCTAAAATAGCATTAGCACCTAAGTTACCTTTGTTTTCGGTACCATCCAGGTCTAACATAATTTTGTCTATTGTATTTTGCTCAAAAACATCAATACCTCTTAATGCATCAGCAATTTTAGTATTTACATTTTCTACAGCTTTTAAAACTCCTTTACCTAAATATGTAGATTTATCACCATCACGTAATTCAACAGCCTCATATTGTCCAGTAGATGCGCCGCTTGGTACAGCTGCACGGCCAAAAGCGCCTGCCTCTGTTACTACTTCTACTTCTACTGTTGGATTGCCTCTCGAATCGAGAATCTGTCTGGCATGGACATTAACGATTATGCTCATTTTTATTTGATTTTTTATTGATTTTTTAACCTGCTTAGTGTATAAAGTACAATTACTAAGCGCAACATCAAAGTTAGTATAATTTTTAAATAAATAAAGCGTTTTGGGGCTTAATGTTACGATAGTTGTTTGAGTTAACCGATGGTTAATTTTAAGTTAATATTGGTTGAAACTTATGTTTAAGTTGACAGCTCAATTGAGGATAAGAATATTCATATTAATTTGAAAAGCAGTTGCAACAGTACTTCGGTTGGGGCTGGTCCCGCTTTCCATTACAAGTCCTCGCTGCGCTTTGGGCTTTCCATTACAATCGGGTTTAAATTACTTAGGTTCGGTAATTTATAGGAAAACTATGCCTCAAAGGTGCTGTCAAAAAAAAAGCCGTTAAATAAATTTTAACAGCTTTTTGTATCTATCGGTCGGTGTCTCACCGACCGAAATAGAATCTATTTATTTTTTAGCTTCAGCCAAAAGTTCAGAATTGAGGCGTACATATTCATCAACCTTTTGAACTGTTGCAACTTCTATGCCTTGTTGTGCAGTAGTTGCTGCGCCGGTTTTATCACCCATTTTCAATTGGATACGGCCTTTCCATAGTTTAAACCAGGGTGCTTTTGGATCTGATTTTTCTGCTTCCGTCATCCATTCTAAAGCTTGTTTTAAATCTTTTCCATGTTGAAAATAATATTGTGCAGCCGCAAAATATGGTTTCTTTTCACCTTTCATCGCTTCAGCAATATTGGACATTACTTTTTCATCAATAGAAGTTGTGATATTAACGCCATATGCACTGTTCTCCCACATCATGTTTAGAGTTGTAGAAGTTTCGCTAACAGCAGAGAATTGCATGGTTAAAGTTTCTACTTTATCCTTTAAAGCTATAGTTTTTACTTTTACACGAAGCACATCATCACTTTCCTTATATTCATACGCTCCCCATTGATCCGCAATTTTGTTGAAAATAATGGTCCACTCGTTTTTACCAGGAATACTGAACAGGCCATATTCACCAGCCGGTAAATCTTTACCTTCAATTTTAACGGCATCAGTAAATTTAATGCGTGTTGCTGCATTTGCACCGTTGCGCCAAACTGCGCCCATAGGCTCCATACCGCCAAAAATTTTGCGGCCTTTAACATTGGGACGAGAATAGCTTAAAGTTATTTTGCCTAATCCAAAATCCTGGATGATGGTTTGGCCACTACTGGCTTGTGGAAATTTTACTTCCTGGGCACCTGCAAAATCTGCTGCACCCAAAAGTGCTACAAACAGCACTATTGATTTGATCGATAATTTCATTGCTTTGTTGTTTTTGGTTTGTGCGAATTTACGCAATAAGCTCCGGGTTTAACAAAAGTTTTAATGCTGCAGTTGGCTGAGTTGGTTTTTTCTAAATCCAAAAATCAGCTCATCAAAATATTCTCCGTTTTTAAAAATGGTACCTTTTAATTCTGCCTCGAAAATAAAGCCCGATTTCTTTAAAACCTGTTGCGAAGCCAGGTTGGTATGTGTTGTCCTTGCGAAAATTCTTTCAATATCGAAGGTATCAAAACCGTATTTCAACATTTCTTTCACGGCAAGCGCAACAATGCCTTTGCCCCAATGTTCCTCACCAATCCAATAACCCATTTCTGCACTTTTACTATAAATATCAGCCAGTTGATGCACACCTATCGATCCAATTACTTCACCGTTTAATACAATGGCTTTGATCTGTAGCGGGGAGTGACTTAAAGCCAACTGGATAAAAGCCTCTCCATCTTTTTTCTCATATGGGAAAGGGAATTTATTGGTCAGGTATTTAGAGATGTTAAAATTATTGGCGTGTTTAGCCAGATTTTCGATATCACTTGGTTGGTAAGGGCGTAAAATTAATTGCATTAGTTTAAAATTTTGTCGGGATGAGATAAGGCTGTAACTTTTTAATAAACATGAAGTCAGAAATGAAATATTTTTATGTTACACTTCAGTCAATTTGAAAAATCCTATTTCGATCATCTTGTTTTAAAGATAGATAATATTAAGCTTCCTGAGGGCATTTTTTGGATAAAAGGAAGCAATGGTACCGGAAAAAGTACTTTTTTGAAAGCAATTGCAGGGATATTATCTTTTAAAGGCGACATTGCAATGGGCACTGTTTATTTAAAAAATCATGGTGTTTCCTACAGAAAACTGGTCAATTTTGCTGCTGCCGAGCCATTATTTCCCGAATTTTTAAGCGGAGCGGAGATGATTACTCTTTTTGCAAAAGCGAAGGGTGCAGGAGCTGGTCAGGCGGAAATCCTGGTTGCCGAAATGGGAATGCAGGGCTATATCAACAATCCTTTAGGTTCCTATTCTAGTGGGATGCTCAAAAAACTTTCGTTGGTACTGGCTTTCCTGGGGAAACCAAAATTGATTTTGCTGGATGAGCCTTTAAATACCATCGATGCCGAATCTCTTGAAATATTATACCGTTGGATCAACGAAAAACATGAGAATGACAAGATCAGTTTTCTCTTATCATCTCATCAACCTTTAGATGAGTTAAAATTACCCGGACTTAAACAGATTAATATCGTGGATAAAAAATTAACCCTGAACTTTTAATGCTTCCACTTTCGAACATTGCTTTAAGAAAAATATTTGTTGATGGATTTTACCGGACTCATGCGGGAATGTTGGTATTCGTTTTCGTCATGTTAGTCAGTTATTGTTTGTTCATCAATACTTTGGGTACGGTAATGCCTGATCAGATCGACTTTTGGCAGTTTTTCTTTACCATTAGTTTGGTGAGCAACCCGTTGATTATGGCTTTTTATCTTGTTGCAAGTGCATTATATGCTTATAAAAGCTTAAAATATGTACTAAACCAGCTTGTTTTGCCTCAACAGGAATTTTTGTATTACAGTTTTACTTCATCTTCAAAAAAACAACAGTTTCTTTACTGGTGTATGGTGTTGGCTTATATATTTATCCCGGTATGGTGTTATACTTTATATGCCATCATTATTGGGATCGTATTTGGTTATTACTTAATTTCTATTGGAGTTCTGCTCTTTCAGCTGCTGTTGATTATCGCTGGTGCTCTTATGATTTTAAAAGAAAGTAATCGTTTAATTGAAACCAGTAAACCCAATTGGTTAATACGGATAAGTAGGAAATGGAATAAGCCTGTTTTTTTACTGTATACTTTTCAGGTTTTTAACAGATCGAAACTGGCTTATGTATTAACCAAATTGCTTTCTTGGGTGTTAATTTCTAGCGTTTTTATACTTTTCTCTGATATTAAAGATAATTCGAGACTATTAATGCTCATTACTTCATGCATTGTTGTGGCACATGTAGTGCTTATCTATCAGGAAAGGATTTTTAATGATCGGTATTTATCTTTTTTGCCCAATTTTCCTTTTAGTAAGGCCAAAGTATTTTTCAGTTTCTGTTTAAATTATCTCCTTTTATTATTGCCTGAAATATGTTGGATGGCTACCCGGTTTGGCTTGATAACTTCACTCGAATTAGCTGCATTTGCTTTTTCTGCTATCCTTTTATTTAGAAGTTTGCTTTTGCTGAATGGGATTCAGGTTAAAGGATTTTTAATAGGTATTTTTTGCCTGTTTTTGCTTTTTTATGTGTGTATTATGTTTAGCTTAGGAATAATGCTCATTCCTATAAATATGATTGTAGCTTGGGGGGTGTTTAGAAGGAACTATTTGAATGATAATTACATTGGTGTCTGAAATGGTCGTCATCTCGACTGAAGCGCAGCGAAATAGAGAGATCTATTGAGACAGACTTTGCTTCGCAGAGCCTTTGGATTCTCGACTGCGTTGCACCCGCTCGAAATGACGACTTTTCTATGAAAATCAAATAGTAATCCTAGTCAAAATCTTTTAACTAAATATTCGAAAACAAAAAGTTTAACCTGGCAAGCTCCGTTTTGATTTGGTTCATACCGATTAAACCACCCGACATGCCGCTCGACTGCTGAAAAATATTTACTGTAAGTTCATTTTCAGTACTTTGTGACATGGTTACACTAAATTTAAAATAGGTAGCAAATGCACCTAGTAAAAGCCTTTTGATTCGGCTTCCTTTCTCTAAAATTAAATTGCCAAATTGATCGTTAGTCACCTGATATCCCTGTTGTTCCATCAGTTCGGTAACTTTTTTAGTCATTTCTTCTACAGAAACATCCTTGTATAAGTTAGATATCAGTCCATCAACAGTCTGAAGGTTTTTTACAAAAAGCGTCATAGTATTTAAATAAGGTTTATTTTAATTCATCTAATACCTTAAACAACTTTTTGTTGATACTGTTTCCGCTATAATTATTAATATTGATCACCACCACATATTTGTTACCAGCAGCATCCTTATGGTAGCCTGCAAAGGCCGATACATCGTTTATGGTTCCGCTTTTAATTTTCATGCCATTGTATTCTGGCAGTGCTTTATAATAATCAGGGAACCAGTTTTCTTTCTGGATCTGAAAAAGCACGCTCGCCATTGCCGAAGTTGTAATTCTGTCGCCTGGAGAAAGTCCGCTGCCGTCAATAATATTCAATGCTGTTCTATCAATACCTTTATCAGCCCAAAAGTTGACTTCAGTTTCAACGCCTTTACTTGTTGTACCTGCTTTGCCTGATTTTATTGCAATGGTTTTTAAAAGTGACTCGCCATATAGGTTAATGCTTTTCTTTAAAAACCAATAGGTGATCTCACTTAAGTTAGGCGAACTGATGGTGTTTATTTTCTGTGTAACCGAAGGAATGACCTGATTGTTCAAGGTCATTAACCTTGCTGTTGTGGCCTGTTGAGCAGTCGAAATCCCCAATCTCTTCAAAGTATCCTGTAAACGGTAGGCGCAATCAAAAGCAGGGTCGGGGAGGGCAACAGAAATGCCTGTTTTGGCAATACCGATTCCCCAACTTCCACGGAGGTAGGCAACGTTACTGTAAGGTGGAAGAAAAGCATAACTTCTATCTCCCGTACCAGATGCACCGGTTTTGAGTTCATTTACCAACTGCACATAGGGTGTAGCAGGAACAGTTTTTACAATTTTCACTTCGTCCGCTGTGTTGCTCCCTGGTTTTAAATGAATATCGAACTGATTTTCACGCCAGGCTAAACCCGAAGTGCCAGCGCCATAATAATTCCCGATATCCTGCCAAACCCAACCTTCAGGTGTGGTTTGTGTGCCAAAAATACGGTCATCACCAATTACCGAACCTTCAATTTTTTTTATGCCTGCGGCTTTTATAGCCGCAACCCATTGTGTTAGAACAGTATTTTCTTTATTTTGATAGCGCCACGAACCCAAAGTAGGGTCGCCACTACCGATAATGATGAGGTTTCCTTTTAAAATTCCGTCTGTAGTAATGGTTCCGGTATAGGCCAAGGTAGTCTGAAACTGAAAATCTTTTCCTAAAATGCTGAAAGCAGTAGCGGCGGTAATGGTTTTTAGTGTTGAAGCGGTAGCCAAACCAATCTGCTCATTTTTAGCATAAAGCGTTTTACCGGTATTTGCATCCAAAACACAAATAGAGACAAGAGCATGTTTTGCCTGCTCATCGTTTAATAAATTATTAAAAGCTTTTTCGATGTTTTGGATCCTGTTTTGAGCGTTTGCTGCGATTGTTAAGCACAGCGATAGGGACAATATTTTGAAAAATTTCATTTTTTTGCAGGCGATTATTTTATACCAGGAAACTGGTATAGTTAGCTTTATTTATAACGTATGTTTCATTGGTGGGGTATGCGTCTAAAAAAGTTGAAGGAAACTTTACTTTTTTATTCTCATTCCATTTAATCTCTATGGCATTTATTTTTCCATCAATTTCTTCTATTAAATCAATTTCCTGTTGCTGAAAACTGCGCCAAAAATAATATTTGGCGTGCTTTCTTTTATTATTACTGGCCTTTATGTATTCGGATACAATATAATTTTCGAACAACTGACCCGCATCCTGACGTAAGCCGAGCATGCCAAAATTTTCGATTACCGCATTTCGGATTCCTGTATCATAGAAGTATATCTTTTTGCTCTTTTTAATTTCGTTCCGCAGGTTACTGCTGTAAGCACCTAGCCTAAATACAACGAAACATTGTTCTAATAGATCGATGTAACGCTCAACAGTGAGTTTATCGGCCTCAATCATTTGCCCAAGCTCAGTATAAGAAACCTCATTCCCGATCTGTAGGGCCAATGCCTGTACCAGTTTTTCGAGCTGTAAAGGTTTTCGGATGCCGGTAAGGGATAAGATATCTTTAAAAAGATAACTGTTTGCCAAATTTAATAACAACTCTTTTTCTTCCCCCGGATAATTGATTGCATCGGGGTAAGTACCGTAAATTAATCTTTTCTCCAAAGCCTGTTCTTCAATAAGCACATTTGTGTCTTCAACAAGTTCTGCAACTGAAAAAGGGAAGAGGTGATATTCGAATTTTCTTCCTGTTAACGATTCTTTTATGCCAACAGCCAGATCTAATGATGAAGAACCGGTAACCAATAACTGAACATTAGTAAAATTATCAACGATCAGTTTTAAGGTTAAGCCAATATTGGTAACACGTTGTGCCTCGTCGATAAAAATGATTTTGTTAGCACCGATAATTGATTTTAACCGCTCAATACTGATGTCGGTTAATGTGGTGCGTACATTAGCTTCGTCACAGTTTAGGAAAACAAAGGACAATTCTGTTTTTTTTACGAGTTGCTTTAACATAGTAGTTTTACCCACTTGCCTTGCACCAGTAACAATAATAGCTTTTTGTTTAAAAAATTTCGATTCTATATGGTTTTGTAGATTTCTGATAATCATCTTACAAATTTTGATTATCTCAAATATAGTAAAATCTTAAGTCTAATCACTAAATTATATGTAATTTAGTGATTACGATCTCTTTTTTATATATAATTTAGTGATTACAATCGCTAAATTATATATCTTTAAATTTTTAACCTTATCCGTTGAATAATTTGTTGCGCTTAATTTTCTTTCCCTGCCTCAATCTCACTGCATGATAAATGGTGGGTACATCATTTGTCCATTTTTTGAGGGTGAAAACAATGGCAAGTATTTCTAACCGGGTGGCCAGGCCGAGCCAAAGGCAAATTTCGAAGAGCACTACCGATTCGCAATGCACCATAATTTCTACCAAGGTAGCGAATATGGTTAGCGTCCAGATTTTAGCGCCGATAGAATGGGTGGCAATTTCTTTTTTGAATTTGATATAGCTTAAAGCATAAGTTGAAGCTTCAAAAGCACCAAGGATAATTAATTTAACCAGGTTGGCTTTAAAGAAATCAGGACATTGGATATAAGTGGCAACTGCTACCGAAATAAAAAATACCTGATCAATGCCAGAGTCCAGCCGCCTTAACCTTTCGGAAGAGATATTGAGCTTACGGGCAATAATTCCATCAAAAACATCGGTTAGCAAACCAACGGACAATAAGGTAATGGCTAAAAAAGAATAATGGCTAACGTGAAAAACACTTAACAGAATGATTCCAAAACCGATAAGCAGTCTGGAGTATATTAAAGTAATTGGAATGTGTTTCATTATTGGAGCGCATAAAAAAGCCCCGAATAAATCGAGGCTTTTCTTAAGTTATTTATTGATTAAACCAATTCTTTCTGAATCAGGTATTCGGCAATCTGAACAGCATTGGTTGCGGCGCCTTTGCGTAAGTTATCGGCAACAATCCAAAGGTTCAATGCTTTAGGAGCCGACTCATCCCTACGGATACGACCTACAAAAACCTCATCTTTTTCGTGTGCATCTTTCGGCATTGGGTATTTTAAGTTGGCTACATCATCAACAACAATTATACCTGGTGCTTTTTCTAAAATACTACGGACTTCGGCTAAATCGAAATCATTTTCAAACTCGATATTTACTGATTCTGAGTGACCACCCATTACCGGGATACGAACCGTTGTAGCGGTAACTTTGATGTTATCATCGCTCATGATTTTGTTCGTTTCCTTAACCATTTTCATTTCTTCTTTGGTATATCCGTTTTCCAGGAAAACATCAATATGAGGAAGAACGTTTAAGTCGATTTCATAAGGGTAAGCTTTCGGGCCATCAATGCCTTTACGTTCGTTCATTAATTGCTCAACCGCTTTAACACCAGTACCGGTAACCGATTGATAGGTAGAAACCACCACACGTTTAATTTTGTATTTATCGTGCAAAGGTTTTAAAACCACCACCATTTGGATGGTAGAACAGTTTGGGTTAGCGATAATTTTGTTATCGATAGAAAGTTCGTGTGCATTAACTTCCGGTACAATTAATTTAATTGCAGGATCCATTCTCCAGGCAGAAGAGTTGTCGATAACAGTTGTTCCGGCTTCTTTAAAACGAGGTGCATGCTCTAATGAAGTATTTCCACCTGCTGAAAACAAAGCGATATCTGGTTTCATGCTGATTGCAGTATCCATGCTAACAATTGGGAACTTCTTACCCTTAAAAGTAATTTCCTTACCGACACTCTTTTCTGATGCTACGGGAATCAACTCTGTTAAAGGGAAATTTCTTTCCTCCAATACTTTTAACATGACAGTGCCAACCAATCCGGTTGCACCTACTACTGCTACTTTCATTTTAATTTTTTTTATATTATTAATTATTTGATATGAATTCAAATATGCTAAAAATTAAGCTGATATCCCTATTGTTGCCAATTAAATTTGCTTTTAATGTTTGAAATTTTTGGTTTTCGATAGAAAATATGGTTGGAGAATAAAGTATGAGCACAGACTTCCGAAGTTTCTCCGGGATTGGGCAGGGAGCAATGTCATTATTTAAGCTCTCGGTTTAGGTAGGCATAATTTAACCACAGATAAAAAGGATGCGGACAGCTATAAAAATCCGTGTTTATCTGTGCACATCTGTGGTTAAAAACCTTATCTTAATGACATGGGGTAGTGGGCAACTTCGGAAGTCAATAGATGTTTTTTATTTTGGAAAGCAGGTTTTAGTGCATATCGGTTGTGACAGTCCTGCTATCACTATAATCTTTTTAAACAACAACTGTCATGCTGAGGCACGAAGTATCTGTTTAATCGGTTGCAGACAACAAAATTTATAGGCATAGCAATTAAAAAGTATTGCCGTTCTATCAGGTTTAGATAAACAGGAACAATTCTCCTAATGATAGTGAAATCTTTTAATGAGATTTTGGTTGTTGAAGAAAGGAAAAGTTTTGATTTACGAAGATAGATCTCTCCATTTCGCTACGCTTCAGTCGAGAGGACGACAAGCGAGTGTTAAACCTCGCAGGTTTCAAAAAACCTGCGAGGTTTGGATAAGATTAAATCAAACTGGCTTTGATATAATCGCAGCTTGTTTTGATCGAGCCAATTGGATCTGGCTGATAATTGGTTTCGTGCTCTACAAAGAAATGTTGCATGCCTGAAAGTTTTGCCTGGGCAAAAATGGTTTTAAAATCAATTGATCCTTTACCTACCTCCGTGTTTAATTCAGGTTTGGCTTTGTCCATATCCTTCACGTGCCACATCGGGAAACGGCCAGGGTATTTTTTAAATAATGCTAATGGATCATTACCCGAACGTACCACCCAGTATAAATCCATTTCGAAATTGACTAAATTTTTGTCTGTCTCGTTCAGGTAAATATCATAGCCTGTGGTATCGCCCAAATTTTTAAACTCAAAATCATGGTTGTGGTAGGCGAATTTTAAGCCTGAAGCTTTAGCAATTTCAGCTACTTTGTTAAAATCACTAGCGGTTTTTTTGAAACCATCGGCGCCTTTGCTCATATCAACATGTGCGCCAGCAATGGTGAAATATTTACCACCAATTGCAGCTGATGATTCGATATCTGCTTTTAATCTATCGGCATTTCCTGTTTTCACAAAATCATCCATGTGGTAATGACCACTTGGAGATTTTAAACCGTTATCATCAAGTAAGGCTTTAAATTCTTTAGGCGTTAAACCCCAAAATTTTCCATTGGCAAAACCATAGGTTTCAACTTCTTTGTATCCTGCCTTTGCTACTTTTTCGATAATGCCTTTTACATCTTTTGGCAACTCATCGCGTAGGGTGTACAATTGCAGACCAACATTTTTACTTGCTTTATCAAAAGCAAATGATGGAATTAATAATGCTGCTCCGGCAGCTAATCCTGCTTGTTTTAAGAATGTCCTTCTTGAATTCATTGCCTAATAGATTAAATAATTTCTTTTTTAATGAATGCGCAGCTTGCTGCAACAGATGCCATTGGATTTGGCTTGTAATTGGTTTCGTGCTCTACAAAGAAATGTTTCATGCCTGAAAGTTTTGCCTGGGCAAAAATAGGTTTGAAGTTGATAGAACCCGTTCCTACTTCAGCATTTAAGGCTGGATTGGCTTTATCCATATCTTTAACATGCCACATAGTAAAACGTCCTGGATTTTCTTTGAATAATTTAATCGGATCGTTACCTGAGCGTACTACCCAATATAAATCAAGTTCGAAATCAACCAATTTTTTATCTGTTCCCTTCAACAGGATTTCATAACCAGTAGTATTACCTTGTTTTTCGAATTCGAAATTATGATTGTGATAGGCCAAACGGATACCAGCTGCTTTACACATTTTTCCTGCTTCGTTTATTCTAGCTGCGATTTTTTTATAATCGTCGGCATTTTTTCTGATGCTTTCTTCTAACCATGGAATGGTTACATATTCGCTCTTAAGTACTTTTGCTGCTGCAATTGCGGCTTTAAGTTCTGTAGTATTTCCATCAGAAAGATAAGTGCCCAAACCATAATGGCCGCTTGGTGCTTTTAAACCATTAGCATCCAATAATGCTTTAAATTCTTTAGGCGTTAATCCCCAAAATTGATCTTTTATAGAAAAACCATAGGTTTCAACTTCTTTGAAGCCAGCTTTTGCAACCTTGGCAATGGTTCCCTTTACATCTTTAGGCAATTCGTCCCTTAAAGAATATAATTGTAAGCCTACTGCTTTTTTATCAGCAGCAAAAGCGAACGATGGAGCCAAAAGTGCTGCCGCTGCAGCCATACTGCTATTGAGTATAAAACTTCTTCTTGATATCATAGGTGTATTTTTAAATGTCGCAAATTGAGATTGCCTTTTTTAAGGAGGCTATTTTATCAGCATTTTTGGGTATAAATTCTTGTGCAACGAAACCTTTAAAGCCGGTTTCGGCAATGGCTTTCATAATGGCAGGGTAATACAGTTCCTGCGTATCATCAATTTCGTTTCTGCCCGGAACGCCAGCAGTGTGGTAATGGGCAATATACTGATGGTAATCTCTGATGTTCCTGATCACATCACCCTCATCAATCTGCATATGGTAAATATCATATAACAACTTGAAGTTTTCAGATCCTAAGCGTTTGCAAAGCTCAGCTCCCCATGATGTTCTGTCGCATTGGTAATCTTTATGGTTAACTTTGCTGTTTAGCAACTCCATTACCAATACCACATTGTGCTTTTCGGCCAATGGCATCAGTTGTTTCAGGCCTTTAACACAATTGTTCCAACCGGTTTCATCATCTTTGCCACGGCGGTTTCCGCTAAAACAGATGAGGTATTTATATCCTGCTTCGGCAACAAGCGGAATCATTGCGGTATAATTCTGAATTAACTTTTCATGGAATTTTTCGTCGTTAAAACCATCCACCAGATTAATTTCTGCACCATTGCACATGGTTGATTCTAAACCATGTCTTTTTAAGGTAGGCCAATCTTGCGGACCCACCAGATCAATGCCCTTAATACCTATTTTTTTTGCTTCAATGCAAAGTGTTTCTACATCAAAACTACTAAAACACCAGCGACATACGGCATGGTTGATATTTCCTTTTAGCCTTAGCGGCTGATCTGATTCTGGTTTATCCATTGCTAATGCTGAAAATCCTGAAGAAACACCAATTGCAGCAGTTCCCGCGATGATGTTCTTTAAAGCATTTCTTCTATTTACGTTCGAGGTCATGTTAAACTGCTTTAGCTTCTATTTCAGATTTGGTTTTATCATTGAACAGCAGGGCGAATAATAAGAAAACTGCAGCTGCAATTCCTGCTGGTATAATCCAAACCATTTTCCAATCGGTTACCTCTCCGGTTTTATACATATCTGTAATTAATCCTGCAACCTTAAAGCCGATCAACATACCAACCCCATAAGTTGCAAGGGTAATAATACCCTGCGCAGCACTTTTAATTTTTTCGCCAGCTTTTGAGTTGGTATAAATCTGACCGGAAACAAAAAAGAAATCGTAGCAAACGCCATGCAGCGCAATTCCTATAATCAGCATAAAGCTTAAGTTGCCTGCATTTCCATAAGCAAACAGTACATAACGTACAGCCCATGCCAGCATACCAACTATAATGGTTTTCTTAAAGCCGTATTTTGAAAAGAAAACAGGAATAGCCAATAAAAATAATGCTTCAGAAACCTGACCAATGGCCATTTTACCTGTTGGATTGGAAACTTTGATATCAGCAAGGAAAAGGCCTGCATTTTGATAATAAAAGGCTAGTGGGATGCAGATCAGGATGGAAGAAATAAAGAAAACAGCAAAGTTTTTGTCTTTCAACAATTTCAAAGCGTCCAATCCTAAAATGTCGCGTAATTTTATTTTTTCGTCTTTGGCAACCTTTGGAGGAGTTGCAGGTAAAGTAAAACTAAATAATCCCAATACTAAAGAGGCGATACCAGCCATTAAAAAGGTACTTTTCAGTAATCCTGCCTGAATTCCTTTCGGAGAATCCCAATGGAAGGCAAAACTGATCAATAAACCAGCGATGATCCAACCGATTGTACCGAACACCCTGATGTTTGCGAATTCTTTTTCGGCATCTTTCATTTGGTTAAAAGAAACCGAATTTACCAATGCTAAGGTTGGCATGAACAAAATCATGTAAGCTAAAACGTAAGGGTAAAAAACACTTACATCTGGCGCACTATACATCTGATACATTAAAATAGCACCAATGATATGCAGAACACCTAAGATTCTTTCAGCGTTAAAATATCTGTCGGCGATAAGGCCAATTATAAATGGAGCAATAATAGCGCCCCAGGATTGTGTTGAAAATACGGAACCAATTTCGGAATTGGTTGCCTTTAGGTTATTGTTTAAGAAAGCTCCTAAAGTTACAAACCATGCACCCCAGATAAAAAATTCAAGGAACATCATGGCAGAAAGTTTAAAGCGAGTAGTGCTATTCATTTGGCTAGTAATTATGTAAAATGGTTAAGGTAAGAGGGATGATGGAAACGTATCCCCGTAACTCATCTTACAATTTTATAATATTTTAACTGGATTTAGTAAGAGGGATTTTGTCATTCACATTATACATTTTCCCTCTTACATTTTCTATTTTATAGTTCTTTTATAGAGATGTTTTATACCAAACATCATCTGAATTTGTAAGAGGGATTTTGTCATTCACATTATACATTTTCCCTCTTACATTTTCCATTTTATAATTCTTTTATAGAGATGTTTTTGTACCAAACTTCGTCTCCGTGATCTTGCAGGGCAATTTTACCGGTTTTAAAGGTTCCCCAGTTTTCCCATGTTGCAAATTTACTGCCTGCAACAATTTTTTTCCAGTTATCATCCCAAAGGGTGGTTTTTACTACTTCAACACCATTTAAAATTAAAGTTAATTTACCCTTTTTGCTAATGATTTCTGCTTTGTTCCATTCGCCAACCGCTTTAACCGGTTCTGATGAACTTTTTACCAGGTCGTACAAATCACCAGCACGGTGTTTAGTAATTTTTCCATCCGGGTGGCCATCGTTATCAATAACCTGCATTTCTAAACCTGTAGAATAGGTAGCATGGTATTTAGGTTCTTCATGAACATAAAAAATCAGACCGCTATTTGCTTTTGGAGCCACTTTCCATTCATATTTTAAATGGAAGTCGCCATATTCTTTGTCTGTAACTAAATCGCCACCGCCATCAGTGCCTTTTTTAGCTAAATCTAAGTGCAATGCTCCATCCTGAACTTGCCAGCCACTACCAACAGTAGTTTTGTTGTAGGTATGCCAACCTGTTGTAGTTTTACCATCGAACAGTGGTTTAAAGCCTTTTTGTGCTTTTGATATTTGCGTAACTGCTAATATGATAAAAGCAGAAAGAAAGATTTTTTTCATTTTTTTTGAATAAAACCTCGCAGGTTTTTTACCTGCGAGGTTTGTGATAATTAAAAAGTTAAATTGTTCCAGCCTTTACGGTATTCGCGTTTTACAAACTGGTTGGCTTCATCAAAATTGGTCACTTTCATGTTATCATTATCCCATAACATTTTAGTGTACCTGCCTGGGTAAGTAATCTTATCATTTACCGTTTTTTGGATATCAAAACTTCTGATTGCCAGGTTGGCCATCAATAAAGCTTCCGTTAACGGACCGGCAATTTCAAAAGGCGAGCTCACTTCTCGTTTGCCATAACCGGCAATTGCTGCTTCAACCCACTGTTTGTAGTGCCCGTTTGCACCATCTGGTACGCGTGCATATTTTGGTGCAACTTTAATGTCTTTGTTTTTACTTAAAGGCAATAATTTTGGATTCGCACTATACGTTTCCGACATCATTTTACCTTTTGTGCCAATAAAAAGGGTACCGTTACCGCCATCACCAAAAGTTTCGTTTGCTTCTAATTCTTCCGGGCGTTCTGGCTGGATACCACCATCCATCCAATGTAAAGTAACATCACCTTTGGTTTTATTCGTTTTAGGGAATTTTAAAGTAACATGACTTGATGGAGGGCAGCTTTCAGGGAAATAACCACGCTTAAATTCATCAACATAAACAGAACCTACACTTGCCTCAACTTCTTTAGCATATTTTAAATTTAATACACTAAAAGGAGCTTCAATTAAGTGGCAACCCATATCGCCCAAAGCACCGGTTCCGTAATCCCACCAGCCACGCCAGTTAAATGGAACCAATTTATCAACAAAATCCTTTTCAGGAGCCGTTCCCAACCATAAATTCCAGTCTAATTCTTTAGGAATTTCTGCTTTTTTGCTTGGCCAGGGAATGCCTTGAGGCCAAACCGGGCGATTAGTCCAGGCATAAACCGTATGTACGTCGCCGATTAAACCAGCTTCGTACCATTCTTTCATCTGGCGTGGACCATCATTAGATGCACCTTGATTACCCATTTGCGTAACCACTTTATATTTTTTTGCAGCTGCGGTTAGAATCCGCGCCTCATAAATATCGTGTGTTAAAGGTTTTTGAACGTAAACATGTTTGCCCAACTGCATCGCTGCTAAAGCCTGGATAGCATGGTTATGGTCTGGAGTAGAAACAGAGACAGCGTCGAAGTTTTTGTGTTCTTTATCCAACATCTCGCGCCAATCTTTATAGTATTTTGCTTTAGGGAAAGCTTTTACACTATTTGCTGCACGGCGATCGTCTACATCACACAGAAAAGCGATATCTGCTTTTCCGCTTTTGTAAAACATATCTAAATCGCTTTGACCTTTTCCGCCAACACCAATGCCGGCAACTAATAAGCGATCGCTCGGTGCTAAATAACCTGTTCCGCCCAAAACATGGCGCGGAACGATCATAAAGGCTGCAGCAGCGATTGCTGAAGTTTTAATAAAATCACGACGGTTACTCGTGTTTTTATTTTCTTGCTCTGTTTTCATATTTAGTAAATCGATTTGCTAACGGAATTCGACTATTTTTTCTTTAAAGATAAAATATACTTTACCATTAATTTTGCGTCATCTTTTTTAAGAGTAGCATGAGCGGTCATTGGCATATTTCCCCAAACCCCGGTTCCACCTTTAATAATTTTATCCGCTAACATATTGATGTTTTTTTCTGTAGCAGGATATTTTTTTGCGATCTCTACGTAAGCAGGGCCAATAATTTTGTTGGTCTTGTTGTGGCAACCTAAACAATCTGATTTATTGATCAGTTTTTCTCCTGGATTGGATTGAAAACTAACATGGTTTGTTGTTGTTGCCGTTGCAACCACGGTTTTCTCTTTCGCTAAATCGGCTTTTGAAAACGACGCCATAAAAATGACTACAGCGCCTAAAATTAAAAATGTTTTTTCCATGTTGTGTGTGTTTTTATTGCATTCAAGTTTGCATAGGCGTTAATATTTTATTCGTTGTTGCCTATGCAGGTTTCATATTGTGTGTATTGTTATTCTTGTAATCCTAATATTCTTTTATTGAAAGCGCTGTCACTACCTGATGCAGCAAAATCATCAAATGCTTTATCAGTTACGTTAATGATATTCTTTTTGATGAATTCTGCGCCTTCGCGGGCACCATCTTGCTGGTTTTTGATACAGCATTCCCATTCCATAACGGCCCAACCTTTAAAATCATATTGGGCTAATTTACTAAAAATGGTTTTAAAATCAACTTGTCCATCACCAGGTGAGCGGTAACGTCCGGCTCGGTTTGCCCAACTCTGGTATCCACCAAAAGTGCCTTGTTTGCCAGTAGGATTAAATTCTGCATCTTTTACATGGAAGGCTTTGATGCGTTCGTGGTAAAAATCGATGTACTGAATGTAATCCAATTGTTGCAACACAAAGTGAGATGGATCATACAATAAGCATGCCCGAGGGTGATTATTTACCGCAGCGAGGAACATTTCATAAGTTTCGCCATCAAATAAATCTTCTCCAGGGTGTATTTCGTAGCAAACATCAACCCCACATTGGTCAAATTCGTTTAAGATCGGTGTCCATCGCTTAGCCAGTTCTGCAAAGCCTTCTTCAACCAATCCAGCCGGACGTTGTGGCCAAGGGTGGAAATACTGCCACAATAATGAACCGCTAAAAGTAGCATGCGCATTTAAACCCAGGTTTTGCGATGCTTTAGCCGCGTATTTCATCTGCTGTACAGCCCACTCTGTCCTGGCTTTTGGATTTTTGTGTACTTCTTTTGGTGCAAAAGCATCAAATAAGTCATCGTAAGCAGGGTGAACTGCCACCAATT
The DNA here is from genome assembly GCF_014947265.1 of Pedobacter sp. MR2016-19. Taxonomy (NCBI): domain Bacteria; kingdom Pseudomonadati; phylum Bacteroidota; class Sphingobacteriia; order Sphingobacteriales; family Sphingobacteriaceae; genus Pedobacter; species Pedobacter sp. MR2016-19. The sequence goes on from NZ_JADCNK010000004.1 coordinate 427,007, forward strand.
GTCCTTGTAAGTGTGTAGAAAGTTCAGTGATTTCTAAACCGTAAGTTGCAATTTTGCCTTTTAATTCATCAGCATAGGTTTTGCTTTCCGCGGCTTGTTTAAGATCAATAAAGCGGGCATCAAGTGTTGGCATCTGGATACCTTTGAATCCTAAATCTGCAGCCCATTTGCAAATGCTATCAAGTGAATTAAATGGAGCTTCGTCGCTTATAAATTGTGCTAAAAATACTGCTGGTCCTTTTATCGTTGTCATACCGGGTATTATATTTTATAGTCGAACCATTTTTGATCTGATTGGCCTGAAGCCACCACATTTTCGATAAATGCCATTCCTCTGACTCCATCTGAGGCGCCAGGGAAATCAAGCATTTCCGGAGTAGGTTGCTGATTATTTAATTTTGCATTTACCGTAAGTGCAAAGTTTTTATAAATGTTGGCAAATGCCTCCAAATAACCTTCAGGGTGACCGCCAGGAGTACGGGTATTGTGTTTTGCAAAACTACCCATATAGCCGTTACCTGTTCTGTAGATCTGGGCAGGCGCATTTAACCACCTTACAATTAGTGTATTTGGTTCCATCTGGTGCCATTCTAAACCACCTTTTTCGCCATAAACCCTGATTTTTAGTGCATTTTCTTCGCCGGCAGCAATTTGTGAGGCCACCAATACGCCGTTAGCTCCATTATCGAACTTCAACAATACGTTGCCGTCATCATCAATGGCTCTTCCAGGCACTACAATATTTAAATCAGCACAAATTTTAGTGATTTTTAATCCCGAAATGTATTCGGCAAGGTGTGCTGCATGTGTACCGATATCGCCCATGCAACCGCTTTTTCCGGTTTTAGATGGGTCGGTACGCCAGGCTGCTTGGGCATTGCCTTCGCGCTCAGAAAGTGTGCTTAACCAACCTTGAGGATATTCTACCACAATTTTACGGATGGAACCTAATTCGCCTTCGTTTACCATTTGTTTAGCCTGTTTAACCATCGGATATCCCGAGTAAGTATGTGTTAAACAAAGAGTTAGACCGGTTTCTTCTACTTTAGCCTGCAGCTGTTTAGCTTCTTCTAAAGTCAAAGTCATCGGTTTTTCAATCACAACGTTGAAACCTTTATCCAAGGCCATCATTGCAGGAGCAAAGTGGGCAAAGTTTGGAGTAACAATGGTCACAAAATCAATTCTTTCGTCTGCTGGCAATTCACTTTCTTTGGTCAGCATTTCTTCGTAATTAGTGTAGATCCTGTTATCGGGAAGAAAAAGTATTTTTCCAGATTCGTATCCAATTTCAGGATTTACACTTAAAGCTCCGGCAGATAATTCGATCAGGCCGTCCATATTGGCAGCTAAACGGTGTACGGCGCCGATAAAGGCGTCTTTTCCGCCGCCTATCATGCCCATTCTTAATTTTCTTTTCATTTTATAAAGGTGTGAGGTGTAAGGTGAAAGGTTTAGGGTGATTTTCCTATGCCTTAAATCTTGCGCCTCTTGCTCTGTTTTTTAATTAGGTTTTTGGTTGGGGTTTAAGGTGTAGGGTTTGAGGTAATTAAACCTTCCGCATTCTACCTTAAAAAGGTTCAGGATAAAAGGTGTAGGGTTTTTGGGCAATTAAACCTTCTACCTTACGCCTTTTACCTTAAACCTCATACTTCGCGGCCTTAAACCTTTCTAGATATTCTTTTTCTTTAATTCTTTTACAGCATAATCGCAAGCACGAGCAGTTAAAGCCATAAATGTTAATGAAGGATTTTGGCACGCAATTGATGGCATACAAGATCCGTCAGTTACGAAAACGTTATTTACTTCGTGCATCTGGTTCCATTTGTTCAATACAGAAGTTTTTGGATCGTTACCCATTCTTGCTGTTCCTTGCTCATGGATGGCCATGCCTGGATAACAGCCATTATCAAATGTTTTGATGTTTTTTAAGCCAGCTTTTTCTAACATTTCAGCAGCATCATTCATCATATCCACACGCATTTTTTTCTCGTTTTCTTTGTATTCGCAATCAATTGCCAATACGGGCTGACCCCATTTATCTTTTTTGGTTTTGTCGATATATACCTTGTTTTCGTAATAAGGCAACATCTCTCCGAAACCGCCTAATCCCATGTTCCATTTTCCCGGAGTGGTCATTTTTTGTTTCAGATCTGCACCAAATGATAACTCCGCCACATCGCTTTGCCAGTTGCTTCTGCTTGCTCCGCCCTGGTAACCGAAACCGCGTAAATAATCACGTTTATCGTTACCAATGTTTTGATACCTTGGTACGTAAATTCCGTTTGCACGGCGACCATAAGTGTATTTGTCATCAAAACCTTCAGCTTCTCCATTGGCTCCACAACGGAAATGATGATCCATTAGGTTATGACCTAACTGACCACTTCCATTACCTAATCCATTTGGATGGGCTTCGGATGTTGAGTTTAACAGCACGAATGTAGAACCTAATGTAGAACCGTTAACAAAAACGATTTTTGCATAAAATTCCATTGTTTTGTTAGTCTCCGCATCGATTACCATTACACCTTTTGCCTTTTTGGTGTCTTTATCGTAAATGATATGATTTACGATCGAGTATGGTCTAACGGTTAATCTTTTTGTTGCCATTGCCGCAGGTAGGGTAGAAGACTGCGTACTGAAGTATGCGCCAAACGGACAACCACGGCTACATAAATTTCTATACTGGCAATTGCCACGGCCTTTGTGCGGAACAGTAAGATTGGCAACCCGGCCAATCATGATGATACGTTCTTTTTTATAATGTTCTTCAACGCGGGCCTTTACCGATTTTTCGACAATGTTTAAGTCCATTGGAGGTAGGAACTCGCCATCCGGGCAGGTAGGCCAGTTTTCTTTAGAGCCACTAATGCCAGCAAATCGTTCTGCATAATCGTACCAGGGAGAAAGTTCGGCGTACCGGATTGGCCAGTCATTTCCGTGACCATCTTTTTTGTTATCCTCAAAGTTATGATCGCTAAAACGGTAACTCTGGCGACCCCACATTAACGATTTTCCACCAACGTGGAAACCGCGGTACCAATCGAAACGTTTATCTTCTGTATAAGGGCATTCTAAATCGTTTACCCACCATTTTTCGTTTGCTTCCTGGTAAGGGTAATCTCTTTTTTGTACCGGGTGGGTACGCTTTTGCTCTTCGGTAAGTTTACCGGCATGTTTAAAATCCCATGGATTTTTCATTGCCGTTTCGTAACCGGTGATGTGCTCGATGTTCATTCCTCTTTCGAGCATCAATACGCGCAATCCCTTCTCAGTAAGTTCTTTTGCAGCCCAGCCGCCACTAATCCCCGATCCTATCACAATAGCATCGTAAGTATTTTCTGCTTTTAAATTAGTATTTAAATTCATGATGTTTTGTAGTTGTTGTTAGAAATTAGGTTGCCCAGGATCTTTGGCCAGGTTTTAAAGGCGCATTGCCATCATATCGGCCCGGAATAAGGACATATTCCCTTGCTTTGGTACAACCAATTTCTGAAGAATAGTAACCGAGTAAGGTCAAATCTCTTGCTGTGATAAAAAAGTAAGCTAAATCTTTGTTCTCTTCTGATTGGCCATCTTTTTGTGCAAGTGCGATTGCTCTCAAATCGATCATTAGTTTTTTACGGTCGGCTGGTGTTAAAGTGATATAGCTTTTCCCGAAATCTTTCTTTGATTTTGCCTGAAGATCTTTAAAGCCTTGTGCAAAGGAGGTTTGCATAGTGGCAGGGTAACAATCTTTCATCATCATTGGAATAAACTTACCTAAACCTGCGGCTTTGGCACCTGCAGATGATTTGGTTGTCGGAACAATAACATCAGCAAATTCTGCAAAGATCTTTTCGTCTTCAAGCGAATAGCTTACGAAGTTTTTTTCATTTTCGGGGAGCGTAAAACTTTCAAATAACACGCCCATTGTACTTGCCGAGATTGCTCCTCCCAGCAAAAATGCAACGTTTTTGAGTGCTTCTCTTCTGTGCATCGTCTTTATGATTTTATATTTTGGTTATTTATGTGTTCAATTAGTAATATTAGAAAAAATATAGCGTAAACAATAAATTTTTTAAGTTAAATTATCAGTTGGCAATAGGATTGTTACTGTGTAGAATTATTCCAAATAATAATCTTTTTGCAGTCTATTTGCTGTTTAAACCGTGTTTTTATCTCAAATTTACTTGGTGTAAAAAATACATTTAGTATAGGTTTACATATTATGTACTAATATATTCAAAAACATAGATTTTTAAGGATAAAATCGGACTAAAGTAGATTTTTTCTAATGTAATTATAACTTTCTGCAATACTCTCGTAGGGTTCCTTTTTAATGATGTCCTGTTCAGTAAAAATATAGTCTACACCAGCTAATTTTGATGCGGCAAAAATGCTTTTGAAATCGATCCTGCCAGACCCCACTTCTACGAAAACGGCTTTATCTGCTTTGTCCATATCCTTAACATGAAACATTTTATAACGACCCGGATTTTTCTTGAACATATCAACCGGGTTTAAACCTGCATTTACTGCCCAAAAGATATCGAGTTCAAAACCTACCATATTGGCATCGGTTTCTGTAAGCAAGGTTTCGTAACCTGTTACGCCATTCCCCTGATCTTTAAATTCGAAGTTATGGTTGTGGTAGGCCAATTTTAAGCCTGATTTTTGGCAAAGTTCGGCTGCCTGGTTAAATTTTGCAGCCATACGTTTATAATCATCCAATGTTCCATTGGTTCTGATATCGGTCGGCAAAGCAGGGATAACAAAATATTTCTGGTTAACAGTAGCTGCGGTTTCGATGTGCGATTTTAGCACTTTATCGTCGCCAGAGGATAAAAACTCCGTTACGTTGTAATGTCCGCTGGGAGACGAGAGGCCGTTAGCTTTTAATAATGCATTGAAATCTTTGGCTTCCAGTCCCCAGAATCCTTTTACTTCATATTTACCCGGATAGCCGTAATAGGTTTCAACTTGCTTATAGCCGATTTTAGCTACCTGTTCAATAGTGGCCTTTACATCTGCCGTTAATTGTTCGCGTAGGGTGAAAAGACCGATTCCGATTTTTGAAACCTTCGCTGATTGTGCTAAAGCCGTTGTAATAACAGATGGACTTAAAAAAGCTGCCGCCCCGGCAAAGCTTACTTTTTGTAAAAATGATCTTCTTGTTGTCATGATGTTTTAGAATAAAAAAACCGGAGCGTAAACTCCGGTTTTATTTGTTAGAATGAATAAGCTAATGATCCCCAGAAGGTACGTTGAAGTAAAGTTCTGCCAATCATTAATTGGCCAGGGGTTACGGTTGAGAAATCTCTGAACTGATCTCCACGAACATCGCCCTCTGTCAGTACTTTTGCATTTAACAAGTTGTCTGCCCAAAATCTTATTGAAATCTTTTTAGTAAAATTATATCCTGCACCGGCTTTCATTACCACATAGGATGGAAGTTTGTAACTGCCACTAGGCGAGGTAAAGCGACTGCCAACATAATTAGCTGCTATATACAGGTTAAAGTTTTTATAGTCATAGTTGGCACCAAGTTCAGTATTGAGTACAGGAACACGTTCGGTTCTATTGCCTGTGAAACTGTAAATTCTGTTTCCAAATTCTGCCGCAACAGCAGCGTTGCCACTTGTGTTTGCTTCGTAATCGGTGTATTTAGAGTCTTGCAGTGTTCCGGTTAAACGCAAGCTTAGTGGCTTGCCAATTTTGTACGAAACTTCGTATTCAGCACTCCAGGTACGTGTAGACCCAAAGGCTACCAATGCCTGTAAACCCGAGGCAACTGTTGGAACATTAATCGTTAACGATGTGTTTTTAATTGCAGAATAACTTCCTGATGCAAAAATAGCCAGGTTGTTTTTGGCATATTTAAAACCTACTTCACCCAAATAAACCGGACGTTTTTTAATGTTTGCTGCGTTATAGGCGGATGCATTATAATCGCCGATGTTTGGTGCATTGTAAGCTTTTGTAGCCCTTGCAAAAATGCTTGAGGTAGTGTTTATTTTGTAGTTTGCACCTACTGAAGCTGCCCAATTGGTTAAGGTTTCGTTATAGTGTGTGTAGCCTAAAATTGTAGGTGTTGCACTCGCGGTTGCATTTACTGAACCATCTGCATTTTGTGCATAATAAGGTCGGTCGCCTTTAACATTCTGATTGTCAATTCTGGCACCAATATCTAAACGCCATTTTTCGGATATTGTAATCTCGTCTCCTGCATAAACTGAAAGGGTTCTGGTATCACCAATAAAAGTATTTTTAGTTTGGATGGTACGCTCTGCTGCGGTTGGCGATTGTAATAAAATGCTTGGGTGTTCTTTAAATTCAGTAAGTGAACGGAAAGCATAACGTAAATCATCCCGGTTATACTGATGAATGCCTAATCCAATATTAAGGCTATGATTTTTTACTTTTTTTCTTAAATCAAGGTAATCAACAACCTGAACATCACTATTAATTTGTCCTTGTGCATTAGAGGTAATTACGTAATCTCCAGCTACAAATGGTGCTACTGAACCGCCAGTGTAATAATAAGGTGTTGCTGCTGTTCTCGCTACAATTCCTGCAGGGGCAGTATAGGTAGAGTTGGTATGGGTATTTTGATAACGGAAATTGTTAACAATCTGCCAGCCACTGTCAGTTAGGTAGTTGAACTGAAAACCAGCTGATCCCAATTTGGTGTGGATTCCATCTGTTAAACTAAAATTATGGCTTCCTGCTACCGGATCGTTATAACTCCATTCTGTTTGAATTGGCGTAATGGATTGCGTTGCCATATTATAATCACGGTAAGTAGTCGGCTTTCCGGTACCATCGTAAGGGTAATAACTGGTTAATAAGAACTGAACTTTATCATTCAGGTATTTACCATACACCCTGAAAAAGCCTTTATTGTTCTTAAAATTAAAAGTCACGTTGCCTTTAATCTGTCCACCCTGGTTGGCCGGATTAAAGCCCTGATCTACCACACCATTATCGGTACGGTAAAAACCACCGATATTGTATTTGATCTGGTTGTTTATTTTTCCTCCGGTATTCCCATCAAAACGGTATAAGCCTTGTGAAAAACCTGTGGTAAATTTAAACTGGCCATATTGTTTATCTGCGCCCACGTAACTGATGTTGTTTACTACAGCACCTGGCGTATTGGCTTGAATGATTGAGGCATTTCCCCCTCTAATTGCTTCGATGTTCTGAATGGTTAAATCTGTTTTATAATACTGATCTATAGATGGGTTGGTATTGAAACCTGTAGGTAAAAGCGGTAAACCATCTTCTTGTATGCCTAAGAAAATATAACCGCCCTGTTGTGGAAAGCCTCTTACCCAAACGTTACCCGGACCATCGCCACCCGTACTTTCTACGGTTAAGCCTGGTATAGCTTTTAATAAATCGGTACTGTTTAATGGTGCCCTGTTGGTGATATCTTTATTACTCACTGAGGTTAAGGCCACACTGCTTTCTAATTTTTTCTTCGGATTACCACCGGTTACCATCACACTCTCTAACTGTAGGTTATCTTCTGATAGGCTGATGCTCAGGTTTTCATCGGCATTGCCAGGAGACAGGTTAACTTCTTTAGAAATGAAACCTACATATCTCACCACCAGGACGCGGCTGTCAACAGTTAGGCCTTTTAAAGCAAAAGCACCATTTTCGTCGGTGGTGGTTCCGATTGATTTTCCTTTTACGGTAACCGAAACGCCTGGAATAGGATTACCTTTGCTATCGGTTACTTTTCCGGTTACAATGCCTTCGAAAGCTTTTAAAAGTTCGAGGTTGTTATTGGCGGGAATAGAATAGAGCAAAATCTGATCTTTAACTATCCTATATCCCACGTCATAACGTTTTAGCGAATTCTCAAGAAAGTATTTAAGCTTTTGATTGACCACATTAATAGAAACTTTACGGTTGGAGTTTATTAATTGCGGACTGTAAACAAATTTAACATTGGCTAAGTGTTCTGTTTTTTCAATAATGGTTTTAATATCTGTTTGATCGGCTTTGATCGAAATTGATTTATTCAGAAAATCCTGGGCGTCGACATTTTTGGCAAAAGCACCACAAGTAAAAATTATTATTGCAAGTATTTGGTAAATCGAAACTCTCATTGCATATATCGCCAGCGAAATAAGTTGATTTTTTTTCATAAATTTGGTTATTGTTCATTAAATGATTGGATTTATTGGACATAGAAATACCATGAATACATTTCTGATGTATTTAACTCGCCGGCAATGCCCCACATTGTCGGCTTTGTTTTTTAGAAAAATATTATGGAAAATGGAGCCGCGGCTATGGGCTGTTGGTGTTGTGGTTATTCTTCATCATGTTTATATATTTGGTTAGTTTTTATTGGAAACCACAATGCTGGTTCCCTGGATGTAATATTTGCTTGAGATGGTTCCGCAGATCAGGTCGAGCTGCTCGTAGAGCCCTTTTTTGCTTAAATCACCGGTAAAAGTATAGGTCGAAATCTGATCATTATCCGATTTTATCTCTATCCCGTAAGCTTCAGATAAGGTTTTGAAAATTTCTTTAATGCTTTCTTCTTTAAAATTATAGCTCAGTCTTGTGGGGATGTTATAAGCTTCGGCCAATGGAATAGGCTTGCTTACCAATGTTTTATTTAATTTGTGGTCGGCAAAAATGCCCTTTTGGTTTGGTGTTAGCAGAATTGGTTTAGCCAGTTTTTCTTTATCGAAAGTGAAGAGTGAGCTTTTCTGATTTTCGGCTACCTGAACTTTTCCTGTTCTTACCGCAACCTGAGCCGGAAGTTTATCCGTTGATGATTTTACCCAGAAACTGGTACCCAAAACACGAATAACCAATTTTTGATTGTACACATAAAAAGGACGCTTAGGATTTTTACTTACCGAGAAAAATGCACTTCCTTTTAAATAAACCGTTCTTTTGTTAGCTGCAAAAACCTTTGGGTAAATAATGTTCGCCTGTGGTTTAAGTGTTACTGTACTTTCATCACTAAGTGATATCACTAGGCTGCTATCGCTCTCATTCGTTTTGCTGATTAAATTTAAGCCTTCATTTTCATCAATGAAAGATTGTTCAGCATGATTGTAACTACTTAAATATAAACCGGCAATAAAAAATGCAATGATTATAGATGCTGCAATAGCGATTTTTGGCCAAAGCCTTTTAACCTTAAGCGCTGGTGTAGGTTTGCTTTCAACGTTATTGATGTTAAGCCAGGTATTCACCTGCATTTCTTCGAGCGCAGTTGATGATAAATCTTTAAAATTCTGGTTATTTAAGTTATGATACCATTTGTCTACCCAAAGCTTTTCAGCTTCAGTACAATTTCCGTTTTCGTAACGGCTTAGTAAATCGTAAAATGATTTCTGGTTCATAAAAAGAATATTTGGCCTTATACTATACAAGTAACACAACTGGAGCGAAACCCTAAAGCTGTGCATGATAAAAATAGAAATAAGTTTTAATGTGCTGATAATCAGCTATAAAAAGATGTAAAAAATTTTGATGTATTCTTTTATCCTCTTAATAGATTGGGTGATATGGTATTCTACAGTCTTTTCGGAGATGTTTAAACCAGTAGAAATATCTTTGGTAGATCGGTGTTGATAACGGCTCATTCTGAAGATCTCCTGTGTTTTTTCGGGTAGCGAATTAATGCCTTTTTCGATAATGGAAGAAAGATCATGAAGATCGACCAGATTCGCGGTATCCTGATGGTTTTCTGAATAGGTTAGGGTTTGGTACTCCATGTACTTATTCTGCATCACCTGACTCCTGATGTGGTTGATTACACTTAACTTCAATGCACCGAACAAATAGGCCTGGAGATTATTGATCTGTGCTTCCTGCCGTTTTTCCCAAAGAGAGATGAAGATATTCTGTACCAGTTCTTCAGCGATTACCTTATCGCCTGTTTTTTTGTAGGCTGCCAATAACAGCTCGTTACTATAGGCGAAATATATTTTTTCGTAAGCCTGCTTATCGCCCAACTTTAGACGATTCATTAAATCTTCAGATTTTTCAGGCTCTGGGTGAGTCATTTATTATTTGGTTATTCGATAAGCGTGTAGTAAATGTATAAAATAATGTTGAAAGTTTCAGTCGGTAGTTCACAGGTTTCAGTTGGCAGTTTACAGTTCACAATTTAACAATTAATCCATGCTCAACATTTTCAGTTGGCAATTTGCAGCTAACAATTTAGCAATCCAATAGTTAAAAAACCTGGTCTGCAATTAACCAGTTCAAACAATTAACCGATTAACCCTTTCTTATCTATAAATATTTTATTGCCTTTTATCTCATTTTTTTACCTTTGCTCAATCTCAAAAAAAATATGCACGAAAAAATTGTTGTTTTAGGCTCTAACGGGCAAATTGGTACCGAGTTGGTAACCATGTTACGTAAAATATATGGTGATGATCATGTTGTTGCGTGCGATATACGCAGGCCGGATTATGATATCAAAAACTCTGCTCCGTTTGAATTTGTGAATGTGCTGGATAAGGAAATGATCAATGGCATTTTTCATAAATACAGACCAACACAGGTTTACCTCTTAGCCGCTTTATTATCAGCTACAGGTGAGCAAAACCCAAAGCTGGCCTGGGATTTAAATATGAACGGTTTATTGAATGTTTTAGATTTAGCTTTAGAATATAAAACAGCAAAAGTATATTGGCCGAGTTCGATTGCTGTATTTGGACCAAATTCGCCAAAAGACAATACTTCACAATATTGTGTAATGGATCCGAATACTGTTTATGGGATCAGTAAACTGGCAGGAGAGCGCTGGTGCGAATATTACAATCAAAAATATGGTTTGGATGTGCGTAGTATCCGTTATCCGGGATTAATTAGCTGGAAAGCTGCTCCTGGTGGTGGTACAACAGATTATGCGATCCACATTTTTCACGATGCATTGAAAAAGGGTAGTTACCAGAGTTTCTTAAATGCGGAAACAGAATTACCGATGATGTATATGGATGATGCTATCCGCGGAACAATTGAACTGATGGATGCACCTGCAGATCAGATTTCAGTGCGTAGTAGCTATAATTTTGGTGGGGTAAGTTTTACACCTGAAGTTTTAGCCGCCGAAATCAGAAAACATATTCCGGATTTTACGCTAACTTACAGCGCTAACGATCCCCGTCAGCAAATTGCAAATAGCTGGCCACGTTCTATCGATGATAATTATGCAGCAAAAGACTGGGGATGGAAACCAGAGTTCGATTTATCGAAACTGACAACTGACATGTTAAATAATTTAAAAAAATAAGTAGAGAGGTTGAAGGTGTAGGGTATAAGGCATAAGGTTTAACACATCGCCTTGATACTCGATTCTCCATACTTGATACTAAAATACTTCATACTCAAAAAATGGGAAGAGCATTCGAATTTAGAAAAGAGAGAAAATTTAAGCGTTGGGCCAAAATGGCGGTTCAGTTTACGCGTATTGGTAAAGATATTGTAATGGCGGTTAAGGAATCCGGACCTCATCCGGAAACCAATTCCCGTTTACGTACAGCAATGCAAAATGCAAAAGCGGTAAACATGCCTAAAGATAGGGTAGAGGCAGCAATTAAGCGTGCTTCTGATAAATCGATGGCCAATTACGAGGAAATTGTATACGAAGGTTATGCGCCACACGGTGTTGCTGTTTTAATTGAAACAGCAACAGATAATACCAACCGTACCGTAGCAAACGTTCGTAGTTATTTTAACAAAACTGATGGCTCTTTGGGCAAAACCGGATCATTAGACTTTGTTTTTAACCGCAAATCTGTTTTCCGATTTGTACCTGCTGAAGGTTTAGATCTGGAAGAATTAGAATTCGAATTAATTGATGCTGGTTTAGAAGAACTTTATGTTGAGGCCGATGAAGAAGGGAATGATATTGCGGTAGCACAGGGTGCATTCGAAAACTTCGGTTCTTTACAAAAAGCTTTAGAAGAGAAAGGTATCGAGTTAAAAAGTTCAAAATTAGAGCGCATTGCTTTATCTCACCATGAGGTAACAGAAGAGCAGGCAGCTGATGTTTTGAAATTGATCGATAAGTTGGAGGAAGATGATGATGTGCAGGCGGTTTACCACAATATGGCTGAGTAATATCAATTAGAATATTTTACAAGAGCCTGAAGATTTTTTCTTCAGGCTTTTTTGTAATTTTTGAAGAGCAAAACCTGTGCATTTCGGGTACAGCAGTCCCGCCATCATTTCAAGTTCTCGGCCTCGTAC